>DYOS01000063.1 GCA_020720405.1 Caldithrix sp. | reverse complement strand
AAACCTATGGAAAGGTGAAACCAGAAAGCAGTGAAGAAATCGGTGTGTTTCGGTGTCAATCGGTGGCTACTTTTTCTTTATTAAGATTTCTCCTCTCCCGCCCGGGCGGGATCGTTCGAAGACTTGTCCCGCTCCGGCGGGATGACGAGCATAGTCAGGTTCTTCAATTCCCAGTTCCAAATTCCCTTTATTTATCCTTCGACAGAATAATCTTCAATCGGGTCTTTCAGTTACCTTTTCATCCCGGGCAGGCGGTATATTCTCTGGTAATAGAAATTAAATACCTGGTCCAGCGCTTCAAATTCGAGACTGTTATCCTTGCTCCGTCTGCGCTCTATATAATCCTTCAGGGCCATCGAATGGAGCAGCTTCAGGTCTTCGGCCAGCAATTCATCACCATGACCGAATTCCATAATCTGAATCAGACTGTCCATCCGGATATGTTTGAACTGATAAATAACATAAGGCTCGAAGGCCGTGCCGGTTTCCCGGTCCAGTACTTCGAGAACTTTTTCAATCGGCTGCCGGTTTTGCCGGTTGCGGCGTGAAGTCAAAGCATCAAATACATCGGCCACAGCAATAATCTGGCTGCCCAAGGGAATCTGCGCCGCCTTCAGCCCCTTCGGATAACCCGTGCCGTCCACCCGCTCATGATGAGCCGCAGCGACGGAGGGGACATTTTGAAGATGACCGTAAAAATGCGCTTTTGATAAAATCATCTCAGTCATCCGGGCATGGCGTTTGACGATCTCATATTCATCCAGGCTGAGATCATTGGTTTTATACAGTATTGCTTCCGGGATGGCAATTTTGCCAACGTCATGGAGCAGGGCAGCAAGACGCAGGGTTTCCATTTCCGTCCGCCGCAGACGCATCACCCGGGCGATTTCCAGTGCATACAGGGTTACCCGTTGCGAATGTCCGGCTGTAATATAATCGCGTGCGTCAAGCACCATGGAAAGATTCTCGATAAAACTGATCAGCAGACGCTGGCCGGCTTCGAACTCAAAAGCATTATGAAAAGGCACGGCCAGATTTTGCAAATAGCGGCTCAGCCCGGCTGCGGTTTCCGCAGATAATTCCCGGTCAGAATTCAGTATATACAAAATCCCGGGCAGATGCGGTTCTTTGAAAAGCGTAATGTAATAAATGCTGCCGGCGGTATCCGCAAGTAGTTTCTGCCGCAATTCATCCTGTTTTAATTCCTTTAAACGCTCAGAGTCTGCTAATTCTGTAATTTCCGAGGCAGAGAGATTTATAATTCTTTCGGTGTGGTTTGAGAAAAGTACCGGTATGCGGAATTGACCAGCTTCCGGGTCGGGGATCAGGATGAAGCCATTTTCCAACCCGAACAAGCGTTGTATTTCATTTTGCACTTCGTGCTGCAGCTGGTAAAGGCTCAGTATGCGGGCATAATATTGAAACCGTTCAGAATCATCCTGAAAAAATCTTGGTTCCGGTTCCGGTTCAGTTGTGTGCATACTGCCCTTTTGGTTTATTCATCAACTTCTTCATAGTCTGCATCTTCAACATTGGCCGGATAATGGTCATAGGATTTCTTCACCCCGGAAGACTTTTCCCTGACATGTTTGTTTTTAGGTTCCGGTTCAAAAATCCTTCTTACCGTTCTGATCAGTAGATAGAAGAGGATCGACAAAAGTATCATTCTCAACAGCATAATTACCCTTTTTGCGGGATATAATACCGGGTTCCGCCGGAATGGTGATTCATTTCCACCAGAATATCCTGATAATCTTTGGCGTCGTGCTGAAAATCAAGCTGATCGGTGCGGATGATAAGCAAAGGCGCCCGGGTGTAATGGAAAAAAAACTGGTTGTATAATTCATTAAGGGCAGCAATATATTCGGATCGCATATTCTTTTCATAGGCCCGGCCCCGTTTCTGAATATTCTCCATCAGGTGAGCGGTTGAAGATTGCAGGTAAATCACCAGGTCAGGCCGAACGATCTGTTTTTCCATGAGCCGGGCAATGCCATCATACAGTTTTATTTCTTTATCGCTCAGGTTTAGTGTGGCAAAAACCCGGTCTTTTTCAAAAATATAGTCGGTGACGATGCGCTGCCGGAAAAGATCGGGCTGCTGTAATTCCTGCTGTTGTTTAAACCGGCTGAGCAGGAAGAAAATCTGGGTTTGGAAAGCAAAACGTTCCGGGTCGTTATAGAATTCTTCAAGAAATGGATTCTGCTCAAATTCCTCGAGCAGCAGTGAGGTACCCAGGGTTTTGGCCAGCATTTCGGCCAGGGTCGTTTTCCCTGCCCCGATCACACCCTCAACTGCAATATATTTATACTGGTTTAGCGGCATATTCCAATCGCTTAATTATCTGTTGCTGCCGGAGTAATTCAACAGCCTTGTGGAAATTTTCCCGGTCGGCCGGGCCGAAAGAATCTTCAGCCTCGAGCAAAGGTACTAAAAAAAACAGCCTTTTTCCCAATTCCGCATGGGGCAGAGACAAAACCGACGATTGGATGGCCGGGCCGTGGTAAAAAAGCATATCTATATCGATCAGGCGCGGTCCCCAGCGAAAAGTAAACGTCCGGCCAAGAATCGTTTCAACCTGTTTTATCCGCCGCAGCAGGCGGAATGGAGAGAGGTTTGTGGATAACCCGACTACCCGGTTTACAAAATCTTCCTGTTCCGGATATCCGTAAGCCGGGGAGATATAATCAGCCGATACCGTTCCGATATTTCCCAATTTCTGAAGAAGACCCTGGGCCTGATTAAGAAACAAAACCGGCTGTCCGGCATTACTGCCCAACCCCAGATAATAGGTAGTCATTCGGTCCGGCACCGGTTCAGTTCAATTTCCACATAATCCAGCAAACCGTTTAATGGCACATGTGGTTTACGCACCCGGATAGTGACGTCAGCGATGTAAGGCAAATCAAGCAGTTGATCCGCAATTTTCTGAGCAACGGTCTCAATCAGTTTAAACTTATAATTTTCAAAAATTTCTTTGGCTACGCTGTAAATCTGGCGGTAATCGATGGTCTGACGCAGGTCATCCTCCCGGGAAATCTGGTCGAGACGGCAATTAATTTCAATATCCACCTCGAATTTCTGGCCCAATTCACGCTCGGCCTCATAGAATCCGTGGTGGGCGTAAAATGTCATATTTTTAAGACGAATCGCATCCATTCCTAATCCTTCTCTGCAGGTAGCAAAAAATTTACAGTCTGTCCCGCATCTTTCAAAAACAAAAAAGGCGGCTCCTTTCGGGAACCGCCTTCGGGCAATTCATTGCCAGATTAGTACATGCCGCCCATGCCGCCCGGAGGCATGCCGGGTGCGGCTGGTTTTTCTTCTTCCTTTTCGGTGATCAGCGCTTCGGTCATTAGCAGCAGACCAGAAACGGAAGCTGCATTTTCCAGAGCGGTACGGGTCACTTTGGTCGGATCGATAACGCCGGCTTTGTACAGGTCTTCATACTGTTCGGTGGCAGCATTGAAACCAAAAGCGCCCTTGCCATCCATTACCTTGTTCACAATGACCGAGCCTTCCAGACCGGCATTGGCCACAATCTGACGAATCGGTTCTTCCAGTGAACGGCGGACGATCGATACGCCAACACCCTGATCACCCGGCAATTTGAAATTGTCGAGAGCGGAGATGGCACGCAGTAAGGCCACACCACCGCCGGGAACGATACCTTCTTCAACTGCAGCGCGGGTGGCATGCAGGGCATCTTCAACCCGGGCTTTTTTCTCTTTCATTTCAACTTCGGTAGCAGCGCCGATTTTCAGGACAGCAACACCGCCGGCCAGTTTAGCCAGACGTTCCTGCAGTTTTTCCCGATCATAGTCACTGGTTGTATTTTCAATCTGGGCCCGAATCTGTCCAACCCGGCCTTTGATGGCTTCGGAAGCGCCGGCACCTTCAACAATTGTGGTGTTGTCCTTATCGATGGTAATCCGTTTGGCCCGGCCAAGGTCACTCAGGGTTGCGTTTTCCAGCTTGGCGCCGGTTTCTTCACTGATGGTCCGGCCGCCGGTCAGAACTGCAATATCCTCAAGCATGGCCTTGCGCCGGTCACCAAAACCCGGGGCCTTTACAGCGGCTACTTTCAGGGTGCCGCGCAGTTTATTGACAACCAGTGTGGCCAGCGCCTCACCTTCAATATCTTCTGCAATAATCAGCAGCGGAGCACCGGTCTGAGCAGATTTTTCAAGAATCGGCAGCAGATCTTTCATTGCACTGATCTTCTTGTCATAAATCAGGATGGCCGGATTTTCCAGAACCGCTTCCATCGTTTCCGAATCGGTTACGAAGTAAGGGGAAACAAAGCCGCGGTCAAACTGCATACCTTCAACAACATCGAGGGTAGTTTCAATTGACTTGGCCTCTTCAACGGTGATAACACCGTCTTTGCCAACCTTATCCATAGCATCGGCAATCAGATTACCAATGGTGGTATCGCTGTTTGCGGAAATCGTACCAACCTGGGCAATTTCGGTTTTACCGGAAACTTCGCGGGACTGGCTTTTCAAATGTTCAATAACTTTTACCACAGCCTGGTCAATACCGCGCTTCAGATCGGCAGGATTAGCGCCGGCGATTACATTTTTTATCCCCTGGGTGAAAATAGCCTGGGCCAGTACGGTTGCAGTTGTTGTTCCATCACCGGCCACATCGCTGGTTTTGGAGGCAACTTCTTTTACCATCTGGGCACCCATATTCTCGAATGGATCTTCGAGTTCAATTTCTTTGGCCACGGTTACGCCGTCTTTGGTTATGGTCGGTGCGCCGAATTTTTTGTCAATTACCACATTGCGTCCCTTTGGACCAAGAGTAATTTTGACGGTGCGGGCCAGGATATCGATACCACTCTTCAGCTTGGCCAGTGCTTCAGAATCGAACTTAATGACTTTTGCTGCCATTGTTCATCTCCTTGTATTTGTTAATATTTGTTTTGTAAATAAGTTGTGCTTTGATAACCCGAAATCTATTTAGTTACATATTTTGTAAAAAAACTAAAATATGTTCCGCTTTATCCTATTTTAAATCAAAGTATTATCAACAACTTAACTTGCTGATCACTCTAATTTTAAGACTGCTAATTTAAAAGTCACTCATTTTGAATGCAATAGTTTATAGAAATTGAATTTGATTATCTGAATTTCGTAAACTATAAAAAACAAAACCTGATCTTTCCGGCTACTTCCGGACACGGGATAAGAGAATAAGGCTGGGCCGGATCACCTCAGACACCGATAGTATAAAGTAACTCCGATCGGTCAGGTCATCCGGACGGAAACTGTAAAATTTTTAGCATCAGGAGTATTTATGGAATTCAAAAATATTAATTACCAGATTGAAGACGGTTATGCCCTGCTGACTATAAACCGTCCCGATAAGCTTAATGCATTAAATCTGGCCACCTTTGCCGAGCTGGCCCAGGCTCTTTTGATGATTCATAAAGATGAATCCGTTTCCGGTGTACTCCTTACCGGTGCGGGCGAAAAGGCTTTTGTGGCCGGTGCCGACATTACCGAAATCCAGCCTCTTAATCTGGCCGAAGGAAAGGAATTTTCAGCGATCGGTCAACGCGTCTTCGATACCATTGAAGATTTTTCCAAACCTGTGCTGGCTTTGATTGATGGTTTTGCTCTGGGCGGCGGGTGTGAACTGGCGATGGCCTGTCACCTGCGGCTGGCTACCGAGAAAAGCCGGTTCGGTCAGCCGGAAGTTAATCTTGGGCTGATTCCCGGCTATGCCGGAACCCAACGCCTGCCCCGCCTTATTGGCCGGTCAGCTGCACTCGAGCTTTTGCTGAGCGGTGAAATGATCGATGCCCGGCGGGCCTACGACCTTGGGCTGGTCAATAGAGTAGTTCATGATAAAACCGAGTTGCTGGAAAGCGGTAAACAAATGCTCCGGACTATAACCAGTAAATCGCCTTTATCTATAAAATACATTCTGAATCTGGTGAACCAGGGATTGAATATGCCGTTGAATCAGGCTGAAGAACTTGAGTCCACCTATTTTGGTATGATGTGCAGCAGTTATGATAAGCAGGAAGGCACAGCTGCCTTCCTGGAGAAGAGGAAACCCGTTTTTAACGGAAAATAAACATGCTGAATTCTACTGATTTCTTAACCACCCTTTTATTTGATCCCTCCGGAACAATGCCACCGGATCTGCTGGCTGAATTAGAAAATTTATCCGGCGTGGTTAAGACTGCCTCCGATACCGAGCTGAATGCCCAACTCATTGACCAGGTTTTTGATTTATTTATTTTTATTTCGCCGGACGGCCCGATCGAATCAACCTCTTCCTTGCTGCAGACCCGGCAGAATGATTTTGCCAACACCTACCGCTGCCTCTTTACAAATACGGGCCGGGTGCAGCAGCAGACTTTTTTTCAAAGTGTTTTCGATGAATCCCTTCTAAAGAATAAGAAAGCAGCCGTGGCTTTGTTACGTGGTATTATCAGCCTGTCACGGATGGAGAAATATCGCAATGAATTCGCCGCATTGATTTGGCATGACATCCGCTCCCCGCTGCAGAGCATTATCTCCTACCTTGAACTGCTCGACCGGGAAGTTTTTGGCGAGATGAATCCAGGCCAGCAGCAGATCATCAACAACGTAATCGACCTGACCGATTTACTGGTTGACCTGGTTGATGAGCTAAGCCTGATCCATCAGTTTGAGGAAGGTAAGTTCCAGTTGCAGAAATCCCCCGTCCAGCTGCGCGAACTGCTCGATGAAGTGATGCGGGCGATCTGGGTTCAGGCGGATAAAAAAGAAATAAAAATCCTGATGCAGATTGAGGATAAGCTGCCGACAGCCATGTTCGATTACCGGGGAATACAACGGCTGGTACTGAATCTGATTACCAATGCGGTAAAATTTACACCGCAAAAAGGGGTCATCCGGGTGGAAGCCGATATAAAAAAGAATAGTTCCGGGGATCGCGCTTTCCGATTTCTGGTCACCGACAGCGGCGAAGGAATTCCGAATGAGATTCTGCCCTTCCTGTTTGACCGCTACTTCAGGCTTAACAACAAGAAATATGCTTCGCGAAAAGCCGGATTCGGGCTGGGTTTGTACATATCAAGGCTTATTGTCCAGTCCCATCACGGTGAAATCGGAGTCTACAATAACCGTGAAGGCGGGGCTACTTTTTACTTCACTATTCCCATTGAGGCCTGATTCCGGATCAGCTTAGAGAAATCTCTCCAAATTCAGCCAGTTTGTTCAAAACCAGTGCTTTAATTTCTTCCAGCCGGCTTTCGGTTGAGGCTTCAAAACGCAATACCAGCACCGGTTGTGTATTGGAAGCCCGGACCAAAGCCCAACCATCACCAAAAAGTATCCGCACTCCATCCACCTCAATTACCGGGTAGTGCCCGGAAAAATAATCTTTGGCCAGCGCAGCAATCCTGAATTTTTCCTGGTCATCTTTTACTTCAGCCCTGATTTCCGGTGTTGAGTAATAACGAGGCACATCGGCCAGTAAGGCCGAGAGCGGACCCGGCTGGGCGGCAACCAGTTCCGCCAGACGCAGCGCAGCATAAATGGCATCATCATAACCAAAATAACGATCGGCAAAGAACAGATGGCCGCTCATTTCGCCGGCCAGCGGGGCATGGAGCTCCTTCATCTTCATTTTCAGATGTGAATGGCCGGTTTTCCACATGACCGGTTTACCACCTGCCTTCTCAATCATATCAGGTAAAGCCTGTGAACATTTTACTTCAAATAAAATGGATGCCCCGGGGGTTACGGCCAGAATTTCCCGGCTGAAAAGAATGAGTAACTGGTCACCCCAGATAATATTCCCCAGCTCATCAACCACGCCGATCCGGTCGGCATCGCCATCAAAGGCCACACCAAAATCCGCTTTCTCCCGGCCAACTGTTTTTATCAGATCCTTCAAATTGGCAACCACGGTCGGATCGGGATGATGATTGGGAAACGATCCGTCCGGTTCATCAAAAAGATCAACGGTCAACAGCCCAAGTTCACGAAAAAGTTTGTGGGCAACCAGCGCTCCGGCCCCGTTGCCGGAGTCAACCACTACCTTTAATGGTCTCTGCAATCTGAATTGATTTTTCAGATAATCCTTGTAGGATTCCAAAACCTGGGTCACGGTTATTTTTCCGCTACCTACAGCAAAAGTTTGCTGTTCCAAAATTTTGCGAATTACCTGTAGTGCTTCGGCAAAAACGGGAAGTCCGTGCATGGT
This sequence comes from Caldithrix sp., assembly GCA_020720405.1. Classification (GTDB taxonomy): domain Bacteria; phylum Calditrichota; class Calditrichia; order Calditrichales; family Calditrichaceae; genus DYOS01. The sequence goes on along the minus strand of DYOS01000063.1, from coordinate 8,058 downwards.
CAGTTTGAAGCCATTGTATTCCGGCGGGTTGTGGCTTCCGGTAATCTGAATTCCGCCGCTGACCGGCAGATGATACATGCTGAAATATTGTACCGGTGTAGGTACCACCCCGATATCAAAAACATGAACACCGGTTGACAGCAATCCTTCGGTCAGATTCTGTTTCAGACGCAGCGAAGAGAGCCGGACATCACCGCCAACCGAAACCGCATCTGCACCATGTTTCAGGTAATAAGTGCCGATGGCCTGCCCAAGTAAAATGACAAATTCGGCCGGAAAATCGTTTTCGACAATACCCCTGATATCATATTCTCTAAACACATATGGATTCAAACTCCACCTCCTGGCAGCTGATTTTCCTCAGCTAATGGAATAATTTTCAATGATTTACCGTAAACTTTAAGTAATTGGAGCCGATTAAAGTTTTGGTTGACTTATGGAATAAATTTATTAATCTTTTTTATTATAAAAAAGTGGATAACCCTATGATTGAAAAAGTTTTAAAAGTGCTTGAAAGAGTTAGACCGGGTCTTCAGGCCGACGGCGGTGATCTGGAATTCGTAAAACTGGATGAAAATAATGTTTTATACATTCATCTGACCGGTGCTTGCGGTGGCTGCCCGATGAGTACCATTACACTGAAACAGGGCATCGAGCGGATTGTTAAAAGTGAGGTGCCGGATATAACCGCAGTTGAAGCCATTTAGGAAAATTATGATCGAAGTCAAAGTCAAAGGTGTGTTTATGACTCAGGCCCAGGCCAGCGGAGTCATACTCAAAGAGATCAAAGGCAACCGAACCCTGCCGATTATTATTGGAGAATACGAAGCTCAATCCATAGCTCTCGGCCTTGAAAATATAAAACCGCCTCGCCCGATCACCCACGATCTGACCCTGAATCTGATTGAAGCTGCCAGTTGTACACTGGAAAGTATTATAATCTCCGAACTGAAGGAGAATACCTATTATGCCATCATCCGCCTGCAGAGCAGCCTGGAAACATTTGAAGTAGATGCCAGGCCGAGTGACGCCATTGCTCTGGCGGTGCGCACCGGCAGTTCTATTTTTGTTGAGGAGGAGGTCATGGCCGAGGCCGGTTTCATCCCGGAAGGCGATGAGGAATCTCCCCTGGGTGCCGATCTGGGAAATGAAGACGACCCGATAGATAAAATTGAAAAAGAACTAAAACAAGCCGTAGAAAATGAAGACTACGAGAAGGCGGCAATTTTAAGGGATCTGCTGAAGCAACGGCGGTCTGCATCCTGAACCGGAATAAAGGAATCCGCGCAGATGAAAAATTATCAATTTTTTGCAAAACTTTACGGGGTTCGCGGCAGCTACCCGATCGCCCCGGCCGACGGAACTAAAATCGGAGGAAATACGCCCTGTCTGCTGGTCCGGACACCTGACGACATCCTGATTATTGATGGTGGAACCGGGATCATCCAACTGGGCAAGGATCTGGTGCCTGAAATTCTGGAATATGCAGCAGCCAGGCATAAACCGCTCAATATCACTTTACTATTTACCCATACCCATATGGATCACCTGATGGGGCTGCCTTTTTTCGCACCACTCTATCTGCCCCAGGCAAATCTCACTTTTATTGGCCCGCCAACCATGGGTATGAATTTCGAGCAGATTATCCGCGGTATCGTATCTCCGCAATATTTCCCGGTTGATCTGCACGAATTCCGGGCCGGAATCAAATTCATCAATATGGATGAAAATAAAGTGATTTCCTTTTATGGTAACGGTAGCGGAGCAGGGCTGTCGCATGTTCTGGATCAGCCTGAGCAAAAGCCGGTTTGGTCGGTTTCTACGATGAAATATTATTTCCATCCCAAGGATGGCACATTTGTCTATAAAATTACCTGGCAGGATAAGATTCTGGTTTTTGCTACGGATATTGAACAGTATTATGGTTGCGATCAGCGCCTGGCAGTTTTTGCTAAAAACGCCGATTTTCTGATCCATGATGCCCAGTACAGTGAAGAGCAATATGAGCGCTTTAAGGGCTACGGGCATAGTGTGTTTACCCTGGCCTGTCAGGCAGCAGCGCAGTCGGCAGTGAAAAAGCTTTTACTGTATCATCACGACCCGGGTTCGGGTGATGAGGATTTGTATAAAATTGAAGCAGCGGCCCGGGAGATTTTCCCGGCGACAGAACTGGCCCGTGAAAGCTGGGAATGGAAATTATAAATCGCGCCGGGTTTGAATAGCCCGTCCTATAGTCGCCGCATCAATATATTCCAGATTCGAACCTAAGGGGATTCCACTGGCGATGCGGGTAATCTTCACTGCAGAATCACTTAATAAACGCGAAATATAAATCATGGTCGCTTCACCTTCCGTTGTCGGATTAAGTGCCAGAAGGAGCTCGGCAGTATTTTCGGAATGAACCCTCCTGATCAATTCTTCAATTTTCAGATCGCCTGGCCGAACCCCGGCCAATGGCGAAATGACGCCGCCCAACACATGATAGACACCCCGGTATTCCTGACTGGATTCCACGGCGAAAAGATCAACCACATCTTCCACAACACAGATCTGGTGCTGATCCCTTTTTTCGTCTGCACAAATCTGACAATATTCTCCCTCAGCTAAATTAAAACAGCGCCGGCACTGATGCACTTCCTGCCGGACACGTTCCACTGCCTGCACCAGTTCAGCGCCGAATTCCGGCTTCTTCAGGATATGCACCGCCAGACGCTGGGCTGTTTTCCGGCCGACTCCGGGGAATCGGGACAAGGTGGAGATCAGATTTTCCAGGGCATTATTCCGAAAAGACAGCATATCAAAATCCGGGAAATTTAAAATTTGCGGGCAGATTCAGTCCGCCGAGCATACTGCCGGCCACTTTCTGCATCTCCTGCTGGGCCCGTTCCTGGCTTTGCTTCAGGGCCTGATTGACCGCAGCAACAATCAGATCTTCCAGCATTTCCTTCTCTCCGGGCTGCAAAACCTCAGGCTCAATGGAAACGGAAATCAGTTCATTACGGGCATTGGCCTTTACCCGAACCATGCCTCCGCCGGATGATCCTTCCACCGTGATGGCAGCAAGACCCTCCTGCACTTTCTGCATTTCTTCCTGCGCCTTCTGCGCCTGCTGTAACAGGTTGCTCATATTAACCATAGCCGGTCCTCTACATTAATTCCAGATCAAATTCTTTTAATAACTTCTCGAAATTCGGATTATTTTCCATAATACGGCGGATAACCACATCCTTGGCTTCCGCTTCCTGGGGTAAAAGCGCTGCCTCCTGCTGGGTAATTTCATCAAAAACCCAGTTAATTTTAAGATTGAGCTGAGAAAAGGCCTTGATTGAGTTTTCCACCAGTGCTGAATTTTTTTTAAGACTCTCTGCCAGAAAGTTGTTTGCCCGGCGGAAACCAATGTAAAGTTCATTTTTTTCCAGGGAACGGATTTCTGCTTCGAGCAGGGCGCTATTTAAAGAGGCTTTTTGTCCGCCGGCCTGCCGGGCAATCTCCGGCCAGCACTCCCTGAGCCGGAATAGCGGGTCAGGTGGGGACAATGGTTCCGGTCGGGACAGCTCAGAGTTGTTCAGGGCTTTTTTTTTTAATAAGCCGATGTTTTCAATCAGGTTTTCGATGGATTGGACATGCGGCAGCCGGGCGATTTTTATCAGCCCCAGCTCAATTTTTAAATGAGGATGCCTGTTCCAGCGCAAATCTTTGATCATTTCACCGACGATCTGCAGAATGGCAATCAGATCATTCTGTGTAAACGATTTGGCTTTTTCCAGATATAAACTAAGGTGAGACTCAGGAACATCGAGCAACTCGGTTTTACCCGTTGAAAGCACCAGTAAAAAATTTCTGAAATGTTCTTCCAGCCCATCCAGAAAATCGCTTAAATCTATGCCTTCGGTAAATAGTTTTTGGGAGAAACTGATAATTCCGGGGATATCCTGTTCTTCAATCAGCCGGCTGGCCTCAAAAAACAGATCATAGGAAAGAACACCCAGCGACTGGGCTACGGTCTCAAACGTAATTGTGTCTCCGCCAAAAGAGATGATCTGATCGAGGATGCTTTGAGCATCGCGCATGGAACCATCAGCTTTTTTGGCGATCTGGAGCAGGGCTTCATCATCAATGCTGATTTTATCTTCCGTGCAGATGCGCCTGAGATGGGCAATAATGGTTTTGATCGGCATGCGCTTAAAGTCAAACCGCTGGCAGCGGGACAAAATGGTTGCCGGAACACGGTGAATTTCGGTTGTGGCAAAGATGAATATGGCGTGAGACGGCGGCTCTTCCAAAGTTTTCAGCAGGGCATTAAAGGCTTCCTTGGTCAGCATATGCACTTCATCGATGATGTAAATCCGGTATTTACCCATGGTGGGCGTAAAACGGATATTTTCCCGCAGATTGCGGATTTCATCGATACCACGGTTGGAGGCACCGTCAATTTCCAGTACATCAAGGGCGTTGCCCAGGGTAATCGATTGGCAGGAGGCACATACACCGCAGGGTGTGGTGGTCGGACCCTGTTCACAATTCAGTGCCTTGGCCAGAATGCGGGCTGAGGTGGTTTTACCGACACCGCGCGGTCCGGCAAAAATATAAGAATGGGCTATCCGGCCAGACTGAATGGCATTGGCCAGGGTGCGCGAAACATGTTCCTGACCAATGATTTCCGTAAAAACCTGGGGCCGCCAGCGCCTGGCAATGACCACATAAGACATGATGTTTATTCCCAATGAAAAAGCCAGGTTAACCACGGCACATATTCCAGGCACCGACCGCTGCTTCCTTCCGGACCTGACGGGGTTAAGTGCTGTCCTATTGCGTGGGACCTGGCTGTTTATATTTTCATCCCGATATTCCGAAAGCCGGGATCTTCATTCAAAAAGAAGGCGGAAGTTAGTCCTTGCCCCTCATTAAGTCAAGCCATCAGGATAGAACCGGACGGGCCGTTTGTAATAATTGAACGGCCTGTTCGGTCTGACCGGTTTTGGCCAGAAGCCCGGCACAAAGCCGGACAATCTGAGGCTGACCAGGTTGAATCCGCAGATAATTCTGATACACAACAATGGCTTCAGCAAAGGCTTGCCGCCGGGTTAAAAGAAGACCCAGTCTTTGCACGGCAACCGCATCCTGCGGGGCAAGAAGCAGCAAAGTCCGCAGCGCCTGTTCGGCACTTTCCAGACGGTTCAGTTCCAGGCAAATTTCCGAAATCTCCTGCAGAACCCGCTGCCGGCCGGAAAATGCGGTGTCAATTCTTTCCAGCAGGTTCAGGGCTTCGTCCGGGCGACCGGTTTTACGGAGAAGAATACTTTCAGTCAGCCGCAGCTGATCATCGGAAAGCAAAACATCGCCGGAAAGTAAGCCCGGTTTTGTTTTCAGCTCAGCATTGTATTTTTTTATTTTTTCCAGAACAGCCATGGCTTCCCGATAATTTTCATGGGCTAACCCGGCTTTGTACTTTATAAACCAGGCGCCAACCTGTTTTGGGGTAATGGCAATGGAGCGTTTACAGAAGTCCAGAGCTTCATCAATCCGGCCCAGCGCAAGACTGACTTCAGCGGTGGTATTGTAAAGCGAGGCTTTCATTCCGGCTGTAAATCGGTTATTCCCAACCGCACGAAGAAAATGAGTATGTGCTTCTTCGCTGCGCCCCAAAAGCTGGTATTGCTGGGCCAGGGTAAAATGGGCATAAGCATCCCCGGGGTTTTCAGCAGCCATGGTTTCCAGTAATTGCAGGTTGCGCTGATGCTTTAGGGCTTGTTCCCGGGGCGCCAATCCGTAGCCGAGATGTTCAAGAAAGACAGCTGAGGTGCGCTCTTCCCCGCCCTGCCGTCCGACGCTCCCGGCAATTTGCTCATGAATCCGGCCCTCGAAAATAATGCCGCGGTGATTGTTAAATAAACGATGGGCTTTGGATAGTTTATAATTCTGGCCGTCGGCCAGCCTGTTCATAATGTTGATAATATAGGCCACCGCTTTCTTTTCAGGGCGGAGTAAAGCACGCAGGGCAGATTGCGAATCCGGTTTCAGCCGCTCATCGGCATCGAGCCAGAAAATCCAGTCTCCGCTGGCATGGCGAATCGACTCATTCCGCGCCGCGGAAAAATCCCCGACCCAATCAAAATGATAAATTTCAGCCTTGTATCGGGCGGCAATCTTCAGTGTGTCGTCGGTTGAACCCGTATCCACAACAACAATCTGATCGGCTAAACCGGCAATACTGGCCAGACAGTCTGCAAGAAATTGGGCCTCGTTTTTAACGATCATACAAACTGATAGGGTTTGATCGGAGCGGTCAGGTTTTGGCATCAGGCATTCAGATTAATTGGCGGAAATGTATTTTTTGGCATCTTCAATGGTTTTTACAGCCACCAGTTTGTGCCCGGAAAATTTCTGGATGGCATTGAAAATGATCTGCTGCATGCCGTTCAATCCGACCACGGTTCCGGCAATAACATTGGGTTTGTTCCCCTGGGCAAAATTCTTCAGTGCCTGGGTGATTTGCGGATTGAAGGCGGCGTTGGTGACAATGGTGATCGTATAAACCGAAGCCGGCGGATTGCTGCGGATCTGCCGGGCAGCATCATCCATGACCAGCATGGATTGTTCGGGTTGGAGATTGCTGAAATCAATCTGTACAATTTTTTTACCGAGATGGTTGATGGTCTGAGCGCCGCTCATGATCACCCTCCTGTGATTAAATGATGCTTTATAATCGGTCAGCGCGGTTATTTCTGAAGCTGTTCTGCTGCGGAAAGCAACTGCCTGACAAAGACCGTATCAAAAAGACCTGCCGTATCGGTTGTCAATATTTTTTGCAGAGCGGCCCGGGACAAATCGACCTGCTGCAGGTACAAACCGGCTACACCAAACACAAACAATAAAACAAGATGATCCGGCGAACGATCAAGACCTTGCCGGGCATAGGTAAACGCTTCCTGATAATTATCCGCGGCCAGATAAAGCTGAGCCAGGCGCAGATACAGAATTTCATCCGCTTTGCCCGGCATTTCACTTTCCAGAATGGATAAAACCTGCAAGGCTTCCGCTGCCCGGCCAAGCGCTTTGTAGGTTTCACCCAATTTCAGGCGCAGATAATAATTATTGGGATCGTTTCTCACTGCATTTTCCATCTGCGTCAGATTACGTTCTGCCTTTCTTTCCGGATGAATCCGGTAACCTTCATGCCTGATCAGCCAGTTGCTCTGCACAATTAGACCACCGCCGGCCCGGATAGAGGGTTCGATTTGTTCATGAATCGGGTTGCGGTAACGGTACGCTGGCCGGTTACGGAACAGGCGGATTTGCGGAGAATCGAGATAGTGCACGGGGTCACCGGCCGGATGCAGGTTGCGCACCCTGATGATAAAAGCCTCGGCCGTTGTGGCGGATAGGATGGGCTCAATTTCTGTCCGCGGCGGACCAGCCCATCGCTCATCGGCATCAAGATGCAAGATCCAGTCCGTGTGGGCTTTTTCCAGAACGGCATTGCGGGGGGCGGAAAAATCGTTTTGCCACGGATAGGAAAAGACTTTGGCGCCAAAGCTTTTGGCAATGCCCACCGTGTCATCGGTCGAACCGGTGTCGGCGATGATGATCTCATCCACCAAATCACGGACGCTTTCCAGACAACCCGGTAAAAAGGATGCTTCATCCCGGACAATCAGACACAGGGCAAGACGATTAGAATTCATTTGATTCAATATTTTTATAATATTTCAACTTTACCGGAAAACCTGCACTTCTCCGGACGGCTACAATTATTTTACCATTTACTTTGAAGAAAGGAGACCGGATTAACGGTTGCATTAGATACATTTGCACAAACTATTTTACACTTTCAAATAATTTAGTGTCTTTTGGGATAACGTTCATCATAACCGGCTGGCCGAGCTTTTCGGTCAGTACGGTGGAATAAGGTGTTAGCCATTAAGCATGAGCCAAACTATGAATGGAAACGAGACGATTGGCGATGCTTTTCTCAGCAGTTTTTAGATCATAGCTGGCTTGCAAATTGAGCCAATACTGTGGGGTTTGCTCAAAAGCTTTTGCAAACAGCAATGCTAG
>DYOS01000062.1 GCA_020720405.1 Caldithrix sp. | reverse complement strand
TTCGAAGACTTGTCCCGCTCCGGCGGGATGACGAGCAGAGGGTTCTTCCATTCCAGTTCCGAATTCATTTTTATTGTGGTTAATTTCTTTAGTGCATCAGGCAGTAGAAATGTTATTCGGGGTCTTCTCACAGTGACCATGCCAAAATAGTTATTTTGGGGGAAAACTTTACCCGATCAGAGATTTCCGGTCCGGCACAGCTTTGGGCAGAAAAAGATAAATCACCAATCCAGACATAAAACCGGAAATATGAGCCAGCCAGGCGATACCGCTGGCCGATTGATCTGCCGAAGACATCATGGCATTAAAGGTCTGGTACAGAAACCAGAAGCCCAGCACATACAAGGCCCGGACCCGGATAATCATAAAAATAAAAAGCAGTGTTATTTTATTTTTGGGATAGGCAATCAGATAAGCCCCGAGAACACCAGAAATTGCCCCGCTGGCGCCAACCAAAGGAATAGATGAAGCCTGATGAAGATGGACATGAAGTCCGGCAGCCATTATCCCGATGATGAGATAAAAAAAGAAAAATTTCAGATGCCCGAGCCGATACTCAATATTATCCCCAAATATCCACAGGTAAATCATATTTCCAAAGAGATGTCCGGGATCGGCATGGATAAAGAGTGAAGTAATAAGATCCGTCCAGTTGCCAAAACTACCCGGATTCCTGAAAATCTGAACCGGAACAAGACCATATTGCAGGAAGAAGCCGCGCAGTTCTTCGGCCTGACCGGGCTGAACAAAGAAGAAAATAACAATATTGCCAAGTATCAGAATATATGTTGTATAAGAGTGATAACCTTTCGGACTTTCATCATGAATCGGAATCATAAGGCTTTAAAGCTCATTTCAAGGTTAGTACTGTTTCCGGCGCCATCCGTTGCCCTGAGCTGCAATTTATGTTGACCGGATTCCAATTTCCAATGGGCAGCAGCAATAATCTGCTTCCGTTCCGGATCCCAGACCGGCAGAACGAACCGGCCATCAATCCGCACCTGAATTTCCGATTCACTTTCGATCCCGGAGAGCGAGTCAACGGCCTGAAATTGAACCTGGTAATTCCCGGCAGATTTGGAAAAATGAATCGGCTGGATGATCCGCAACAACGGTTTAACCGTATCAGCCAGGGCGGCAAATTTACCAAACCGTTTAAGCCGGGCTGACACAACCCGGCCGTTTTCTTCCTTTTTAGCGCTTAAAAATTCAACATTCCCATGACCGTTGACCCGGTATAAACCGACCTGCCCGGAATTTATTCCAGGCGGCAATTCATCCAGCCGGATACGCAGCTCGACGCCGTTCTTAAGAAGATGATCCTCCGGTGTAATTCTGTAAACCGGGCTGATTACCGGGAGGCTCTGCTGATTCAAACTTACTACGGCATGATTCATATCAATAATCAATGTGTCGTACAGACTTTGGGCGGCCACGGTCAGTGAAGCATGGCTGCCGTTAAAATCGAGGTGATAACCGGCCTGCGGTAACAGAACCTGAAAACCCAGGGTTGTATCGAGCAGGGTTTTATTAAAATCGGTCAGCAGCCAGCGCACGGTATCCCCGCCCGGTTTGAGCAGGGCCGCCGGAAGCACATACTGAAAATCTTCTCCGCTCAGTTGCGGATCCACTGTTTTCGATGTCTTACCGGTTATAATTTTTAATTTCAAACCCGGGCTTTCAGGCAACCCTTTTATCGAAGTCAGCAGGTACTTGCCGAGGTTTTCAATATTAAAATTCAGGTCTGGCCGGTTGTTATCCAGAACGGTCACCATCCGGCTAAATCTGCCGTCGCTGGTTTGATAGATTGCGGCCAGTTTGGAATTCCGGTAATCGGGCAGGCGCACTTTGAGCAGCAGCCGTTCCTGTGCTTCATACTCCTGGCGGTTGATAATTTCAAAATAAGACACCGGGCGCCAGGAACCGCTGTCACTTCCCGTTTCAAAAGCGAGATTCTTCAGCCCGAACGGAATATCCAGCTGCAGGTAGAGCAGATCATCGATCTGATTGAGCATAACCAGTTGCGGCGCGCTGGACTGACCTGGGGCAATCTGGCCCAGAACAACGCTTTCATTGCCAAAGAAATCCCTGACTACAATTTTAAAACGCCGCACTTCATGGTGAATTTCAACCAATCCATTACCCAGACGCCGATTGTAAAAATTCAGTTCATTAAAGGGTTCGATGTATAATTTATTAAAGGTTTTCTTCTGCCGGACCTTGGTCGGATAATGGATATCCACCTCGATTTGAGCTGTAAGGTCAAAGTCCAGTGTATCATAGGCCTGGCTGAAAACCAGTTGGTCATCGATCCATAACTCAGAGCTGGAATGAGCGAATTTATTGGTCACGCCATCGGCCAGATCATAACCACGGAAAGCCATCCCAAACAGCCCTGAAACCAATATCGGCTGATCGGGATGATAAGTATTATTTGCATCGGGGCTAAGCTGGTATTCAGCCGGCCGGAAATCATCCCGCACCCGGGCTTCGGGATGCTGAGGCAGAACTAAAATGGACTGCAGGCGCGGCGCAATATGGTCTTTAACCTGGTTGTAAAAGCTAAGTGGATTAAGCACCCGGTTCTTCCGGTCACGTATTTCAAAATGAAGATGGGGCACGCCAATTCCGGTCTGACCGGTATAACCGAGCACCTCGCCGCGCTTTACCGCCATATCCGGGTACCAATCCACCGAGTAGCGTTCCTGCTTAATTTGCCGTTCAAAAATCTGTTCATCCAGCTTCGGGATAAATTTCTGCAGATGGGCATAAACCGCTGTCCGGCCGTCATTCAATTTCAGATAAAGTACTTTCCCGTAACCAAAAGGCGAAACACGGATGCGCTCAATTTTCCCGTCGGCAATGGCATAAATCGGGTAGCCTTCCTGGTTCCAGGTTTTGATATCAATGGCGGAATGATAATGACCGGGACGGTATTCGCAAAAACTGGAGGTCATGTACTCGCTGGCGTTGGTCGGCCAGAGGTAGTTCTGCCCGTAAATGGAACTGACCGTCAGGAACAAGATGAAAAATATCCTGTCGGCATGGTAGAGTTTATATTTCTTAAAATGAACCATCATAACTGTTTACTATTCCCTGATTTTTTTACGCTGCCGGTTCCGGACCCAGATTGTTAAAATTGGATTTGCCCCCTCTTCCCGACTGTAGCAGATTCAATGATTCCCCGCCCCGATAAATCGGGGCGGGTCGCAGGCTCATCGGAAACTTGTCCCGTTCAGGCAGGATGAAAGGTAAACCAGCCTGCTAGACTAAAAAAATTATCATGTTGATCCCGCATGGGCGGGATCGGCATCTCTTTCGGCATCTCTTTCAAGCTGTTGTCCGACATCTCTTAGATTCCGAAACAAATCGGAATGACATCTGCAGCCTTTTCACAATTCAGCAACAGAAGGGTTGGCTTCGCGGTAATCGGATGTTTATCCCACAGGACATGTTGTTGCAGAATTCCTTAAAATTGTCATCCCGCATGGGCGGGACAAGTTTTCGATTCCGCCCTGCAGGCTTTCATCTTTCTTATTTTACAGTCGCCCTGATGTCCACAACCAGCAATTCATTATCCTCAGCCGACCAGATCAGCGGATTCAGATCCATCTCGGTAATTTCCGGATGTTCGGCCAGCAAAAGACTGAATCGGGTCAGGGTATAAGCCAACCGCCCGCGGTTCACGGCCGGCAAACCGCGGAAACCGTCAAGTACAGTCTGTGACTGCAGGGCGTTTATCATTTCCCGCGCTTCATAGGCATTTACCGGTGCAACCCGGAAGGCCACATCCTTCAGAACCTCAACAAATACGCCGCCAATACCAACCATAACCAACGGACCGAAATGTTCATCCCGTTTTCCGCCCAGAACGATTTCCGTACCTTTAGCCACCTGCTTTTGAACGATAAAGACCGGTTCCACTTCAGGCGGCAATACGGTTTTCGCAGCCCGGTTTAATTCACCGAAAGCCGTTTCAATTTGCGCGGCATTACCCAGGTTTAATTTTACCAGCCCGGCCTCGCTTTTATGGATGATCTGTTCATTGGCAATTTTAAGTACAACCGGTCCGCCGCTGGAGGACTGAAACCCGGTCACCTCCTGCAGGTTGGTGGCAAATACATAAGGGGCAGCGGAAATATCATAATGGCGGAGCAATTCGAGAAGTTGGACCAGTGGCACCTGGCTTACAATACCCTGTTCAACTGGCAGTGCTTCCTCATTCTCCGGATGCAGCACCACCGCTTCAGATTTGCGGAAGCGCTGCTGAATTTGAGCATAGCGCCACATGGTACCCAGGGCCCGGGCAGCCGGTTCGGGATAATGGTAAACGGGCAGGTGCAGTTGGCGGAAAATTTCCAGACCAGCCTGATCGTCGCTCCGGGCCATCAGTACCGGCAAAACCGGTTTAGCACAGTTGGCCATTAATGGACTGAGCCGGGTAATAATTTCCAGCGGGGTTGTGTTGACCGGCGGTTTGACTATAATCAGCAATACCGCATCCACTTTTTCATCGCCAAGAATGGTTTCCATAACCTGGTAATAGGTTTCATGGTTGGCGCTGGCAATCATATCAACCGGGTTGTGCAGGGCCGCTTCGGGAGGTAATAATCCACGCAGCCGGTCGATTGTTTTTCCCTGCAGTTCGGCCAGCTCCAAACCGGATTTTTCCAGGGCATCGCTGGCCAGGATGGCCGGACCGCCGGCGTTGGTCACCACGGCTACTTTTCCGCCTTTGGGCAGCGGTTGGGCGGCCAGGGCACGGGCGGCATCAAAAAGCTGTTCAATTGTTTCCAGGCGGATCACCCCGCACTGTTCCAGAAAGCCTTCCATAATAAATTCCGGATTGGCCAGCGCTCCGGTATGCGAAGAAGCAGCCCGGTTTCCGCTTGCGGTACGGCCAGCCTTTACAGCCAGAACCGGTTTCAGCGGCACGGTGCGGCGGCAGGTCTGACGGAAAGCTGCGGGATCATCAATACTTTCCAGGTACAGGGTAACAACATCCGTATGGCCATCTTCACGCATAAAATCAATTACATCGTGATCTTTGATATCGGCCTTGTTGCCGGTGCTGACAAAAACAGAAAAACCAAGATCGCTTCCGGCAGCCAGTTCCATTACAGCCACGCCGAGAGCACCGCTTTGCGAAATAAAACCAACTGTGCCGGGATTGGGCAGGGTCGGTGAAAAATTACCATTAAAACATATATCGCCGGCGGTATTGAAAATTCCCATACAATTCGGCCCGAGCAGATTTATACCATGTCCGGACGCAAACTCAGCCAGGTCTCTTTCATCTTCCGCGCCGGCCGCACCGGTTTCCCGGAAACCGGCGCTGACCACAATACAATTTTTGATGTTTTTTGCGCTGATCTCATGCATTGCAGCCATGACAAATTGCCGTGGCAATAGAATTACAGCCAGGTCAGGCGTTTCGGGAATATCCTGCAGGGCCGGGTAACAGACCAGCCCGGAGATTTCATCGGCTTTGGGATTTACCGGATAAATTTTACCGGTATAAGGCATGCGCAGAATGGCATCGAGAAACATTTTTCCAAGCGATCCGGCCTTGCGCGAGGCGCCGATAACAGCAACGCTGCCCGGGCGCAGGATTTTTTCCAGTCGGTTCATGGTATTACTCCGAAGTGAAAGAAAACATAGAAATAGAAATCAGGTGTGAATTATTTTTTCAATTTCCTGACCGAGGGCAAGCAGGTTAAGCGGCTTCATCATTATCCGTTTAGCACCCAGCTCCAATAGCTCGGTTTGGGAATATTTTTCAATAAAGGCAGTGATGATGATAATCGGGAAGTCAGCCTTCCGGCTCAATATCTGGCGGGTCAGTTCGATGCCGTTCATGACCGGCATTTCAATATCAATAATGGCAGCGGCCGGATTTTCCCGTTCGTAAAGTTCCAACCCCGTCCGTCCTTCCAGGGCTGGTAATGTGTGGTAGCCTTTCATCTGAAAATATTCATTCAGAATTTCGAGCACATCCGCCTGGTCATCTACGATTAAAATTTTTTTCATTACGGTAATCTTTAATTTAACTTGCTATTAGCAATATCGTCGAGCCTTAAACTTGGTTTATGCAAAATAACATTTTTTCTTTAAAAAACACAACCTTTAAACAGGAATATAATGACATGAGTTTACTCGCCCAATTCAGGATTGGACATTATACCGATCAGATCAGCGCTACCGGTTGTACGGTTATTTTGCCTCCCGCCGGGAATAAGGCCGCCGGTTCAATCCGCGGCGCCTCACCGGCCACCAGAGAATTCGGGCTGCTCTCACCGCAGCAGAAAATGCCCGGCATTACCGCCCTGCTTTTTACCGGCGGCAGCGCATTTGGACTAAGCGCCGCCCAGGGCATAATGGAAGCCATGAGCATCAGCGGGCAGGGCTATGCAACCCGTTTCGGTGTGGTTCCGATTATACCGGCGGCGGTAATTTATGACCTAAACTGCGGTTCGAGTGAGGTAAAGCCAGGGCCGGAAGCCGGAATTCTGGCCATGGAAGATGCCCGTCCCGGGAATTATGAAATGGGCTGCATCGGTGCCGGAACCGGAGCCACCGTTGGTAAATGGGCCGGTCTGGACCGGGCCATGAAGGGCGGACTTGGTCTGGCTGAGATTAGCCACGACCGGGTTCAGGTGGCGGCTCTGGCGGTGGTTAATGCAGTTGGCGATATTACCGGTTACGATGGCCGTCTGGTGGCCGGGGCAATAGATGAAAACCAACAATTTTTAGCCGCGAACCGCTCTGCCCGCTGGCGGAAACCGGAGGTCGGTCTCGGCGAAAACACCGTTCTTGTGGCGGTGATGACCAATGCCGAGGCAGACAAACAGCAGTTATTCTATCTGGCTGAACGGGCCCATTTCGGCATCGCCCGGCGGGTGGTTCCCTCGCATACCAGTTATGACGGAGATGTTTCGGTAGCCATGTCCGCCGGAAATGAAAAATTTGATATCGATGCCCTGGCCGATATGACCGTTCTGGCTGTGGAAGAGGCTATTCTGCAGGCCGTCGGGCAAGCCGAAAGTATGTTTGGTTTTAAAGCCGGGAAGGATTTAGACAGAAAATGAGCGAAGAATTAATGGCCCTGCTCGGACTGATCAGCCCACGTCTGATTCTGATCAGCCTCCTGCTGTTTTTTATCGGCTATACCGCTGCACCATTTGTATATCACCGCCAGGTGGGATTCCTTTTGGCCTGGCCGATGTGGGTGGCTAAAAAACTTGAACAATGGCAACAGAAAAAAAGCAGCAGTCTGGCCACCTTCATCTTTATACTGCTTTTTAATACGATCTCTTTGTTTCTTACCCTGAGCTCCGGACTTTTGCCGGTTCTTCCGGTTGTGTTGATCGTACTGACCGGGCTGAATATCGGCGTGATTACGTTTAAGTCTTTGGGTGGTGAATTTTATTTTGTTTCGCTGCTCAACCCGGTAGCCCTGCTCGAAATACCGGTTGCCCTGGTAGTGTTTACCATGGCTTTACAACTTAACCTGCAGATGACCAGCCAGAATTTTATTCCGCTCCAGCCAGGCGGTTTCGGACAATACAGCCTTATTTTTACAGAAGTATTAGTGCCGGTGCTGACCCTGGCCGCTCTCATCGAAAGCTTTCTGATCCGCATGGCCCGTAAAATGGAACAGGAGCAGGATGATGAAGATTAGCTTATTCCCCGAGTAGTTCATCCATCCGTTTATTGTCTTCAACGCCATGTTCATCATTTTTCTGGTAGCTGCTGCCATAACCCCGGTCCTGGCGCAGCTGGTTCAACTGATTTTTTTTCATATACAATTCAGTCAGCTTATCGGGATCAAGACCGGCCAACTGGCATTTGCTGACCCAGAAATGCAGTTCGTCAATCAGTTCGATACGGATATTATCCCAGTCGATGGAATTGTAATCCTTCCACCATTTCCAGGGCAGTGAGTCTTCCAGCTCGATCGATTCGTGAATCTGAGCCCGGTTGTAATTCAGAATCCATTTTACCCGCTCGGCAACCGTTTGACTGTCCTCATTTTCCTGCCGGCAAAGCTGATCGTAATCCTGACCATGGCGTTCCTTCAGAATGCGCTTGTTCAATTCGTACTGTTTTTCAAAGATGATCCGCAATAAATCCATATCTTACTCCTGCTCCCAGGTTGGCTTTACAAAAATAAAACGTGTTGTATTTTCATGACGCACAAAAAGTTTTACCATTTGAGGTCTGGCAGCCTCCAACTTTTGTACAATTTCACTGAGCTGATCAATACCGGTTATGGAGACATTATCCACGGCCAGCAGCAAATCCCCGGTTTGCAGACCAGCCAGACCAGACGGCCCGGCCTGCTCCAATCGTGAAATCCAAACCCCTTCGGCATCGGCCGGGTAATTCCGGGCCAGAATAATATCACGCGTCAGCTCTCTGGCAAAAAAACCAAGAGCCACCGAACCGGTTTCTTTAGCCTGAAATTTTGATTTGGGTGCCGGTTTTAGTTTTACCGGCCGGCTCAACACCTGCCCCTGGCGGTTGAGTGCCAGAAGTACCGAGTCACCACTGAATTCCCGGATTATCGTTTTAAATATTTCCAGATCGTGGTCTTTTTCAGCCTTTACCTCGCTGTTTCCAATCCGGGTAATGATATCTCCGGGCTGAAGACCTGCGGCCTGAGCCGGCGAACCATCGATAACTGTGTTGACCAGAATGCCCTGCACTTGCGGAAGATTAAAATAGTCAGCCAGTTCCCGGGTCAAAGGCTGCATGTAAATACCCAGCCAGCGCTTGCGCAGGGAATCGGCAGCGGCAGGTTGAGGCGGCTCGGCAATCAGTTTCAGGTATTCGCTACCGGCCAGAAATTGTGAAAATCCCGTGGCACGGAGCGGCATTCCGGCAACAGCCGGTGAAATGCCATGCTCCATAATTATCCCCAGCACCTGGCCCTGGCGGGTAACAACCAGCCCCGGAGCCAGATCCGGCGGTAAATTTCCATCCAGCAGATAGCGTGTTTTGGGATTGCTGATCAGGGCGGCCACCTCACGACGGACAGCGCTGAAGGCATAATCAAAGCGTTCACCCAAATTAGCCAGAATATAGACTTCGGTGCCTATTTCAACAGGTTTGCGGACCGTGAAGGTGATAAATGGCGACGGCTTTAAGGCTTCAGCCCGGATAAAGGCGACACCAATATCTTCATCTTTTCCCAAAAATTCGCCGCTGACCGGTTTTTGCCCGGGCCGGCGCACCTTAAAATCCTGCGGCAGGGAGAGCTGTCCGGCCAGTTCCGATTCACCAAAAAGGCTTTCCGAAAAACCGCTGCCAAGGGCTGAACTGGTCATGATCAAACCGGAGGCGTCAACCAGGAAACCGGTTGTTTCTTTTTTGATACGGAGGGTGCCCTGTAAGCTGTTCGTGCTGGGCATAACTTCATAATATTCGATGATGACCATGGCCGGCTGATATTTTTTCAGCAAATCCGTGGCTGGTTCACCAGCCCCGAGCAGGTTGAAACCGAGGCTCAGTAGGAGCAGCGGGAAAAAAAATTTAATCATTTTGCTCTCCGGCCGGTATGAGTGAATAGCGGTAACTGGGCCCGGTCAAAGACTGCAGGAGATGGGCTTTTCCCCGCTCCGCGGCCTGGTAAAGTTCCTTAAAATGGGCCATATCACGAATATCCAGACCATCCATTTTCAGAATGACAGCGCCGCGTTCAAGTCCGGCTTCATGAGCTTTTCCACCCCGGCGTACGCCGGAAACGATAACGCCGGCCGGTGCCGGCAGGTTAAAATTCCGGACGATGCGGTCGGTAATTTCTTCCACGGCCATTTCCCATTCCAGGCATTCAAATTCATCGCCGTAGAATTTATCTATTTTTGCGCTGATCATTTGCAGTGAATGATCCTGCGCCTCGCGCCGAACCAGCATATGAACCGGGCTGCCAACCGGCAGATTAGCAATGTTCAGCCGGATGCGCGGCAATTCTTCCCGGTACCAGGCCTGGACCGGTTTTTGATTGATGGCGGTGATCAGATCTCCCGGTTTCAGGCCGGCAGTATCGGCGGGTGAGCCGGGTTCGACCTGGGCTACAAGAACACCGCTCAGGTTGCCTGCCCCGGAATAGCGGGCCAACTCATTAACTTCCTGCCACTCTACACCCAGCCATGAGCGTTCCACTTCGCCGTTGCGGATCAGCTGATCGATGACAAAACGGGCCGTATTGGCCGGTATGGCAAAACCCAGGTTCTCGCCAAAAATCAAAGCCCGGGCATTGATGCCGATAACCTGCCCGCTAAGATTGACCAATGGCCCGCCGCTATTACCGGGGTTGATAGCCGCATCGGTTTGAATCCACAGGTTGTAAGGTGAGACCATTTCACCTTCATCTTCGATATAACGATCCACCGAACTGATGACGCCCATGGAAAGCGAGCGGGAAAGGCCAAGCGGCGAACCCATAGCCAGCACAATTTCGCCAAGCTGTAATTTGTCGCTGTCGCCAAGAATGGCAAATGGCACATTTTGCAGACCCGCTTCGCCCAGATTGAGCTTCAGCACCGCCAGATCGGTCCAGGGGTCCGTGCCAATGACTTCGGCACTCAGCTCGGTTTTATCAGACAGGGTACATTTGACCTGGCGGGCTTTTTCGGCCACATGGCTGTTGGTCAACACATAGCCATCCGGGCGGATGATGATACCACTTCCGGTAACCTGGACTTTAGTCTTTTCCCCGGAGAAATAAAATTCCTTGACCGGCTGGATATGAACCAGGGCCGGAAAAACACGGTCACGGGCATTACGCAGCAGGGGTTGGTCAATATTCTGAGCGAAGAGCGGCACAGCAAGGCAGAAGAAATAAAATAATTTTTTCATTTTATCCTGTTATGTTCAGATCGGGTCCGAGAATGTTCTTTATTTTTTCGGTTTTTGAGAGGAGACGTGAGTCATCACCGGTCCGGTAATCTATTTTTATGGTTATTGAAATCCGGCTGCTTTCAGCGGCCAGGGTTTTAAAGCACCCGGCAACAACGGCCATCACTTCCTCATATTCGCCTTCCAGGATGGTACCCATAGCATTAAGCTGATAGGTTACCCCGCTCTTGCGGATGACATCGATAACTTTAGCCACCCACGGGCTCAGGCTTTCACCCTTGTCCAGCGGGCTGATGCTGAATTCGAGCAGAACCATGCGCTGCTATTTTCCTTCCGCTTGCAATTCCTGCATTACCCTCATACCGCGCAGCAGGAAAACCATGTACACGATGCTCAGTATGATCAGGGAAATCATCCGCGTTTGCAGATCGGTGAGCTGCCGCCAGTGCAGAAAGCCGCTCAAGAAAAGAGCCAGCCAGGTCAGCAAAAGAAGCCCGTTATAAAAATTCAGGCGGCGTAACCCGGAATGCCCGGGATTTTCTTCCCTGAATTTGGATGTCATAAACAGGAAGGTGACCAATCCGGCCAGGGCTGCCCAAATCATTTTCGTTGCTTCCATCCAGTCGGTCAGGCCAAGCAGAAAAAATACTGCCACAAAAAAGATAACCGGCGCCCAGGCGTCCGCTTTTTTCATATCTGCCAAAGTTCTATTCCTTTTTTTATTTCCGGGCCATCATCTAAAGCCGGGGAGAATCTGTGTCAAAGGCATTTTTGGTGAAATCGCCGAAAATATGGGTAATTTCAAAACCGGTTATTTCCAGATGACAACGCAGTTCGGCTGCAGAAAAAGCCCTGATATTAAACAGGCGCACAAACCATTCCAGGAATCCGTAATTTGACCGGCAGGAAAAGACGGGTCAACCGATTTTAAATAATATTCATCAAAAAACTCTTCGCTCCAGTGCCTCCCGGCTACAGATTCTGATACTTCAGTATGGTATTGTAAATCTCGATGGTGATGACTTTGATCATCCCGGTCACCGGCACGGCCAGCAACATGCCAAGTATGCCAAAAAACTGCCCGCCAATCAAGATAGCGATAATGACCAGCAAGGGGTGCAGGTCAACACTTTTGGCAATAACCAGCGGCTGAAGAATCATATTGTCTATAAACTGAATAATGGCAAAGGCGATAATGACTGAGACAATCAGTTCGGCAGTACCACCATGCAGCAACACAACAAGTACAGCCAGTGAACCGCCGGAAAATGGGCCGACATAGGGTATCATATTGAGCAGCCCGGCAAAAATACCGATAAAAACCGCATAGGGTACGCCAAGAATGGTCATAGCAATTGCCGAAAGCACTGCGACAATGGCCGATTCCAGAAACTGGCCGCGCAGGTAACCGCCGAGCTGATCGTTTAGTTTCTGGTTAAGACTAAGAATCATTTCAAAATGGCGGTTGGGCACCAGGCTGATCAGATTTTTCTGTAGTTTACGTCCGTCTTTGAGCAGAAAAAATACGGCAAACGGCATGATAACTGCGGTGGCTATCCAGGACAGAGCATCAGCAGCAGCGGCATAAAGCGAAGCCGAAGCTGAGCTCATAAATTCAAGAGCCCGGGTCTGCAAATTCAGTTCATGGTTTTCCAGAAAAGGGATAGAGTCCTTTATAAATTTTTCAATCCCGGTGAACAGCCCGGCAGTTGCTTCGTTATCACCAAACCGCTGCTGAAAAGCCATCAGGTCAACAACCATCGGCGGCAGGTAAAAGGCAGCGAAGCCGATAACCAGGGCAGACAAAACCAGAAAAATTGAAGCCGTTGCCTGGAACCGGTTAAAGCCGCGGTATTCCAGGTGGGTGGCCAGCGGATCGAGGATGTAAGCGATTAGCGCAGAGATAACCAGAATGGTGATCAGACTACTGATCTGGTAAAATAACCAACCCAGCGCAGCGAGAATTAGCAGGGTAAGCAGGAGTTTGAGAATGGTTTTAACGGTGTAATCCATATTACCTCGTCGTCCCGGATTCGGCAGTAAATTGAGTTAGTCTTAATTTGAGCTGCCGGTTTTCAATATTGAGCTGCTTAAGCCGTTCGGCCAGCATCTGGGCCAGACGGTGCAGAATCTTATTACCGGTTTTCGGTCTGGTTTCCAGAAGGTGGAAAAGATCGGGTTGGAAAAAACCCATCAGTTCCGTGGCTTCTGTGGCCTGGGCGGTGGCGGTGCGCGGACTTTCCAGGAGCAGGGCCATTTCCCCGAAAAAGTCCCCTTTGGAAAGCAGGGCCAGCAATTTATGCTCTTTACCCAGCAGGATATTTACCTTTCCGCTGACAATAATATACATACCGACGCCCGGTTCATTCTCCCGGAACACCACCTCGTCGGCCCGGTAGGTGCGTTTGTGCAGGATACGTTCCAGGTACTTTAGTTCCCGCTTGGTCAGGTCCGAGAAAATCGGCACCGTTTTTAATACATCCCGGGTGGATAACTCTGTTTTCTCAACCCTTCTGAAAATATTACTCCAGAATAAATCTTCGGCCATAAATACTCCATTGCTGCAAAATTCAATATAGAATGACGGTGAAATCTAAGCAATGCGGTTGCCGTCCTCATCGTGTTAAATCACTTTACCCGGACTAAAAAAATTTCCCCACCCTGGTAACCTTTTCAAAAGGATTATCGTAAGCCGGAACTTGTTTCATTAATGTATTTGTATTATGGAATTGCTCATCAGCCTGAGTACTGCTGCCCATCATGCCTATTTTCATCACGGTTGGTTTATTTCCAGATCAATTTATAAATTTGTTCACTCATTTAAAAAAAAGTAAGGAGTAGTTATGCGTAAACAAACAACGCTTGTCCTTTTATTGCTGATGTTCGGTTTTGCCGCAGCCGACGAAGGTATGTGGCTTCTGACCCAGTTGAATCAGCTTGATCTAGAGAAAAAAGGGCTTCAGATCCCGGTGTCCGACATTTACAACCCGGATGGCACCGGTCTGACCGATGCGGTCGTCTGGCTGGGCGGATGTACCTCATCCTTTGTTTCACCGAACGGTTTGCTGGTTACCAATCACCATTGTGCTTACGGTGCCCTGCAGAGAGCTTCAACCATGGGCACTGTAAACTATATTGACGATGGTTTTCACGCGGCCAGTTATGAAGAAGAACTGCCCGCTCCGGGTCAATCGGCTTTTGTCCTGCTCGGATTAACAGATGTTACCGATGAAGTTCTGCAAAATGTGAAGGGTGAAAAAGACCCGCTTAAACGGTCGGAAAAGCTGGAAAAGGTCATTGCTGAAATGGTTGAAGCCGAAGAAGCGGGTAAAACTGATCTTTCGGTGCGCATTGTGCCCATGTTCCAGGGTATGAAGTATCATAAATATGTTTACCGCCGCTACGATGATGTGCGGATTGTATTTGCTCCGCCGGCATCGGTTGGCAAATACGGCGGGGAAATTGACAACTGGATGTGGCCGCGGCATACCGGCGATTTTACCTTTATGCGCGTCTACTCCGCCCCGGATGGATCCGGCGCCGCCTATAGCAAAGACAATGTTCCGGTTCAGCCTAAGAATTATCTGCGCATCGCCGGCAGTGATTTAAAAGAGGGTGATTTTACTTTTATTCTCGGTTTCCCCGGCAACACCACCCGCTACCGCACATCCTTCTCGGTTGAACACAATCTGAATTTTATTTATCCCAATACCATCAAGGATTTCCAGGAAATCATCAATATCATGGATGAACTGTCTAAGGTCGATCCCGCTGCTGAAATTAAAATGGCCGGGATGAAAGCCGGGCTGGGCAACACCATGAAAAATTTCCAGGGCCAGGTTGACGGCATGACTAAAACCGACTTCATCGCCCGTAAAAAAGCCTTCGAACAGGAACTCACCGCCTTTGTCAACAGCGACAAAAAACTAAAAAAAGAATACGGTGATGTACTGAACAAAATTTCTGCAGAATATGCCAGTTTGAATGCCACCCGTGTTCTTGACGATGCCCTGAACAGTTTTGGCCGTCTTTCCGGCTCCATGTTCGGTGTGGCTAATACCATTTTTACCACAGTAGATGAACTGGCCAAACCGGAAAAGGACCGTGAGCCTGGTTTTAATCCGAAAATGGTCAGCCGGACCAAAGACCGCCTGAAATTCACCTACTCCAGTTATTATGAACCCTTTGATATCGCCATTTTTGAACGCACGCTGAATAAACCCGGTGTTCAGAATCTGGAAGCGGTGAAAGCGGTACTAAATGGCCGTGATGTAAAAAGTTTTGTTGCCGAAGCCTACGCTTCAACCCAGTTGAAGAACCTGGAATTCGCTCAATCCCTTTTTGAGAAAACACCAGCTGAGCTTAAAGCACTGAACGATCCTTTTATCAATCTTGTTATCGCCCTTCAGCCA
The DNA here is from genome assembly GCA_020720405.1 of Caldithrix sp. Classification (GTDB taxonomy): domain Bacteria; phylum Calditrichota; class Calditrichia; order Calditrichales; family Calditrichaceae; genus DYOS01. Next base: position 1,018 of record DYOS01000062.1, on the reverse strand, counting down.
CAACGCAAAGCCAGCCGTGAACGCGGTGAAAAATTTGGCGCCAATATCGATCTGCTGCGTCAGAAATACATCGAAGTTCTACTGGCCTGGAAAGGTGAAAGCGGCATGTACCCGGATGCCAACGGTACCATCCGCCTAACTTACGGTGAAGTGGCCGGATATGAGCCGGCTGATGCCGTGGTCTATGAACCGTTCACTTCTCTGGCTGGTGTGGTTGAAAAAAATACGGGCGCCGAACCCTTCGATGCGCCGCAGAAACTGGTTGACCTGTATAATTCTAAAGACTTCGGGCGCTGGACTGATCCTGAATTGAAGGAGGTACCGGTTGCCTTTACCCACCGCTGCGATATTACCGGCGGCAATAGCGGCAGCCCTGTGATGAATGCCAAAGGCGAGCTGATCGGTTTGGCTTTTGACGGAAATTATGAAGCCATGACTGGTGATTGGCAGTACGATTACGAAATTCAACGGACCATTTCCGTTGATATCCGTTACGTTTTGTTTATCGTCGAAAAATTCGGCGGCGCCGGCCACCTTTTGCAGGAAATGAATCTATAGTTTTTTCAGCTTCCGGGAGGCGCGCCTCCCGGAAATTTCTTTCTACAATTATTTCAAAACGCTGCGACAAATTGCAAAGTCAAAATTAGGTTACGAATTCCACTTTCGTATTGCTCTGACATCAATTCGATATGTGCAGAAAAATTGAAAAAACTGTCCCCGGATTACTTAACATCTACAATTCTGAACAAAGTGAAGAATCTACTAAACCCGTAAATACAAGATATTTCGCCTGCGCAGTAGCTCAGGAATAACTTCTAATGCTCTTTCTTCTTATCGTGACAAACGAGGAATTTATAACAATGCTTGCATCAAATCGTTTTTGATCTGCTTACATTTTAGCTTTCCAGGCGGCCCAGGCCAATAGGAACCAGCCGGAGATAAATGCCATTCCGCCAAACGGGGTGATCACGCCAAGTTGTAAGCCGCTTAGGGCAATTATGTACAGACTTACTGAAAA
>DYOS01000212.1 GCA_020720405.1 Caldithrix sp. | reverse complement strand
TATGATGCATTGAAGGGACAAGGGAAGCCCTCGCTGCATTAACCCGGTCATTTTTACCGGCCTGGTGTCACTTGAAGAGTTTAAAAAGGATCGTCCCTTTGAATACCGGCAATTGGTTGAGAACGGCCAGCTTGAAAACCGGATCATAAAAAATGAAATTTCCCCCCAAAAGGAAAGACTAATTGCCATATTTGGTTTTACGTTCCTGGCACAGGGAATAATTTTAACCATGTTAATCATTTATTCCGTTCTGTTCGGATACAGGTAGTCGTGTCAACCGGAAAGACGTTGTAACTTTTTCCATACCCGGTTCTCAAAGGCCAATGGTCTCATAAAACAGGACAGAATGCGGATTATAAAATTGATGGATGGATTTAATAGATGTTAAAACGGGCTAAATTCAGAAGGGTATCCATGCTGCTGGCAGCAGTGGTAACTATTGCCGTTTTTTCTTTTGCTGATCAGTTTCATAATCATCCGGCGGATTTCAACCTGCATGAGGATTGTCCGGTTATAGCCCTTAACCTGTTTGCTGAACTGATGCCTCTGCTCTTTTTCTTTGTCATTTTTTTGCCGGATATCCCCAATCCATTGTTTGGGAATGAAGAACGGCTTCATTTCCGCACCGCTATAATTTTCAAAAAACTATATTCCAGACGGGCACCGCCTTTCTTCTTTTCTATTCAGTATTAAATATTTATTTGAATCGAAATTTTAAGAGGAAGGCACATGCGTCTTTTATTAAGCATACTATTAATGCTAACTATGGTTATTTTACCATCCTGTGAAAATCCCGCAGAAAAAGAAACCGACGAACACGCAGAAGGTGTTGGTATCGCCTTGGTGGCCAGCGGCCAGACCCTGGTCAGCTATGAAAATGATGATCCACTTGTTGGCAGTTTATCGGTGGCCCTTGGCGCCCGGACCGACCATATTAATTTTTACCTGATTGATGAGGATGGTGACCGGTTTATACCGGATGAAGAGCATCATTCATTACAGTTTGGCTTTGGCGATGAAACCATTGCCGGTGTTTACCAGCATGAGGGTGAAGAAGGTGGTTTTGAATTTCATCTTGATGGGTTGAAAGCCGGTCAGACAACCCTCACCTTTACCGTCTATCATGAGGATCATGCAGATTTTGTTTCCCGGCCGATTTCGGTCTCCGTTACCCAATGATGAACCTTTCTCTGAGAGGCAGCCTGTTGCTGCCTCTTTTACTAATTTTTTTATGCTGCTCATCCCGGTCTTTGGCTGCCGAAGTACTCCCCGGCCACCTTATAGGTCAGGTCAAAGACAAATCAAATGGTGAAACCCTTGGCTGGACAAATCTTTATCTGCAGGAAATAAACCGGGCAATCACGGCACATGAAAATGGTGCCTACCATTTTATGGACATACCAACCGGCGAATATCATCTTCAGGTTTACCGGGTTGGCTACCATAACCGGACGATCCGGGTTGAGATTGAGGCGGGCAAAACACATACGGTTGATATTTACCTCGATGTAGAAACAATCTATTCGAAGACCATACTGGTTGAGGCTGATAGTCAAACAAATTCGTTTCTTTACCAGTCTGATATTCATATCAGCGGTGAAAATCTGCGGGAAAATTTAGGTTTAACACTGGCCGAAACGCTGGAAGATGAACCAGGGCTTAGCCAGCGATCCATGGGCCCGGCCCCGGCACGTCCGGTTTTGCGCGGGCTCGATGGTGACCGCTTGCTGATCGTTGAAGACGGGCAAAGAATTGGTGATCTATCAGCTACAGCTTCCGACCATGCTGTGGTTATCGATCCGATTAATTCAGACCTGATCGAAGTTATCCGTGGCCCGAAAGCGATGATCTATGGTTCCAATACCATCGCCGGTGTCATCGATGTATCCCGGAATTTTATTCCGGGCGGCAGACCGCATAAAACCGAAGGATCACTTACTCTGCAGGGAGAGTCGATAAACTCCGGTCTGGCCGGGGCAGTAAAAGCCGTTGTTCCGGCCGGTAAACTGGCCATCAGCACCGATGGAAGCTGGCGAAAAGCAGGTTCACTCCGCACCCCTCAAGGAATTCTTGAAAATACAGCAATTGAAACTTACAACGCTTCACTGGGCAGCGGCTACTATTCCGACTGGGGAATGATTGGTTCAGCTTTCAGTCAGTACAACTCCGAATATGGCATCCCTCCTTTGCCCGATTCCGCTGGCGGGCATCCAGGAGGGGCTAATATCCGTATGTATCGCTCTCATTTTGAGAGTCGTCTGGAATTTTATAATGAAATGCCCGGGATTAAACGGACGGAAATAAATTATTCCTATTCTTCCTATTTTCATGAAGAATATCCGCCGCATAGTTCAGGCCAGAGCACCGATCAGGCTCTTTTTGGAGTTGAAACCCATAACCTGCAATTAAATTTTCATTTGAATAAATCAAAAATTTTGAAATATGGTTTACTTGGAGTTTGGGCCGAATCCAGAAAATATATTGCCTCCGGCTCAAATTTTACCACGGATGCAAATGAAAAAGCGGGCTCGGTTTTTTATTTTCATGAGTACCAGCATAACAATTTTTCAGTCGGGGGTACAGTTCGTTATGATTTTCGCCGGGTCGATCCGGAAGAAAAAAAGTTCTCAAATACATTGAATGATTCCATCCGGATCAGAAGTCTTTCCGGGTTTTCGGCAGCCGCCGGTCTGAAGTATAATTTCGGGCAGCTTGAAGGCGG
>DYOS01000211.1 GCA_020720405.1 Caldithrix sp. | reverse complement strand
GCTAAATGGTTTTCGGCTGAACCATGGAAAATTTTTAGAAAAACTTTTGGGAGGGATGATTTCAACCAATAATCGCCACTGAAGAGCTAAAAGTGGCCGGAGTTTTCCGGTTTAGCGGAGTACAGAGCGCTGACCTGTGACCGATTAAAATCCCGGGCAACAAAGTGAAAAATCTTCTAAATTGTGTATTCAGTTCAAAATTAACACAGGAGAAAACATGCGGACTTTTATGCTTATTATCTTTATGCTGATTATTAATCTTTTTGCCCAAACCGATTACGAGCGGTTTGATATCAGAATTGGAATCGGATCATCACTGTTGGGTACAGGCGACGTTCCTACTGTAGTATTGGAGAATGAACTAAATTACAGAATGAATGACTTTTTTTCGGCCTCGGCCTCCTTAAGTCTGGCCAGGGGGGATCGTGAAAACGCTCAATTTGCCTCCTACGAACAGAGCAATCTGAATATTTTCATTTCACCGTTCCGGAACAACCGTCAGCATGATTTCAGAATTGGCACGGGTCTGACTGTCTACAAAGTTTCAGATAATTTCCTGATAAGAGAAGATTTTACACAAGGTCCGGAAGTGGTCAGGACTTATGAACCGGATCAGCGTACCTCAAGCGGATTCAATATGATTATCGAACATGGTTATCATTTTAACAGGTATTATCTCCTTGGTACGAAGTTGTTTTTTCAACGCTACCAAAACAGAGATACAAATTTTGGACTGATCTTCAAATTTGGTTTTAGTCTGCACTAAGTTATAAATAATTTCAGGTTGGGATAAAAACCGACCGATGAGGCCTGTATGAATCACATAACTTTTTTATCAATCATTGCGGTTGTCTCTGCCCTGCTTTTGCGGACAGCCTTCGGCCAGGATTTGCGGGAACAGGGCGTTTATTTCGGTAAGAACAATTATCTCCACCGGACTTTGCCCGCCTTTGATTCAACCAAAACCCTGCTGCCGCAGCCGGTGTTTGATGAGAATCCATTATTGGTTGAAGCTTACTGGAAAACCTGGGAACTGGCTTTCCGCAATTTCCATCAGCCGGCAGCAGGTTCGGGGCTGGTTTCCAATTTTGCCGATGCTGCCTTTAATGCCAATATCTTTTTCTGGGATACGGCCTTTATGACCATGTTCCTGAATACAGCCCACGAACTGGTTCCGGGCATTCAATCGCTGGATAATTTTTATGCCAAACAGTATGCTGACGGAGAAATCTGCCGGGAAATCAATCGGACAACCGGTATCGATTTTGAGCCCTGGCTGAATAAAGAAAATCTGCCTTTATTCAGTCGCTGGGGTTTTAATGATCCGGCACACCAGCTAAATGTTCCTATCCGCTACAGCGGCAGAGCCGTTCCCATACCCAATCCGCATCTTACCCTGGATGCCTTGAACCACCCGGTTGCCGCCTGGGCCGAACTGGAAAGTTTTCGTTGGACGGCCGATACCACCCGAATCAATTTGGTGTACCTGCCACTGGTCAAATATTATCAGGCATTCCAAAAATACCTGCGCCAGGGCAATGGGCTTTACATCACCGATTGGGCCAGTATGGATAATTCGCCACGCAATCCCTGTCTGACCGGCGGCGGCACCGGCATCGATATTTCCGCCGGGATGGTGCTCTTCGCCCGTAATTTGGCTGAGATGGCTGAAATCACCGGAAGACCGGAAGAAGCCCGGCAATTCCAGAAGGCGGCTGACTCGCTGGCGGCATTAATCAATAAAAAAATGTGGGATGAGAATAAGAAATTCTATTTTGATCTGACCGCCGGGGAAGAGAAATGCACAATAAAAACCATCGCCGCCTTCTGGACGCTGGTCTCAAAAACGGCCACTCCGGAACAGGCCAAACAACTGGCTGCCCACCTGCAGAATCCGCAGACCTTTGGCCGTCTGCATCCCGTACCCACACTTTCCGCCGATGAACCGGGCTATGTCAGCCGTGGCGGTTACTGGTCCGGTGCGGTTTGGATTGCCACGAATACCATGGTTCTCAAAGGACTGGAGGAGTATGGTTTCCATGATCTGGCCAGAGATATCGCCCTGCGTCATATTGCTGCCATGGCTGAGGTGTATAAAAAAACTGGTACGATCTGGGAAAATTACGCCGCTGATTCGATTGCCTTCGGACGCCATGGCGATGGTAATCCGGTACTTCCGGATTTTGTCGGCTTTAGCGGGGTAACACCGATTTTACACTTCCTAACTTACGCCATCGGACTTCAACCCGATGCACCAAACAACCGGCTGCATTGGGAAATCAACAGTTCCAAAACCGTCGGCTGCCGTCAGTTTCAATTCAACGGCCACCTCGTTGATCTACTGGCGGAACCGGAGGGAAACGTAATAACCATAACGGTAGAAACAGACGGGGCCTTTGAACTGGAATTGGAGACCCGAAATAACCGACAGATGGTTTCTGTTATTAAAGGTCATAATCAGTATCAGTTAGCGACTCCGGTCCGCTGACCTTTCACATGAACGGAGAATAGATGATTGAAATAAATCGGGTAAACAGAACCTTTGGTCAAAATGCAGCCAATTTATTTGACCAGACCAGCAACACCGATATTACCGGCGCATTTGCCGCCATCGAAACATTTTATTATGCCTTCAATCAAGGTGATCTGGAAACCTTTTCGAAAATCTGGCTGAACCACGAACTGATTCAGCTTAACAATCCGCTGGGCGGAATTTTGCGGGGCATAACATCGATTTCCGAA
>DYOS01000061.1:9355-16442 GCA_020720405.1 Caldithrix sp. | reverse complement strand
ACGTTATTCACCGTTCTGCTCTCGGCCTTTAATAGTCTGCTCTACCGATATACCAGCCAGGAAGAGATCATCGTCGGTACGCCGACCACCGGACGAACCAGCCCGGAATATGCACCGATATTGGGCTATTTTGTAAATCCGGTGGCCATCCGCAGCAAGAATAAGGGACAGCAGACATTTGAAGCATATTTAAATGAAATGAATGTTACCATGCGTGAAGCTCTGGATCATCAGGATTATCCATTTAACCTGGTCGTAGAAAAATTACAGCCCAGGCGTGATCCAAGCCGGACGCCAATTTTTCAAATCATGTTTGTCTATCAAAAAGCCTATCTCCTGCACGAAAGCGGTATGTCCGGAATGGCCGTTGAAGGAGAAGGCGGCTCGATGAAACTGGGCGATATAACCCTTGAATCGATAGCCATCGAAGATCGCGTCCTGCCCTTTGACATGACCCTGATTATGGCCGAACTGGAAAACGGATTAGGCGCCTCCCTGCAATATAATGTGGCTCTTTTCCGCCCCGAAACGGCCGCTAATTTTCTCCGTCACTATTTAAAACTGCTCCAGGCTATTGCTGAGCAGCCGGAGAAAAAAATCAGCGATTATACTTTCCTTTCCGACGAAGAACTGAGTACGGTTTTGAATCGCTGGAATCAGACAAAAACTATACCGGTTCAGGAAAGCTGTATTCAGGAGCTGTTTCAGATCCAGGCCGAACATTCTGCACAAAATAATGCCCTGTTTGCAGATGGCCGGACCATGAGTTATGCCTCCCTGAATGCCAATGCCAATCAATTAGCCCGCTATCTGGTGGCACAGGGTATTGGCCCGGATATGATTGTCGGTATCAGCGCCGAACGCTCGATGGATATGATTATTGCCATGCTGGCCATTCTTAAAGCAGGAGGCGCCTACTTACCGCTTGACCCGGCCTACCCCGCTGAACGTCTGGCCTATATGTTGGAAGATTCCGGTGCAAACCTGGTGCTGACCCAGAAAAATTTACGCGGTAAACTGCCCAATGGTGCCTGGTCTTATATCGTTATCGAAGAGGCACTGGAACAAGTTGCCAATTTTGAGACCAGCAATCTTCCGATCCGCTCGGCGGCATTAAACCTGGCTTATGTTATCTACACTTCCGGTTCCACCGGTAAACCTAAAGGCGTAATGCTGACCCATGCCGGTCTGCAGAATCTGGTTCAGGCTCAAATCCGGGAGTTCCGCATCGAGCCTTCAACCCGCCTGCTGCAATTTGCCAGTTTTAGTTTTGATGCCGCCGCATCAGAGATATTCACCACCTTGCTTTGCGGTGCAACGCTTTACCTGCTAAACCAGGAAACGCTGCTTTCCGGTCCGGATTTAGTACAATTTATCCGGGACAATGAAATCACTACCTGCACATTGCCGCCCTCCGTTTTACGCGTCCTGCCGCCCGAAGAAATTCCCGGTCTGAAACATGTTGTTTCCGCCGGCGAGCCTTGTACACCGGAAATTGCTCAACGCTGGTCAGAAAACCGCCATCTGATCAACGCTTATGGCCCTACAGAAGGTACGATCTGCGCCTCTCTCTATCACGTGGACGGAACAACAGAGGCGCCAACAATACCTATTGGAAATGCCATTGACAATGTCAGAATTTATATACTGGATGAATTTTTGAATCCGGTTGCACCTGGTATGCCCGGCGAATTATTTATAGCCGGCAGTGGTGTGGCCCGTGGCTATATCGGTCGGCCCGGACTAACTGCCACACAATTTATACCTGATCCTTTCTCTGAAGAAAGCGGCGGACGGATGTATCGCACCGGCGATCTGGTACGCTATTCAAGCACCGGCAATATCGAATTTCTGGACCGTATTGATAATCAAATCAAGATCCGGGGCTTCAGAATTGAACTGGGTGAAATTGAAGCCCGGCTTAAAGAACATGAAACCATTCTTAATGCCATTGTTATTGCCTCGGGTGGTACAGACAAACGACTCGTCTCTTATATCATTCCGGTTCATGCAGACGAACTAACAGAAGAGTCAGTCAAATACCATCTGCGCCAGACCCTGCCCGATTACATGATTCCCGTTACCATCATAAAGATGGAGCAATTTCCGCTGACCGCCAACGGTAAAATTGATTACAAGGCCTTGCCCAAACCCGATGTCCATCGTGCCCAATTCGTCAAGGCAGAAACGGAAACCGAACGTAAACTTGCTGAAATCTGGCAGGAAGCGCTGAATCTGCCGGAAGTCGGCATCAATGATAACTTCTTCGAATTAGGCGGACATTCACTGACGGTTGTCCAGATTCAAAATCTGATCAAAGAACGCTTTGATCGCGAAATAAATGTTGTTGACCTGTTCCGCTATCCAACCATAGGTTCACTTTCCCAGTTTATGAACGAAGGGCGGCAGGCCAGACAAACGCGGGAAGAAACCCAGGTTCGGGTAGACAAACAGCGCCAGGCCATGGATGCCCAGAGGGAACGGATGAAAAACAGGAGAACAAATTAATGAGCGATACTTATCGCGATGACCTGGTGATTGAAGAAGAAGTTGATCATAGTCTTGATATTGCCATTATCGGCATGGCCGGACGTTTTCCGGGCGCCGCGAACATCGCTGAATTTTGGGAAAATCTGAAAAACGGCGTGGAAGCAGTAACGGTTTTCAGCCGCGACGAATTACTGGCCTCCGGTTTTGACAGTGCCCTTATTGATCATCCCAATTACGTCCCGAACCGGGCCATTATCGCCGATGAAGATAAATTCGACGCCCGTCTCTTTGATCTTTCACCGCGCGAAGCGGAAATGATGGACCCCCAGCAGCGTCTCTTTCTCGAAACAGCCTGGACAGCATTGGAAGATGCCGGCTACCATAGCGGCGCACCAAATGGTCTGACCGGCGTTTTCGGGGGTGTAAGTTTAAATACTTACCTTTATAGCTTCCTGATGAAAAAAAACAGCGCTCTTAGCATGGCCGAGGGTTATCAGCTTTCCATCGGCAACGATAAAGATTTTCTGGCCACCCGGGTCGCTTACAAATTAAATCTGACCGGCCCGGCCGTTACCGTACAGACCGCCTGCTCCACCTCACTGGTCGCCATCCATCTGGCCTGCCAGAATCTGTTAAATTATAGTTGCGATATGGCCCTGGCCGGCGGTGTCTCGATTACGACCCCGCAGAAGCAGGGTTATTTTTATCAGGAAGGCATGATTCTCTCGAAAGACGGACATTGCCGGGCCTTCGATGCCAAAGCAAGCGGTACCATCAGCGGTAACGGACTTGGTATGGTTGTTCTAAAACGGCTGGCTGAAGCTCAGGCCGATGGTGATCATATCTATGCCGTCATCAGGGGCAGTGCAGTAAACAACGACGGCGCCCTGCGGGTCGGATACACCGCTCCAAGTGTTGATGGCCAGGCCGATGCCATACGAACCGCCCAAACCATGGCCAATGTCCATGCCGAAACCATTTCCTATCTGGAAGCCCATGGTACAGGTACTGATTTGGGTGATCCGATTGAGATCAGCGCGCTGACCCAGGTATTTCAGGAGCAAACCGAAAAAAAAAAATATTGCGCCATTGGCTCGGTTAAAACAAATATCGGCCACCTGGATGCAGCAGCCGGAGTAGCCGGGTTCATCAAAACCGCCCTGGCATTAAAGAACAAACAAATACCGGCCAGCCTTCATTTCGAACAACCAAACCCGAAAATCGACTTTGCCTCCAGCCCTTTTTATGTCAGCACAGCCTTACAGGAATGGCCGGCAACTGCTCAGCCGCGCCGGGCCGGTGTCAGTTCCTTTGGGATTGGCGGAACCAATGCCCATGCCATACTGGAGGAAGCCCCGGCCCCTGAACCGGGCGATCCCGGTAAAAAACACCAGCTTTATCTTTTTTCCGCCCGCAGCGAAGACTCCCTAAACCGGCTGCAGGAAAATCTTCAGACCTTTTTTAACAGCGCCAAAGACATGGCCGATGATATTGCCTACACCCTGCAAAGCGGACGCAAAGCGCTGCCGCTACGCCGCTTCTGTGTTGCCGCCGGCTTAACCGAAGCAGCCAATATCCTGGCCGGTCAACAGCCAAAAGCCCTGCTATCAAAAAAACATGGCAAAGACCCGCATAATCCGCCGCTTATTTTTATGTTCAGCGGACAGGGTTCGCAGTATGCCGGGATGGCTGCTCAGCTTTACCGGGAAGAACCGGCTTTTCAAATTGTGCTCGACGATTGCTGCCGGCTTTTTGAAATTCAGGCCGGAGCCAATATCAAACCGTGGATCCTGGCCGCCGGTGATGAACAGGCCGCAGCCCGGCTCAGCGAAACCCGCTATACCCAGCCGGCGCTTTTTGCCGTGGAATATGCCCTGGCCAAAATGTATGAAAGCTGGGGCATTCGTCCGCAGGCCATGGTCGGCCACAGCATCGGCGAATATGTGGCTGCGGTCTTAGCCGGTGTATTCTCGCTGGAAGATGCCGTAAAAGTGGTTGCTGCCCGCGGCCGGCTGATGCAGCAAATGCCCGCTGGAGCCATGCTCAGCGTACCGCTCAGTGAAACCGAACTCCAGCCGCTGCTGAATGAAAACCTGTCCGTTGCGGCCATAAATGCCCCCGCCGTGCTGGCCGTTTCCGGCACTTTTGAAGCCATGGCCCGGCTGGAAGAACAACTGACCACCCGGAATATCGAATTCCGCCGCCTGGTCACTTCCCATGCTTTCCATTCATCAATGATGGATGCCATGCTGGACGATTTCCGCCGGGTGATCGATGAAGTCAGCCTGAATGCCCCGACCCTGGCCTATGTTTCCAATGTCAGCGGCACCTGGATTTCCATCGAAGAAGCAACCGATCCCGGTTATTATGTCCGCCACCTGCGCCAGCCGGTGCGCTTTGCCGATAATATTGCCACTCTTTTGAGTACTGAACAAGCTGTTTTGCTGGAAGTCGGACCCGGCAAAGCCCTGGCCAGCCTGTGCCGCCGCCATCCGGCCATGAATCTGAACCAGACCGTTCTAACCAGTCTGCCCCATCCGACCGATGCCGTCGATGATCACCGCCACCTGCTGGAAACCCTGGGCAAACTCTGGCTGGAAGGCGTGCAGATTGACTGGGCCGGTTACCATAAAGGCCGGCGCCGCTTAAAAATTGCCCTGCCCACTTATCCCTTTGAGCGGGTGCGCCACTGGCTGGGCGGAAAAAGTATGGTTGGCTCAGGCCGGACCGAAATCGCCGCCGATGCCAAAAATCCCGATATCAGTCAATGGTTTTACCAACCGGTCTGGCAGCAGGCCGTTTTCCCCGCCCCGGCGGGGGAACAGGAACCTTTTGTTTTGCTGGGTCAGCCTGCTTTTCTCAATCAGATTGGTCTGCCCGCCGGGCGGATTGCAGCCCGCATTGAATATACTTCAGCCGGGACTTCCGCAGCACATATCAACCCGGATGATTTGTCCGAGTTGGAAAAGGTTTTAAGCGAAGCGCCGACAGGCTCGAAATGGGTTATTCAGGTGCCGGAGAGCGCGGCGGATAACCGCTACCAGGCCTTTAAACTCGTTTTACAGATCGCCCGTTTCTGGATCAGCAGCGGTCAAAAACCTGCTGACTGTAACTTTATTATTACCAATCCGGCCGGAACCATTACCGCCGATCCATTCAGCGCCATGAGCAGCGGGGTGATCAAAGTGCTGGCCCAGGAAATTCCGGGATTGGCCGCCCGGATTGTGGAGATGGAAATTTCGACCCAGCCTTTGGGCGGACAAATTTTAACCCGGCTATTAACGGGCAACAATCGCGGCGGACATTTTGCCATCCGTTCCGGCAGCCTGCTTGAACTGAAATACCAGCCTCTGCCTTTCCCGGAGCAGGAAACCAAAAACGGCTATCTGAAAAAAGATGGTGTTTACCTGCTGACTGGTGGCGCCGGACGAATCGGCCGGGTGCTGACCCGCCTTTTAGCGGAAGAAACCGGTGGTACTATTTATCTGCTGGAGAAAAAGGTATTTGACCCGCAGCTTGCGGCCGACAAGGCTGTTTTGAATGAACTGGATCAGATCAAAAGCCAGTGCCGTGATCTGCAGTTAATCAGCTGTGATTTTTCTGATAACCGTTCGGTTCAGGAAACAATGGACCGGATTACGGAGCATCACCAAACCATTGACGGTGTTATTCATGCCGCCGGCAGTGTCGGCGCCAATGCATTCCGCAGCCTGGCCGAGTTGAATGAAACCGACTGGAGCACGCAGTTCGCCGCAAAAATTGAAGGTACGCTAAACCTGGCCGCCGCCCTGCCCGCAAACACCGGTTTTGTCCTGTTTCAGTCTTCGGTTTCAACCCTGCTCGGCGGCTATGGTTTTGCTGCCTATGCCGCCGCCAACACCTTCCTTGATGCTTTTGCCCGGCAGGCCAGCAGTCAGACTTCGACCCGCTGGATTTCAGTAAACTGGGATGCCTGGCATTTTGGCGATGAGAATATCAGTGCCGAACTGGGCAATCTGGCCATCCGGCCGGAGGAGGGCCGGGAAGCTTTCCGCAGAATTTTTGCCAATCCGGGACCGACAGCTATTGTTATTTCAACTGCTGATCTTAATCATCGCCTTTCACGCTGGATGGAAGCGGCGGCAGCGGCGCAAAACGAAGCTGCCGCCGGAAGTCATACCCGCCCGGATCTGGCCGTGGCTTTTGTCGCCCCGCGCAGCGAAACCGAACAAAAAATTGCCACGCTCTGGGAAAAATTGCTCGGCCTCAGTCCGGTCGGCATACATGATAATTTCTTTGATCTCGGCGGCAACTCACTGATGGGTACACAATTAATCAGTCAGACCCGGGAGGTGTTCAAGGTTGAACTGCCGCTACGGGCCTTGTTTGAGGATCCGACCATCGCCGCTATTGCCGGTCTGATTGAAGCCGGGCAGCAGACCGAAGCCGCACCGGAACTGGATAAAATGGCCGAATTGCTCAAACAGATGCAAAGTATGAGCGATGAGGATGTCCGCCGCCGGTTGGATGAGATGAAATAAGAAATAAGAAAGAAAAAAATCCAAACCCCGCAGGGGTTAAATCTGAATAGCCACAGGTGGAACCTGTGGAATAGGTG
>DYOS01000061.1:0-9255 GCA_020720405.1 Caldithrix sp. | reverse complement strand
AAACCCCGCAGGGGTTAAATCTGAATAGCCACAGGTGGAACCTGTGGAATAGGTGGAACCTGTGGAATGGGTGGAACCTGTGGAATAGGTGGAACCTATGGAATGGGTGGAACCCATTGAAAGATGAAGGATGAAATCCAAACCCCGCAGGGGTTGAATATGAATAGCCCGTTGAAATAAAAACCAAACCCCGGCAGGGGCGAAATCTTTGTAGGATAGAAAACCAATAATCATGTCTGATCTGTACGCACAAATTGCCGGTCTGCCCCCGGAAAAACGGGAGCTTTTTGAAAAAATGCTGATCGAACAGGGTGTCGATCTAACCAAAATGATGATCCTGCCCGCCCTCCGTCCACCGCACGGTCTGCCGCTTTCTTTTTCCCAGCAGCGCCTGTGGTTTCTGGATCAGATGGAACCAGGTTCTTCACTCTACAATATCCCGACCCTGCTTGAATTGCACGGTGAACCCGATCTGCCCGTGCTGGAGCAGTGTTTTAACCTGCTGATCGCCCGGCACGAAGTACTGCGTACTACTTTTAGTCAGAACGGAGCCGAGGCCCTGCAGATTATCGGTCAACCGTTTTCCATCCAAATTCAGCACCAGGAACCGGTACAGGATGCAGATATTTTTCAACAGATTGATCACGAAGCCCGGCAGCCCTTCGATCTGAACCGTGGTCCGCTGCTGCGGATTTCCCTGTTCCCGGTGGCTGCCAATCATTATTACCTGCTGCTGGTTATGCACCACATCATCTCCGATAACTGGAGTATGGGTCTCCTGGTCCGTGAAATTGTGGGCAGTTATCAGGCCCTGCGCAAAGGAGAACAGCCCGCTTTAGCGCCATTAAAAATTCAATACGCCGATTTTGCCGTCTGGCAGCGCAAATGGCTGCAGGGTAAAACCCTCGAAACCCAGCTCAGTTACTGGCGTGAAGCGCTGCGCAGTCTGCCCCCGGTATTAGATTTTCCTCTCGACCGGCCGCGGCCCTCCTACCAGACTTCCAACGGCGATTACCTGACTTTTATTATCAAACCTGAGGTGCAGACAGAACTTAACCGGCTGAGCCGGGCGGAGAACGTCACCCTGTTTATGACTCTGTTCGCCGCCTACGCTGTCCTGCTCCGGCGTTACTCCGGTGAGGACGATATAGCCATCGGTTCTCCGGTCGCCAACCGCAACCGGGCCGAAACCGAAGAACTGCTCGGTTTCTTTGTCAACACACAGGTACTGCGGGCCCGTTTTGAAGACGATCCGACTTTCCGCAGCCTGCTGGCTCAGGTTAAACAAACCAGTCTCGGCGCCCAGGCCCATCAGGATGTGCCATTCGAAATGCTGGTTGAAGACCTGCAGCCCGAACGCAATATGAGCCATTCCCCCCTGTTTCAGGTTATGTTTGTTATGAATAATGCGCCAATCGCCAGGTTGGAACTGGAGGGACTGGAAATACGGCTGACCGAAACCGAAAATAAAACCACCAAATTTGACCTGATTCTGAACATTACGGACAGTGATAAAGCCGGTCTGACGGCCAAACTGGAGTACAACACCGACCTGTTCGACAAAGCTACAATGCAGAATTTCATCCGCCATTATCAGAATCTGCTCGGTTCCATTCTGGCTGCACCCGATCAGCGGGTCTCCGTCCTGAATCTGTTCGACCGTGACGAACCCGGAACCATCCTCCATAAATGGAACCGGTCAGGAAAAGAATACCAGGATAATCGGCTTATCCCGCAGCTTTTTGAAGAAAGCGCCTTCCGCCATGCGGATAAAACCGCACTGAAAGTGGGCAACGAAAAATGGAGTTACCGCGAACTAAACACAGCAGTCAATCAGCTCGCCGCCCAATTACAACAGGCCGGTCTGGCCAAAGGTGATATTGTTGGTCTTTGCGCCGGACGCCGGGCGGCTACCCTGGCCGGAATGCTGGCCATATTCAAAGCAGGCGGTGTTTATCTGCCGCTCGATGCTTCCTACCCGGCAGCCCGTCTGCAATACATGTTTGATGACGCCAAAGCCCGCTTCCTGCTGACCACAGAGGAATTCAAAAGTCTGATCCATTCTGCAACTGCGCCGCTTATCCTGCCGACGGAATTTGCACCGTCCGGTCTTCCGGAAAATCCGCAGATGGACATCGATCCCGAACAAACTGCTTACATCATTTACACCTCCGGCTCAACCGGTCAGCCCAAGGGTGTGGAAATTCAGCATCGGGTAATTGCCAACCACAGCCTGGCCATGGCCGATTATTATGAATACACCGCCGATGACAATGTGCTGGAGTTTGCAGCCCTGAATTTTGATGCCTCGATTGAACAGATTTTACCGCCTCTGCTCAGCGGAGCCGCGGTGATCATGCGCGATGATGAGATCTGGGACAGCTTTCAGTTCGCTCAGAAAATGAAAGAGCACGATTTCACCATGATCAATCCGCCGACGGCCTACTGGGCACAATTAGCTGCCGACTGGGCCGCCAAACCGGAGATGATACCACCAAACCGGCTGCGTCTGGTCATTGTCGGCGGTGATATTCTGAAACCGGAAGCCCTGCTCAACTGGCGCCGGGCCGGTTTGGGCAACATGCGTATTCTGAACGCCTACGGACCAACCGAAGCCACCATCACGGCTGCCATTTATGAGGTACCGGCCGATTTTAATTCGGGACGGGTACCGATTGGCCGGCCTTTGGCCAACCGTGAAATGTATATTCTCGATGCTCAGGGTCAGCCGGTACCGGCCGGGCTGCCTGGTGAATTATATATTGGCGGTTCGTTGCTGGCCAAAGGCTACCTGAACCGGCCGGAACTGACTGCCGAACGGTTTGTGATCCGTCATCTGCCCGGACTCGGCGAACGCCGTTTGTACCGCAGCGGGGACCGGGTCCGTTTTTTAGCGGACGGTAATATCGATTTTTTGGGGCGGGTGGATTTTCAGGTCAAAATCCGCGGTTTCCGGATTGAATTGGGCGAGATTGAAAATCTGCTGGCCGGACATCCGGCAGTACGGGAAAATGTGGTTATGGCCGCCAATGATAAATCCGGCGCCAAAAGGCTGGCCGCCTACCTGACCTGCCATCCGGGACAGGAATCCGGGGATGAGGAACTGCGCCAATACCTGAGCAGCCGCCTGCCGGATTATATGATTCCGTCCATTTTTATCCGCCTGGCTGAACTGCCAAAGGCCCCTTCCGGGAAAATAAACCGCCGCGGTCTGCCCGAACCCGATTTCAGCAATGCCGCCTCGGCGCGGGAATATGTTGCCCCGCGCACCAAAACCGAAGAGGAACTTTGCCGCATTGTGGCCGAAATTCTGAATATTGAAAAAGTGGGTGTGTTTGATAATTTCTTTGCTTTGGGCGGTCATTCCATGCAGGCCACGCAGGTCGTTTCACGCATCCGGGAAAATTTTGACGTCGAAGTTTCCCTGCGCCACCTGTTTACCAATCCAACCGTCGATGGCATCGCCGGGGCTATCGCCGCGGTTCAGTCGGAGCAGGTTGACCAACAGGATCTGGAGACCATGCTCGACGAACTGGAAGGTTTAAGCGAGGCTGAAATTGCTGCCCTGCTCAATGACCAACCGGATGATACGGCAAAATAGTAATCCCAGGTTTTACCTTTTGAGAATGAAAACAGGAAAATAAATGTCTGATATTGCAAAGCGATTGGCCAGTCTCACCCCGGAACAGCGGGAATTACTGCAAAAAAAAATAAAACAGGGTGGTCTGCGTAAAGAACAGATTGAACCCAGAGCTGATCGTGACGATTACCCGCTCTCCGCCGCCCAGAAACGACTCTGGTTTTTACATCAGCTGGACCCGGCCAGCGCTTATTACAATATCCCATCAGCGGTGCGCATCTCCGGCCGGCTGGATATAGAACTTTTAAGCCGGGCGCTGCTCCTTCTGGTTGAACGGCACGAAATACTGCGGGCTTATTTTGAGATCGATGAGCAGGGCGAACCCATCCAGAAGATCAGTACCTTACACCAAATACCGCTCGAGATGATCGACCTATCCGGCACGCCGGAAAGCGCCGGTCAAAGCGGGGTACAGGAACATCTGGCCCGGGCTGCCGCTTTTGCCTTCAACCTTGAAAAACCGCCTCTGTTTCGGATACTGCTGCTTAGAACCGGAAACGCTGAACATATCCTGTTGATCAATCTGCATCATATTATCGCCGACGGCTGGTCGATCGGTGTTTTTATCCGTGAGCTGACCCTGATTCTCAGCGCGTATTCCGCCGGAAAAGATCCGGCGCTGCCGCCGGTCAACCTGCAGTTTGCTGATTATGCCGCCTGGCAAAACCACCGGGCTGATCAGGAAGCGGTAACCAAACAACTGGATTTCTGGGTCAATTATCTGCAGGGTATGCCGCCGCAGCTTGAGTTTTACTATGATTTCCCGCGGGCGATTTCCGCCTCGCACCGCGGCCGGCAAGTGATGTTTGATCTCAATCCCGAACTGACCGCCCGCCTGCGGCAGATTGCCGCTTCGCAGGAAGCAACGCTGTATATGACCCTGATGGCCGCCTTCCAGATTTTTCTTTATAAATGGAGCGGTCAGGATGATTTCGGCGTCGGCGCGCCGATCGCCAACCGCAACCGCAGCGAGATCGAAAATATTATCGGTTTTTTTGTAAATACCATCGTCTTACGGGCTGCCTTTAACGCTGAATCCAATTTTCAGCAGCACATCACCGCGGTAAAAAAAGCTGTGCTCGAAGCCTCGGCCAATCAGGACATAGCCTTCGAACGCATTGTTGAAAAAGTACTTCCGCACCGCGACCTGACCACATCGCCGCTGTTTCAGGTTATGTTTGATCTGCAGCAGTTGCCCTTCGATAGGCTCGATGTGGCCGGGCTGCAACTGGAAATTGCCGATGTACCGATTGAAGTGGCCAAGTTTGATTTGCTCTTTATTCTGCTCGAACGGAAAGATGACATTCGCTGCACCCTCGAGTATAATACCAGTCTGTTCCGGGAAGAAACGATCGGACAGATGGCTCAGTCTTTTCAGCATTTACTGAACCACCTTTGCCAGGCCATCGAACAGCCGCTGGCCCTGATTTCCCTGCTCAGCCCGCAGCAAAAAAATGAAATGCTTATCCGCTGGAATCAGACCGGGCGGTCTTATCCGGCTGAAGCCGGGCTGATCAGCCTTTTTGAAAAACAGGTTGAGCGCGCTCCGCAGACCGAGGCAGTCCGTTTCGGAGATTCGGTGCTGCATTATGACGAGCTCAACGCCGCCGCTAACCGCCTGGCCCATCTGCTGCAAAGCGAGGGCGTAAAAAAGGGCGACCGGATCTGCATTTTTATGGAGCGCTCGGTTGAGCTGATCACTGGAATTCTGGGCATCGTCAAAGCCGGGGCGATCTATGTGCCGATTGACACCGCCTACCCGGCTGACCGGATCAGTTTTATTTTTGAAGATATAAAACCGGCCGCTGTCATCACCCAGCGCAGTCTGCTGGAAAAACTACCAGCTCATAACGAGAAAATTTTAATCTTCAGCGAATTGTCTACAGAAAATCAGCCTGCTGAAAACCTGGCTATTCCGGCAAATGGCAACGATCCGGCTTACATCATCTACACCTCCGGTTCAACCGGGAAACCCAAGGGTGTTCTGGTTCCGCAGCAGGCGGTCACCCGGCTGGTGATCAATACCGATTATGCTGATATCACACCGGCCGACCGGTTCGCCCAGATTTCCAACATGGCCTTCGATGCTGCTACTTTTGAAATTTGGGGCGCCTTTTTGAACGGTGCAGTTCTGCTCGGCATTACCCGGGATATTATGCTCAATGCGACAGAATTTATCGCTCAATTGCACAGTCTGAAGATCAGCAAAATTTTTATCACCACCTCCCTGTTTAATCACCTGGCCGCTACGGATAGCAGCGCCTTTGCCGGGATCGAAACCGTGATGATCGGCGGTGAAGCAGCGGATCCCAACATGTTCCGCCGGATATTAAACGGTCAGCCGCCCAGGCACCTGTTGAATATCTATGGTCCCACGGAGAACACTGCTTTTTCCACATGGAAGGATATCCGGATACTGGCCGCAGATGCGCCGGGTGTATCCATCGGAAAACCGATTGCCAATTCGACCTGCTATGTGGTGGATCAATTTAACCAGCCGGTGCCTCCGGGAGTACCCGGCGAATTGCTGCTCGGTGGAGTAGGATTGGCGCTGGGCTATTATAATCGTCCCGAACTGACCGCCGAAAGATTTATCAGCCATCCTTTTGACCCGTCGGGCAAGACCAAACTTTACCGAACCGGCGATCTGGTACGTTACCTGGCGGATGGTGATATTGAATTTCTGGGGCGGCTCGATTTTCAGGTAAAAATCCGCGGTTTCCGGGTTGAACTTGGCGAAATCGAGATGATCATGCGGCAGTTTCCGCAGGTTCGCGAGGCCATTGTTTTAGCCCGGCAGGATGAGCCCGGTGAAAAAAAACTGGTCGGCTATTTTACATCCGAACCCGGCGCTGAAATAAAACCAAGCCAATTGCGCAGCTTTTTACTGGAACGGCTTCCTGATTATATGGTCCCCGGAATTTTTATCACTCTGCCGGTATTCCCGGTTAACCGCAATGGGAAAATTGACCGCCGTGCCCTGCCGGCACCGGATCAATCCCGCCCCGATCTGGACAAGGAATACATAGCGCCACGTAACGAACTGGAGCAGTATCTGGCTGGTCTCTGGCGGGAAATACTGCACCTGGATCAGATTGGCATGCACGACAATTTTTTTGATCTGGGTGGCAATTCACTAAAGGCTGCCGTCTTCGCCAACCGCATGCAAAAGGAGTTTGATGAACCGACACATGTCAGCATTTTGTTTAAAGCACCGACCATCAATCAACTGGCCGGATACATTGCCGGATATTTTCCCCAGGTTTTAAACGGACTGTTCAGCGATGCCGGAGAATATCAGCAGCAGTATAAAATAATCGAAATGGAAGCGAAGGCCGGGCGCATTCTGAACGCAGATGACGCCGTTACCCTGCGCCGACTGATCACGCCGCTCAACCCGCAGCAAAGACCGGACAATTCAAAAAATCCGCAGGCCGTATTTGTCCTTTCACCGCCCCGTTCCGGATCAACCCTGCTGCGTATTATGCTGGCCGGAAACGAGCACCTGTTTTCACCACCCGAGCTTGACCTGCTTTCCTTTAACACCCTGCGCGAACGGGATCAGGCTTTTTCCGGTAACGGACTGGAAATCTGGAATGAAGCCACCATCCGGGCGGTGAAGGAATTACGCCGCTGCGATGTCGATGAAGCCACGGCTATTATGGCCGGGTTTGTCAATCAGGATATGAACGTAAAGGAATTCTACCGGGTCATGCAGGAGTGGATGGGCCGGAAAATACTCGTCGATAAATCTCCAACCTATCCCTTTGATCTGAACATCCTGCGCCGGGCCGAAGCGGATTTTGACCAGCCGAAATATATTCACCTGCTGCGTCATCCCTATGCCATGATCTACTCTTTTATTGAGGCCAAACTGGATCAGAATTTTTTCCGTCATGAGCATCCCTTTACCCGGCGTGAGCTGGGTGAGCTGATCTACCTGATCAGCCATCAGAATATTCTGGAATTTCTGCAGGACATCCCGGCCGAGCGCCAGTACCGGCTGAAATTTGAAGAGATGGTTCAGGATCCCTTTGAACACATGCAAAAACTGAGTGAATTTCTAAGCATCCCCTTTAACCCGGAAATGCTCAATCCCTATCAGGGTGAAAAAATGACCGATGGTATCGGTCAGCACTCGCAGATGGTCGGTGATTTCAAATTTTACCTGCGCAAGAATATTGATCCTTCCGTTGCTACCCGCTGGCGGGAACATCATAAATATAATTTTTTAAGCGAAGCGACCTGGCAGGTGGCCGCAGAATTTGGTTATCCCCGTGATAGCGAACCGGTTGCCTTTGAGGAGGGCACCTCGGTTACCGAAATTAAAAAAATATCAAACCGCTCCGAATTGCCGCTTTCCTTTGCCCAGCAGCGTTTATGGTTTCTGTGGCAGATGACCGGCAACAACGCCGAATATAATATCCCGGCAGCCATCTGGATTACCGGCCGGCTGGACATCCCGGCCATGGAACGGGGACTGAACCAGATTATCGCCCGCCAGGAAAGTCTGCGCACCATTTTCGGCTCCACCACCGACGGCCAGGCGGTGCAGCATATTCTGCCCGAACTGACCCTGCGTATTCCGTTGATTAAACTAACCGGTGATGCCGAAACCACCCTGCGCCGGCTGATTAACCAGGAGGCGGCCCGGCCTTTCGATCTGGCCACCGGACCGCTGATCCGGGCGGCTATCTATGAGACCGGAGCAGATGAGCATGTCATGGTCACCATCATGCACCATATTATTTCCGACGGCTGGTCAATTAATGTTTTTATGCATGAGCTGTCCGCCTGCTACAAGGCCGAAGCTACCGGCAATAAATGTTTTCTGCCCGACTTGAAAATACATTACGCTGATTTTGCCAGCTGGCAGAAAGAATGGCTAAGCGGACCGCGTCTTGAAACACAATTGAATTATTGGCAGCGGCAACTGGCAGGTTCTTCGTCATCTATCGAGCTGCCCCTGGATTTCGCCCGACCGCCGCTGGTCACCGCCGAAGGTAAACGGATTATTTTTCATTTCCCGGAAACCTTGTACCGTGATTTGAAAAAATTGAGCAGTCAAAAGGAATCCACACTTTTTATGACCCTGCTCGCCGCCTTTAGTGTTCTGCTTCAGCGCTACTCCGCTCAGGACGATCTGAATATCGGCATCCCCATCGCCGGGCGCTCGCGCAGCGAAACTGAGGGATTGATCGGCCTTTTTGTCAATACCCTGGTTCTACACCTGCAGGTTAACCCACAACGCAGTTTTAGCCATTTATTACGGCAGGTAAAACAAATCAGCACAGAGGCTTTTGATTATCAGGATGTACCCTTTGAACGGCTGGTTGACCTGCTTCAGCCCAACCGGGATATGAGCCGCACGCCGCTTTTTCAGGTCATGTTTTCCATGCAGCAATCGGCTGTTCAGGAAATCCACCTGCATGATACCACCTTCCGCCCATACCCGTTGGAGACCGGTACGGCCAAATTCGATCTGAACCTGGAAATTATCGAACACACCAACCGGTTGGTTGGTATTTTTGAATTCAAAACAGCTTTATTCAAAGAAGAAACCATCCGGCGTATGATCAGCCATTTTCAGACCCTGCTGGAAAACATTGCCACCA
>DYOS01000060.1 GCA_020720405.1 Caldithrix sp. | reverse complement strand
TGCGAAAGAAGTACAGTTCAGAATTTAAATCGAAAGTAGTGCCCGAAGCTCTAAAGGGTCAACGCACGATCAGCGAGATTGCTCAGAATTTAGTGTTCATCCGAACCAGATCAGTCTATGGAAACAACAGTTAAAAAGCGCCTTGCCGGATATATTTTCCAATAAAAGCAGAAGCTCCACTGTGGATAATGAAAAACTTGAAGCCCGGCTCTTCGCAGAACCGGCCTTTTTTTATCAACGGTTTTCTAAAATGGTGTATTACTTTTGTCTCAGGCTGATTCTGCCAGGTGCGGCGCCTGTTCATCGGCGTGGTACGAGCTGCGCACCAGCGGCCCGGATTCAACATGGCTAAAACCCAGCTCAAGCCCGAGATGTTTAAATTCGGCAAACTCATCCGGGTGGTAAAACCGATCCATCGGGTAATGCGCTTTGGTTGGCGGCAAATACTGACCAATCGTGACAATCCGGCAATTGGCCTCACGCAGATCACGCAGGGTCTGCAGCACTTCCTCTTTTGTTTCACCGGCGCCAACCATCAGCCCGGATTTTGTCATAAAATTCTGACCGGCGGCATGACGCAGAATGGAAAGAGAGCGTTCATAGGTTGCCTGCACCCGGAGTTCCTTCTGTAAGCGCCGAACCGTTTCAACATTATGATTCAGAATATCAGGCCGGGCGGCAAGTACCGTATCGAGATCATTCAGATTGCCTCTGAAGTCAGGGATCAGCACTTCGACCGAACAGCCTGGTAAAACCTCGCGGATGGCGCGGATAGTTGCTGCAAACATGGCCGCGCCGCCATCCTGAAGATCATCCCGGGCCACCGAAGTAATCACCGCATGTTTAAGATTCAATTCCTTCACCGCTGCGGCTACCCGTTGCGGTTCATTCAAATCATACACCCCCGGTTTACCGGTTTTGATATTACAAAAAGTGCAGCTCCGGGTGCAGGTATCGCCCAGAATCATAAAAGTGGCCGTGCGCCTCGTCCAGCATTCACCAATATTGGGACAGCGGGCGCTTTCGCAAACCGTGTGCAGCTGCTGCCGGTTGACCAGCTTGCGCACCTCGGTATAATTCTGGTCGCTGCCCAACTGCACTTTCAGCCATTCCGGCCGGCGCAGTGTTGTATTTGAAATGATATTGAGTTCGTTCGTTTTTATTGGCAAATCAACTCCCGTACAGTTACCAGCGTAATATGGCCGAAGCCCAGGTAAATCCGCTGCCGAAGGCGGCCAGGACAAGCAGATCATTTTCACCGAACCGGCCTTCCTGCAAGGCATCGGTCATGGCAATCGGGATTGAAGCCGCCGTCGTATTGCCGTAATTATGAATATTGGAATAGACCTTTTCGGTCGGAAGTTCGAGCTTCTGCTGTACGGCTTCGGTGATCCGTTGATTGGCCTGGTGGGGAATAACCAGTTTTACATCATTTTTGCTGTAACCGGTTGCCTGCAGTGCTTCCATAATGACTTCCGGGAAACGGGTCACGGCATATTTAAAGACATAGCGCCCGTTCATGTAAGGATAAATGGAATTATCTGCAATCATCTGTTCATTTACAAAAGGCGATTGCGCACTGCCCGGATTCTGCAACCAAAGGTGTTTGGCATGTTTGCCGTCGGCATGCAGATGGGTGGTAAGAATACCGCAGTCTTTTTCATCTGTTGCTGAAATTACAGCTGCTCCGGCACCATCGCCGAAGAGCACGGCCACATCCCGGCCGCGGGTGGTTTTATCGATGCCGGTACTATGGACTTCGGCACCAACGAGAAGAATGTTTTTGTACATGCCGGATCGAATAAACTGATCAGCAACCGACAATCCATAAATAAATCCCGTACACTGGTTGCGGATATCAAGAGCGCCGATGCCTTCCAGCCCCAGTTTTTCCTGCAGGAAAACGCCCCCGCCGGGGAAGAAATGCTCGGGGCTAAGCGTGGCGAAGATAATAAAATCAATATCGGACGGCTGCAGACCGGCCATGTCCAAAGCCCTTTTTGCCGCCTCGGCACCCAGTGTCGAAACCGTTTCAACCGCCGGGTTGGTAACCCAATGCCGTTGGGCTATGCCTGTTCTTTCCCGAATCCAGGTATCCGAAGTATCCATTATTTTTTCAAGATCGAAATTGGTGACTACATTTTCCGGAACATACTTTCCGATTCCGGTAATCCTTGCTCTTTTCATGCCACTATCTCCTTAAGTATGGTCGGGTAATGTTTCCTGTTCAGGTTGCTGAACGGGGAGGTCATATTTCAGAAAGTTGGTAATAAATTCATCAATAATCTCAATAACCGGCTCTGCCGCAAGCAGGGAAGAGTGGGTATGTTCCTTGAACAGATGGTGGATAACATTGGGATGTGTGATTTTTGAAAGCAGTATTGGCAGACATTCCGGGCTGATCACCTGATCCTGTCCACCGTGCAGTAACATCATGGGCTGGGTTACCCTGTCAATTACGCCAACCGGCGAAAGTTCATACAATGACTTTTCGGCCATGAATTCCAGGTAGCGGATCAGGCCGCGAATCAGACCTTCCGTATAGCGTCCCGAAAGGAAACGGCTGCGCAGCAATTGCTCCAGGTTGGCAAAAGAGGCGATGGAAACAACCCCGGATATTTCCGGCTTTTCAGCGGCAGTCAGAATGGAGGCCGCGGCGCCCAGTGAGTGACCGATCAGAAAAACGGGCAGGGACTCGCTGTTATTTCTGAAGATATAATTAAGACAGACCTGCAAATCCTGCTTGAATTTGACAATGGAGGCGGCACCGTCCATATCACTTTCACCATGATTGCGGGTATTGACCAGGAACCAGCGGTAATTCCGGTTCAGCCGGGCGGCCATCGGCAGAAATATGGAACTGGTATTGGCCCAGCCGTGAATGGCCACAAGAATCGCCTGCGGTGCTTCAACCGGTTCAATCTGCCAGACCTGAAGACGGCGTTTACGAATGGTTTTGAGCAGAATTTCCCTGGCGCTAAGGCCGTGATCCTGAGGGTAGTTTTCGTGGGCTACCCGGGGCAGATAAAATATCTTTTTTACCAACAGGTTTATAAACAGGAAAAAACCGAAAACGCCACTCAGGCTTAGAAAAAAAATTATTAAAATCAGTTTCAAAATTTCCCCTCCGCTGCGGCCAATTTATTGGATTAGAGATTTCTTTGCAATCGGCACTCATGTTCCGGTCTGTTTGCCGAACATCGTGCAGGGTCTGGAAAAGACCATCGGCGATGGCTATATTCGCCGCTTACAACAGACATATTGTTCGTGCAGAAAGGCTGTATTTTGAAAATAATTTCCGGAATTGTCATAATTTTATTCATCATAATTTCCTGTTCGACCCGCACCGGGCCGGAAGAGAACAATCATAACAATACTACTGAAATCCCAGATGTGGATAAGGTTGGCAGTGCCGCAACTCTTGAAATTGCCACCTGGAACCTGGAGTATTTTCCGCAGCTCTCGGATGAGACGATTAACGCGGTGAAAGACCTGATCCGTGACTTGGATATTGACATCTTCGCCGTGCAGGAGATTGCCAGTATCAGCGGTTTTGAGCAGCTGCTTGATTCGCTCCCCGATTACAACGGACAGCTTTCCTCTGATCAATATTCTGACGGCAGTTATCAGAAAACAGGGTTTATTTATAAGACGGCCTTGTTTAGCGTCAGCAATCTGCAAATGCTCGACATTCAGGCCAGCAATGTGTATGGGACGGCCTTTCCGCGCCTGCCGTTCAGCGGATATTTCAGCGTAAAAAAAGGATCACAGACCGTTTTTGATTTTCAGCTGGTAGTCCTTCATCTTAAAGCCTATGGTGATCAGGAAAATATCGAACGGCGCAAGCTGGCCGCCCAACAGATTGAAACTTATATCAGCTCGCAGATTCAGGGCGGGGCAGATACGGATTTTATTGTGCTGGGCGACTGGAATGATTCCGCCACGGATGCTCCGGAATCCAATATTTTCCAGCCGTTTTTTGATAAACCGCTAAGCTATAATCTGCTCACGGCCAATCTGCCCGGTCAGTATTCCTATATTCTATACAGCCAGAGCATGATTGATCATATTCTGGTGACAGATAGTGTGGATGATGCGTATGGCGATGGTCAGACCAAAGTGCTCTACCTCGATAACACCTACACCAAATATCCGACGGTGGTCTCCGATCACCGTCCGGTGGTGGCAATTTTCGACGGATTGAAATTAAACTGATCCGGGGGAATTATCCCTTTGACCGGTCCAACCAAACCGTATCTGCAGTTGATAATACAGGCTGAAAGACAGGATACCCAGGCCGTCGGCCAGCAGATCACTCCAATGGGCATCCCGGCCGGGTGTGTAGGACTGATGCAATTCGTCGAGCAGGGAAAAAAACAGACCAATCAGCAGACTATACAGAACATATCTTTTAGTACCAGCCTGGTGAAAACCCCGGGTCAGCAGCCAGCCGAACAGGCCGAAAGTAGCAAAATGAACAATTTTGTCGGTCAGGAAAAGACCGAGACGAGGCATGGGAAATCCACTGAAAGCCGATTGAATGCTGATCAGCAGGATCATCAGAAACCAGGGACTGTGCCAGCGGAAAAAGTTTTGGAGCAAGAGGAACCTCATTTGTCTTGGTAGATTGAATTTTCTGTTATCAGAAAGTCTGTTTTGAGACAGCATTTCAAACCTGCGGTTTAA
The DNA here is from genome assembly GCA_020720405.1 of Caldithrix sp. GTDB lineage: Bacteria > Calditrichota > Calditrichia > Calditrichales > Calditrichaceae > DYOS01. Next base: position 11,784 of record DYOS01000060.1, on the reverse strand, counting down.
TTCTGACCTGCCGAATATAAAATGTACCGGGTGGATGAATTTTGAATCAGATCACTTTGTCGGGACGGATTGACTAACCTTGACACAGAAAAGGACGAAGTCTAAATTTTTCGACAGGAGGAGAAGGCATGGGCTTATTGAATAATGGAAATTTCAGACTGGTTTTACAGAGTTCAATAGAATTTCTGGAAGAGGTTGACGAAGTGACTTCCCAAATCTCCAAAGAATGCCGGTTTTCCGATTCCGTTGCCGATGATCTTTCTATCTGTGTCACTGAACTTTTCAATAATGCCATCCACCACGGGAATATGGATGATGAAACGAAAAAGGTTATTATCCTTTATAAATTATTAACCAGAGGTCTTGAAATTACTATCTCCGATGAAGGTAAAGGTTATAATCCCGAAGATATAAGTGACCCGCTTGATCCCGACAATATTATGGCCAGCGGCGGCCGGGGAATATTTCTCGTCAAAAAACTGATGAACCGGTTTGAGGTCCGTAAAAACGAAACCGGCGTTAAAACCATTATCACCAAATATTTTTAAGCGAAAGCTCCGATGGATTCAAATAGAACGGTCGTTATAGGGATGAGCGGCGGCGTGGACTCATCCGTGGCGGCGCTGTTGCTGCACGAACAGGGTTACAACTGTATCGGGGTAACCATGAAATTATGGGATTACGAACTGGTCGGCGGCAATCTGAACCATGAGAGCGGCTGCTGTTCGCTGGACAGTATCAATGATGCCCGGATGGTCTGCGCCAAAATCGGTATTCCCCATTACACCTTGAATTTTTCCCGCCAGTTTCATCAGGATGTCGTCGATGATTTTATTTTTGAATATATGGCCGGGCGGACACCGAATCCCTGTGTTCAGTGTAACCTGAAAATCAAATGGCAGACCCTGATCGAAAAAGCGCTGGAACTTGGTGCCGATTATATCGCTACCGGCCATTATGCCCGGGTTGTTTTCGCTGATCACCTGCAGCGCTACCAGTTATATCGGGGCAAAGATCAGAATAAAGACCAGTCCTACGCTTTATGGGGTATCCGTCAGAACAGTCTCGACCGTACCCTTTTTCCGCTGGCGGAACTGACCAAACCAGAAGTCCGGGAAATTGCCCGGCAATTTGGTTTGCGCACGGCGGAGAAGAGCGAAAGCATGGAAATCTGTTTTGTAGCGGATAACGATTATCACCGCTTTTTACGCCAGGTGGTCCCATCCCTGAACGAGCGGATCGGTCCCGGCGAATTGATTGATTCCGAACGGAATGTTCTCGGCCGGCATGAAGGCTATCCTTTTTATACCATTGGCCAAAGGAAAGGTCTGGGTGGTGGATTTGCCCGGCCCATGTATGTTCTCGACACCGATCCGCTGCTTAACCGGGTGATCATTGGCGGTGAAGAGGAGCTTTTTTCCGACTCCATGCTGGTAAAAAATGTAAACTTTGTCAGTATTGGTGGATTGCCGGACGAAGGCCTGGCCTGTACCGTAAAAATCCGTTATAAAGATAGTGGTCACGATGCACTGATTTTTGCTGAAGATGACGGACAGATCAGGGTTGAGTTTGATCAGCCGGCCAAAGCCGTTACACCCGGTCAGTCGGCAGTATTTTATGCCCGGGATCTGGTTCTGGCCGGGGGCATCATCCAGTCATTTTCCCGGCAGCGGTGAAGAAAAGAGGTCAAAAATGTCACTGGTCAGAGAATCTAAAAAAATAACCATCCTGAACATTGCCGAAAAAAAACGGAACGGCGAGAAGATTACCATGCTCACCGCTTACGATGCCCTGATGGCGGATATACTTGACCAGACCGGCATTGATATTATCCTGGTCGGCGATTCCGGCGGCATGGTTTTGGGCGGACATGACTCGACCCTGCAGGTGACCATGGATGAGATGTTGTTTTATACCCGGGCAGTTCGCCGTGGTGTAAAACGCAGTTTGCTGATTGCCGATATGCCCTTTATGAGTTTCCAGCTTTCAGTTGATGAAACCGTGCGCAATGCCGGCCGCTTTTTGCAGGAAGCCGGGGCAGAGGGGGTAAAATTAGAAGGCGGCAGCCAAACCCTTCCCGCAGTTCGCCGTCTCGTCGAAATTGGCATTCCGGTGATGGGACATCTTGGCCTGACGCCTCAGTCGATGCATCAGCTCGGTGGTTATCAGCTGCAAGGCACAGAAGAGAGTCAGCAGCGCAGGATATTGGATGAGGCCATAGCCTTGCAGGAGGCCGGTGCTTTTTGCCTGGTACTCGAAAAAATTCCGTCCGCACTGGCCCGCACCATAACCGATAAACTCAGCATTCCGACTATCGGCATCGGCGCCGGGGTGCACTGCGACGGTCAGGTTTTGGTCAGCCACGATCTGCTGGGACTTTACGACAAATTCAAACCAAAATTTGTCCGGAAATATGCGACTCTCCGTCAAACGATGACCCATGCCTTTAAAGCGTATATTCAGGACGTTCAAAAAGGAAAATTTCCAAACGAAGATGAAAGTTATTAAAACAATTTCTGAAATGGTGGCCTGGAGCCGGGAGATACACCGGGCCGGAAAAACCATTGGATTTGTTCCGACCATGGGTTACCTGCATGAAGGTCATCTGAGTCTGATTCGCCGGGCTAAAGCACTTTGTGATTTTACGGTGGTCAGTATTTATGTCAATCCAACCCAGTTCGCACCGCATGAGGACCTGGCTCGGTATCCGCGGGATTTTGAGCGCGATGAGCAGCTTTGCCGGTCGGCTGCTACGGATGTGATTTTTTACCCGGAGACCCGGGAAATATATCAGCCAGATCATTTTACCTTTGTCGGCACCGAAAAAATGACCGGGAAATTATGCGGTTTAAGCCGGCCCCATCATTTTCGCGGCGTAACAACCATTGTGGCCAAGCTGTTTAATATCGTTCAGCCCGATTGTGCTGTTTTCGGACAAAAGGATGCCCAGCAGGCGCTGATTATAAAAAAAATGGTCAGCGATCTGAATTTTCCGGTGCAGATTGACGTTGCCCCGATTGTCCGGGAAGAAGATGGTTTGGCGATGAGTTCACGAAATAAATTTCTTGATTCTAAACAGAGACAGGAAGCGGCCTCAATTTACCAGACCCTACAGTATGTCGCCGCTCAATACAGGAAAGAAAAACCGGATTTCAATCAGCTTAAAAAAGAAGCCGCCAATTTTTTAAACAACAGGGCTGAGTGCCAAATTGATTATATCGAATTTTTAGATGCCGAAAACCTTGAACCGCCGGCAGCTGACCGTCCGGTATTAATGGCCGTGGCTGTTTACTTCGGTCAAACCCGGCTCATCGATAATATTGTTTTAAGTTAAAAGTCGGCTATAAGAAAACAGAAAGGCATGTATGGCAAAACTTAGTACGGCAATTATGGCGGCGGGAAAAGGCACCCGCATGAAATCCGACCTGCCAAAGGTATTGCACCCGATAAATAACCGGCCCATGGTTCACTATGTCATCGATCTGGCAGAAATGCTGCATTCGTCACGCATCGTTTTAATTGTCGGCCATCAGCGTGAACTGGTTCAGCAAACCTGTGCCGGACGCCATGTGGAATTTGCTGTACAGGATCCGCAATTGGGAACCGGTCATGCCATGATGATGACCGAAGAACTGTTGGGTGCAGAAAACGGTGAAGTTCTGGTTCTCTCCGGTGATGTACCGCTGCTGACTGAGGCAACCATCAGGGAACTGGTCAATGGCCATGAAAAATCCGGTGCTGTAGCGACGATGCTCACTTCCGTGCTCGAAGACCCGACCGGATATGGCCGTGTAGTGCGGAACAGCAAAGGGCATGTCGTTAAAATTGCCGAGCAGAAAGATGCTACAACTGAAGAACTTGCTATCCATGAGATCAATGTCGGCATTTATATTTTTAATATCCGTGAATTATTTGCCGCTTTAAAACGCATCAATAACAAAAATGCCCAGGGCGAATATTATCTGCCGGATGTCCTGCCGGTCTTTATCGCTGATGGTAAAACTGTGGTTGCCGTTCAGACTTCAAATTTTGATGAGACCCGCGGCATAAATACCATCGAGCAATTACATACAGCGGAAACCATTTTGCTGAACCGTCGTTGAGAGTTGAAATCCGGTAACGGAGATTTTAAGTTAATTGCCATATTCAGAGTGAGGAAAATATGCGTCGTCTTTTCTTTTTAATAATGCTTGGTTTTATTATCATGGTCCATACCCCGGATCTATCCCGGGCTCAGTATAAAAAGGACCTGAACAAACCTTCTCTCTCCGAATGGATAACCACACCACAGTCGGGCACCGGACTAATTTTAGGTTTTCTTGATCCGGCCAGGCTTCACATGCAGAATAGTATCAGTATGAATTACCTCAGCCTTCCCGGCAGTAACGGAATGATGCAGAATATGTTTATGAACACGCTAAATTACCGGGTTTCGGAGAAGATGCAGATTACTACCAATATTGGTATTCTCAGTACCCCAATCCATCCGTTCGGGGCGGATTCCGAGCTGAACAAACCAAAATTTTTTGGCGGCGCCGAAATGCGCTACGAAATGTCTGAGCACAGTTCATTTTTACTGCGTATTGAATCCAATCCCTATCAGTATTATTACTCACCGCTGCAGCGGTTTATGCCCATCTCTGAAAACTGACCGCCAGCGGAAGAATAGTTTCATCACCGAAGCGGCAGGGAAAACCAATGATGGACTTGGATTTGTTTTATTTCTTAAGTCTTCCTTCTTCTCTCTTTCTCCGGGTAATCCTGCCGATCCTGAAATTTATGCCCGGATTCAGCGTGTAGTTTTTTCTTGGTAATAACAGGTTTGACTTTTATATTCAGCCCTTGTTTTTAAATCGTTTACAAGTTACAGGACAATTAGTTTTAAGTTGAGACACCGCAGACGCTATAGTACACAGACCATCACCCGTAAAAAGTTTTCAGAAAAACCTAATCCCCCGGTTGTCAAAAAATCCGCTTCCGGTTTGGCCCTGTTTTTTAAATTTTTGCTGATCGTACTGATACTGGGCGGTGGTTATTTTATCACTGTCAATTATATCCTTCCGGTTTTTACCGCTCCGCAGCCCGTACAAAAAAATAATGTCGTCAGAAAGCAAAACCAGCCGGTGGTGAACAAACCAAAACCGGTTGAACAGAAACCAACCCAGACTTTTACCCGTCCGGCGCAACGGATTCAGATTGAAATTCTCAATGGTTGTGGTCAGCAGGGTATTGCCAACAAACTGGCCGACCGCCTTTCCGAAAAAAATTATGATGTGGTGAATAAGGGTAATTATCTGGAAAAAGGGAAGGTCAATTGGGAAGTTGCTCATTCCAAAATAATCAATCACCTTGCTGAGAGCGACGAAGCAGAAGACCTGGCCGGTCTGATTGGTATTGATAAAACAAATGTTGAAACGTTTAACAGCACAACGCCGGTCATCGATTTAACCGTTGTCATCGGCCGGGATTTCCCTGAACTAAAGATTTTCAGATAACGGAGGTATGTTGACTTCTTCTGAACTTGCCCATCGCATCGCCCGCCTGGCCCTGGAAAAAAAAGGTCGCCAGGTCTTATTACTCAATTTGAATAAGAAATCATCGGTCGCCGATTATTTTGTCATAGTTTCGGCTGATTCTCACGTCCAGCTTCAGGCTGTCGCCAATCACATTTCGGCCTCGCTGCGCGATGAAGGCATCCGTATCCTGCACCGGGAAGGGGAAAAAGAACAAAGCTGGGTTCTACTCGATTATGTTGATGTGGTCGCTCATATCTTTTTGCAGGAACGGCGCGAGTTCTACGGTCTCGAACGGTTGTGGGCTGATGCGAAAATGGAACTGGTCACCGATGAACTTCAAAAATCCTGAAGAATTTATTCTATCAACCCTTGCGGACTTTCTGAATCAAAAAAACCTCAATGACATTCAGCCCGTTCTGCAAAAGCCGAAAGAAGAACAGTTTGGTGATTTTTCGACCAGTCTGGCTTTGCAGCTTGCCAAACCGCTGCGTTCCAAACCGGCTGAAATTGCTGCAGAAATTAAAAACTTTTTCCCTGTTCAGAATGAATATCTTTCCAAAATTGAAATCGCCGGACCCGGCTTTCTGAATTTCTTTGCGGCAGTTAATAATGTTTATGATCAATTCCGGCAAATTTTAAACAGCGCCGGCCGTTTTGGTCTGACTGATCTCAATTCAGGCAAAACAGCATTGATCGAATATGTTTCGGCTAATCCGACCGGTCCGCTGACCATCGGTCATGGCCGGCAGGCTGTCTTAGGTGATACGCTGACCCGGCTGCTGGAAGCCACAGGTTATAAGGTGCAGCGGGAGTACTACTTTAATAATGCCGGACGGCAGATGCGCATTCTGGGTGAGTCGGTCCGATTACGTTATCTGCAATTACTGGGCGTGAATACAGAATTTCCGGAAGATTATTACCAGGGTGAATATATCCGGGATATTGCCCGGCAAATATTGGCTGAGTTTGGTGCCGCGCTGAAAGATGACACCGAAAATACCATTTTTAAAGACCGGGCTGAGCAGGCAATTTTTACAGATATTAAAAACACAGTGAGCCGGCTTGGTTTTGCCTTCGATACATTCTTTAATGAAAAATCGCTCTATGATGATAAAAAAATTGATGCTGTTGTCGCCGATCTGCGCAGCCGCGGCCTGGTTGAAGATCGGGATGGGGCAACCTGGTTTCTGACCACCAAAATCGGTTTCGAACAGGACCGGGTTATCATTAAGAGCAGTGGTGAACCAACCTATCGTCTGCCCGATATTGCTTATCACGTGGATAAAGTAAAGCGAAACTATGATCTGATCGTCGATATTTTCGGTGCCGATCATATCGCCACTTATCCCGATGTTCTGGCCGGCTTGCAGGCACTTGGTCTGCCCACTGCTCAGATAAAAGTTTTAATCCACCAGTTTGTGACCCTGACTGAAGGCGGAAAAGTGGTTAAAATGTCCACCCGCAAGGCCAATTTTGTAACCCTGGATGAACTGATGGATGAAGTCGGCGTGGATGTAACCCGCTATTTTTTCCTGATGCGTCACATGAATGCCCATCTCAATTTTGATCTTGGCCTGGCTAAAACCCAGTCCGATGAAAACCCGGTGTTCTATATTCAATATGCCCATGCCCGGATTTGCAGTATCAAGACCCTGGCTGCAGAGCGAGGGGTGACCTACCAGCCGAATCTGCACATCGAATTGTTGCAGAGCGGAGAGGAGCTGAACCTGATCAAACATCTGATTCAGTTCCCGGAACTCGTCCGCAGTGCTGCGGAAAATTTCGAACCGCACCGCCTGGTCAACTACCTGTTCGATCTGGCCAATCTGTTTCATAAATTTTATACCCTGTGCCGGGTCATTTCAGATGATGCCGCCCTGACCCTGGCCCGGTTATCCCTGATCGACGCCACCCGGCTGGTCATCGCCAACGGGCTTAGGTTACTTGGCATTTCCGCACCGGAAAAAATGTAAGGAGTGTTATGTCCATTCTTGTTGTTGGCTCAATTGCCTACGATACCGTTGAAACCCCTTATGGCAAGGTGGAAAATGCGCCTGGTGGTTCGACTCTTTTTTTTAGTTCAGCAGCCAGCTTTTTTAGTCCGGTTAATGTGGTTGGTGTTATTGGTTCCGACTTTGACGGCTCACTTCTTTCCTTTCTGAAAAAACGTGGCGTCGATTTTAAAGGTCTCTCAGTGGAGAGCGGGGAAACCTTCCGCTGGGGTGGCCGATACCATGCCAACATGAACAAACGTGATACTTTATTCACTTTTCTCAATGTCTTTGAACGGTTTCAACCACGCTTACCGACCTCCTACAAATCATCGGAATATATTTTTCTGGCCAATATCGATCCCGAGTTGCAGCTTGATGTCCTCAGTCAGCTAAAGCAGCCCCGTCTGGTAGTGCTGGATACAATGAATTTCTGGATCAGTGGTAAAAGACAGGCCTTGCAGGAAGTGATTTCCAAATCGGATATTTTTATTCTAAATGATGAAGAAGCCCATGAACTGACCGGCGAAAATAACCTGATGAAGGCGATAAAGGCCATTCTGGCCATGGGTCCGAAGGCACTGGTGGTAAAAAAAGGTGAACATGGGGCTATGCTGATTTATGAAAACCAGTTCTTTTTTGCACCCGCCTTTCCGCTGGAAGTTGTTAAAGACCCGACCGGTGCCGGCGATACTTTTGCCGGTGGTTTTGTCGGATTTTTGTCGGCGGCCGGGGATTTAAATATGGAAAATCTGCGCCAAGCGGTTATTTATGGCAGCACTCTGGCCTCATTTACGGTGGAGGATTTTAGTTTTAACCGGTTGATCGGATTGACCCGGGATGAAATTGAAGAGCGGGTGGATCGCTTCCGGGAAATAACCCGGTTCTGATTTTTGCGACCATCGTTAAATTCTCACACTAAGACACGAAGCCGCAAAGGAGAAAAGCCTAAGAATTGGATTTCTTTGTTCGCGCGATTTGATAAACAGGAAAGTAACAGTTTATGGGATGTCTGGTGAGGGGACAATCAGGGTGAAAGTGCTGCCTATGCCCGGGTGACTTTCCACGGCCAATTCCCAGTTATGAGCCTTGATGATTTCTTTAACCAGCGATAAACCGACCCCGATGCCCCCGCCCATGAATTCCGTTCGCGAAGTGGAATGGTGCATCGAATCCTGCACTTCATAGAATGGATCGAATATAAATTCTATTTTATCCAGCGGAATGCCAATACCGGTATCACGAACCATGATCAGCCATTCTTTCCTCAGGGCGATCTCTTTTAAAATCACCTCAGTCGATCCGCCTTCTTTTGTAAATTTCAGAGCATTCTGCATCAGCTCGCGTATGGCCCGTTTAACCAGCAACCGGTGACCACGGACGGTCAGATTTTTTTCGGTCAGCAAGACCCTGAGCCGGATATTTCTCTGTTCGAAAAGGAGTTTCATTTCTTTTTCCAGTTCCAGGAGTAATTCGTTAACCGGGAAGGGCAGCGGTTCACTCTGACTGGAAATCAGGCGGGTTTGAGAAAGGTCATGCATATTATCGACAATAATATTCAGTTCGTCCATCGTAACCTGAACGATCTGCATGAATTCGTTTAATTCCTGATTGTCTGATCCTTCGAGTACCATGGCCATCAAATCGAGATAACCTTTCAGCACGGCAATCGGGGTGCGCATCTCATGATTGGTAATCGTAATAAATTTATTCTTTAAATCATTGAGTTCTTTTAATTCTTCGTTGGCATCGCGCAGAATTTTATTCTCCCGGCTGGAAGCAATTTTCTGAATACATTTATTAAGTACAATACGCAGATGATCCACTGACACCGGCTTGGTGATGTAGTCGAAGGCGCCCTGTTTCATGGCTGAAATGGCGTTTTCGATGGTGGCAAAACCGGTAATCACGATTACTTCTGTCAAAATCTGCAATTCCCGCATCCGTTTAAGAAGTTCCATCCCGTTCATCACCGGCATGTTCAGATCGGTGATGACCACATCAAATTCTTTACTGGTCAGGAGTTCAAGACCTTCTTTGCCATTGGCAGCCGGAGTGACCTGATATCCAAAAAAATCAAGCATGTCCAGGTAACTTTCCCGGACATCGGCTTCGTCTTCAATCAGCAGGATATGAAATTTATGATCTTTACTCATACTCGTTATCCGAAATAATAATTTTTCTGATTGTTTCCAGTTCTTTATTTATTTTTTCAAGATAATGGCGGGTTTTCTCATCCTTCAGATCGAGATTTTCTTCGAGCAGAAACAGGGTAGCATTAAGCACATTCATCCGGGCGCGGAGCAATTCGATGCGCTCCTTCTCAGGATTGCTGATGATATGATGTTTAAAAGCTGACTGCCTTTGCATACTTTTTCCATTATTAGCCTGATCTGTTTATCGGCATCTTTCCTGAATCTTTTAAGTTTAGTCCGGGATGGCTGAAAATCATTCAAAACCAGTTTGCCGGGACATTTTCAGGAAAAAATTGCCACCGGAATTTTGGGTAATTAATGGAGTTTGGAAACCCGGGAGTTAAAAATGTTTTAAGACAGCCTTATTTCGCGGATAAAAAAGTTAGGCGATTACTAATTTTGGGATGATTCAGCCAACAAGATTGTTGATCAGGCAGGGAACAGGGTTTTATAAAAAAAGGCTGCCCGGATCGGGCAGCCTGAATAAATCGAAAGCATTTTTTTTATTTCATCACTACCATTTTCTTTACCTCGCTCCGGCTGCCGCTGGACAGGCGATAATAATAAACACCGCTGGTCAGGTGAGAAGCATCATAACTGATTTTATGGTTTCCGGCCGGTTTGCTGGCATTAAGCAGGGTGGCTACTTTTTGACCCAGACTGTTGTAAAGATCGATGGTAACTGTTCCAGCCATCAGCAGTTCAAAATGGATGGTGGTCTGCGGGTTAAAGGGGTTTGGATAATTCTGGTTGAGTTTAAAGCTGCGTAACCCTGCTTCCCGGCCCGGATCAATAGCTGTGATTATACCCTGAACATTGGGCATTCCGACGGAAGGTACAGAAAAATTAACCCAGTCATTTTGGCCGTCGAAGCGCCGCCCAAGAGAAGTATCGGATTGCTGTGCAGTATATCCTAAGGTGTCGATCACGGTTGCACCATCAGAGCCAAAAATTCCGATGGCTTCGCCATCACCGCTAAGCTTGAAATTAACATGAGTGAGGCCGTCTGCCGGTTCCTTGTCGGCCCATAAAACCAGAAAACTTCCGGGCTGGATGGTTGTCGTCACCGGATCGGTTGTCGGAATCTGCCAAAGGCTGGGCGTGGCCAAATTATCGGTCATATACATTCCGCCTAAATCAATTGGTTTTACCCCGGCATTAAATATCTCGATCCAGTCCTCAAATTCGCCCTGGGGATCGGTGGCACCGGTATTGTTGCTGGCTAAAAATTCATTAACTATCAATGGTACCGGACGATTGGTAAAACCCGGAGTAGGATTATCAAAATTCATCCATTGACCGGAGGCATCCGGGTATTGCCCGTAACTGGTATCGGTGATCTGAGCCTGGAATACCAAAGTATCAATTACAGTCGAGCCATCACTGGCATAAAGACCAATCGCTTCGCCGCTGCCGCTGAGTTTAATATTTACATGCAGGACACCCTCAGCTGGTTCTTTGTCTGCCCATAAAACCAGAAAATGGCCGGGCAGGATGGTTGTCAAATCCGGTTGGCTGGCTGGAATCTGCCACAGGGTTGGCTTACTAAGGTCATCGGTGATATACATCCCCCCAATATCAACCGATTCGCTGCCGGAATTATAAATTTCAATCCAGTCTTCATAATCACCCTGTGGATCAAGAACAGCAAAATCATTACTGGCCATAAATTCATTGATTTTTAAACCGGTACCCTGGGCCAGACCAAGTGTACAGAACAGAAACATCGCCAATAGCAATTGAAGGATAAAAAAGTTTTTCATGGTTTCTCCTTTGGATAGTTCATCCAAGTTTATCGAATATCTCATCGTTGCACAAACCGGAATTATTGTAGCTGTTCAGTACCGTCCAGCGCTGATCCCCTGACCGAACTCTGCACCGATATTAGTTTTATCTTTGAGTTCTCCGTGAAAAACTATCTAAAATAATTTGACAGTTTTTAAAAGGCATTTTATATTTCTGGCTTGTTGAAAATAATTCCGGCGTAGCTCAATGGCAGAGCGGGTGGCTGTTAACCACTAGGTTGTAGGTTCGAGTCCTTCCGCCGGAGCATTGAAAAGGTCACCCCAATGGTGGCCTTTT
>DYOS01000210.1 GCA_020720405.1 Caldithrix sp. | reverse complement strand
TAATCTGCGGCTAATTTTCTTCAGTGGGTTCGGTGTTCCTGGTGGCTAATTTTTTCTTTGGTTTTAATCCGTGGACAGATTTTTAACACAGAGTTAGCAGAGATAACAGAGAAGCGAAAGCAGAAAAAACTCCGTGATCTCCTTGTTTTCTGTGGTTAATTTTTTCTTCGGCCTGTAAAGCTGCTCCACCCAAGGCTATAATTTTTATTGTGTATTCTATTGGAAATGGATTTATTTTCCAGCCAAAAATTTTAACGGCATCATCTCTTTCCGGAGGTAATATTTAAATGGAAATCAAAAAAAAGATCAACTGCGGAAAATGTTCAAACCCAGACATTTTCTCAATTTTCACCCTGTTCATCTTTCTTTTCTCATTATCCGCTGTTCAAGGCCAGGCTACTCTTGAGGCAACACTTTCGCTGAAAGCGGTGGATGGCATCATGATTCCCTATCAAAACGGAATGCCGGTGCCAGCCTTTGAAAAACAAGACCGCACGACCATCGATCTGCAGGGTACCTGGAAAAAGGAGCGCTTTGCCGCCGATGATGAGATTTCCCTGGCTAAACGGGATTCAGCCGGATATGCCGCACTTCTTACCGAAGCCAATGGCAGACACCTGTCCGCCTACGATGACAGCGGCTGGGAAACCAAGGAACTCCCGGCGGTGGAAAACCAGATGTATACTTATCCCACCGTGCCGGAATATTATGAGGACGGCGTCTGGTACCGGAAAACTTTTGAGACACCGGCCATTGTTACAACCCAATTTGTAAAACTTAATTTTTACGCCGTTAATTATGTGGCCGATGTCTGGCTGAATGATGTTTATCTCGGTTACCATGAAGGCGGTTACACACCGTTTTCCTTTGATGTATCTAAGGCAGTCAATCACGGCGGGTCCAATGTGCTGGTGGTGCGGGTGGACAATCCCAAATGGGGCAGCCGGAAGGATATCGTGCCCTATTACAAATGCGACTGGTTTAACTATACCGGCATTATCCACGATGTATATCTGGAAATTTCATCACCAATCTCTGTCCTGCGGAATGATATTGTTCCGCTCGATATCGATGGCCCGGTGCAATCAACCCTGGTTATAAACAATACTGAATCCATACCGGTTGATGTGGATGTGACCTGTGAAGTATTCGCAGCCCTGATCGATTCCCAGACCATACAGACCGAATTTCCCGACGAGTTGATCTCGGGCAGTGCCTTGTCCACAATACAAACATCCCTGACCATTCCTGCAGATTCCGTCAAAGTCTACCGCAATACACTGCTCATCCCCGATCCCAAACTATGGACGCCAAAGGAGCCCAACCTGTATGTTATGAAAGTGACCCTGAAACAGAATAATCAGATTATCGACCAGTTCAGTTCCCAGTTCGGGATCAGAACCGTCCGCGCCTCCGGGAATAAAGTGTTGCTCAATGAAAAAGTAGTCTTTTTAACCGGAGCAGCCCGCCACGAAGATCATCCGGTTTACGGCCGGAGCATACCCAAAGAAATTATTTTCAGCGATCTGGAAAAAGTCAAAAACACCAATATCAATCTGCTGCGCACCGCCCATTATCCAAACAATCCTTACACCTATCTGATTGCTGACCGGCTCGGTATTACCGTGATTGAAGAAATTCCGGTCTGGTGGTTTGATACGGTGGAGGCCTGGCAGATTCAGAACAACCAAAGGCATATTCACCAGCAGATGTTCAGGGAAATGGTTTTTAAAGATTATAACCGGCCGTCCATTTTATTATGGAGCACCTCCAATGAATGTCTCGATGTTCCCAATAGAAAAATCTTTATCGAGACCGTCCATCAGGATCTGGACACCAATTACCCCGACGGCCGGCTGATTACACAGTCCGCTGCGGCGGATCGTCCCGGCCCGGCCGATGATTCACAAAATGCCTGCGATGTCGCCGGCTGGACGATGTATTTCGGTATTTTTCACGGCTCCACCTATTTCCAGGGTACCTATATGTTTCTGACCCAGGCCCAGGCCAATTTCCCGGATAAACCGATAATCGATACCGAATTTGGCTATTGGTCTTCTGAAGATAATTCGTCTGAAGCTGAGCAGGTAGATGTTTTTACAAACACTTTCCTTGCTTTTCAGCAGTTCTCAGCGCTTGATTATTACGGGAAAATCAGGGAGAGCGGTGCTTTGCTGACCTCCACCTGGTGGTGCATTTTCGACTGGTATTCACATCAGCATAAAAATGGTTTTCAAAGCATGGGTCTTTATTCAATGGACAGAAGCCGGGCCAAACCAGTGGCTGCCGAGCTGATGGAAACCTATGAACATTATTTCAATTTTGATGGTGTGTCTGGTTTTATGGAAAATGAAAATGATGCTTTTCCTGACAAAACAGAACTTCTGCAGAATTATTCCAATCCCTTCAATGCTTCGACGCTGATCAGTTACCAGTTACCGACAACCGGGCATATCCGGCTGGAAGTATTCAACTCACTTGGTCAGAAGATTGCAACTCTGGTTAACGGTCAACAGACGAGGGGTGCCCATACAGTGCAATTTGACGGCAGCACTTTAGCCAGCGGGGTCTATTTTTACCGTCTTGAGGTTTCCGCCAAGCCAGGAAAAACGGCCCGGTTTACGGAAATAAAAAAGATGGTGCTGCTGAAATAGCCACAGATAAGACTGTTTGGGAAAAACGGACAGACCATCGCCCTGATGATCATTACCGGCTATTCAACCCTTTCCGGGTTGTAAAATGATTCATGAATCTGGTACACCGCATTT
>DYOS01000059.1 GCA_020720405.1 Caldithrix sp. | reverse complement strand
TCCCCTCAGCGTGGAATACCGTGAAAAAACCTATGCCGCCGGAAAAATTCCGGGTGGATTTTTCAAAAGGGAAGGCAAGCCTGCGGATAAGGAAATTCTGACCGCCCGTCTGATCGACCGTCCGATCCGTCCGTTGTTCCCCGAAAATTTCCGTTCGGAAACTCAGATTATTGCCTACGTCCTGTCTATGGATAAAGAAAATGATCCGGATGTTCTGGCTGGTTTTGGTGCTTCCTGCGCCCTGAGCATTTCCGATATTCCCTTCGAACAGCAAATCGCCACCGTGCGCGTGGTAAAAACCGATGGTGAGCTGATTATCAATCCGACCAAAGCTCAGATTGAAAAAGCGACCCTGGAATTTGTGGTTGCCGGATCTGATGATTCGATTATGATGGTTGAAGGGGAGGCAAAGGAAATTTCCGAAGCTGAATTCTTAAGCGCCCTGAACAAAGCTCATGAGGCCATTCGGCAACTGGTTACTCTGCAGAAAGAAATCATGGCCGAAGTTGGTGTGCCAAAACGGGCCGTGGTGGCTACTGAATTGCCGTCTGGTCTTGCTGAAAAAGTAAAAAATCTGGCTCAGCCGGGAATTGAAAAAGCAGTTCGTATCACTGAAAAAGCCGAGCGTCGGACGGCCCTGAAGTCCGTTGCTCAGGACGTGCTAACTGCACTTGCGGAAGAGTACCCGGATTCTGCAGCGGCGGTCAAAGGAATTCTTCACGATATTGAAAAATATGCCATGCGCGGCATGATCCTCGATGAAGGCCGCCGGTTGGACAACCGCGGCGCCCGGGATATCCGGCCGATTACCTGTGAAATTGGTGTTTTGCCGAGAACTCACGGTTCTGCTCTGTTTACCCGCGGTCAGACTCAGTCGCTTGGTGTGGTTACCCTGGGTTCAAAATCGGATGAGCAGATCATTGATGATCCGAGCGGTGAGTACAGTAAAAAATACCTGCTTCATTATAATTTTCCTCCCTTTTCAACCGGTGAAGCCAAGCCCATCCGTGGTCTTAGCCGTCGGGAAGTTGGTCATGGCAACCTGGCTGAACGGGCGCTCAAACCGGTGATTCCGGTCGCCAATGGCTTTCCCTATGCCATCCGCGTTGTCTCCGAAGTTCTTGAGTCGAACGGCTCCTCATCCATGGCTTCGGTCTGCTCCGGCTCTCTTTCTCTGATGGATGCCGGTGTACCGGTTAAAAGCACAGTGGCTGGTATTGCTATGGGGCTGATCAAAGAGGGCGACCGGGTGGTGGTTCTTTCGGACATTCTGGGCGACGAAGATCATTTGGGCGATATGGATTTTAAGGTTGCCGGAACAAAGGCCGGTATTACCGCCGTCCAGATGGATATTAAAATTCTGGGCATTTCAACCGGCTTGATGGAATCTGCATTGGAACAGGCCCGTGAAGGCCGTATGCATATTATCGGCATTATGGAAAAAACCATTTCCGAACCACGGGCCGAGCTTAGCCAATGGGCACCACGTATTCTTTCCCTGCAGATCCGGGTCGAAAAAATTGGTTTGGTTATTGGCCCGGGCGGGAAAACCATCCGCAAGATTATTGAAGAAACCGGTGTGGAAATTGACATCGAGGACGATGGAACGGTCAATATTCTTTCCAATGATGCGGCGGCGGCGATGAAAGCCCAGAATATCATCCGTGGTATGGTCGAAGAGCCGGAAGTCGGCAAACGCTATCAGGGTGAAGTGAAGCGCATCAAGGATTTTGGCGCTTTTGTTGAAATTATGCCCGGCCGGGAAGGGATGGTCCACATATCCGAACTCGAGCTTGGCCGGACGAACAAGGTTACCGATGTTCTGAAGGAAGGCCAGATAATAGAAGTGCTGATAAAATCCGTTGGAATGGACGGGAAAATTGCCCTGAGCCGGAAAGCCGTATTGCTGGAAGACCAGGCTAAAACTGAGACTAAACCTGAATAAATGAATAAATACAATCAGCAGATCCGGTTGACAAAACTCGATTCCGGTCTTGTTGTGATCACGGAATTTATTCCTTCGGTTGAATCTGTTGCGGTTGGGGTTTGGGTTGATTCCGGCTCGGCTCATGAAAATGAGCAGGAATACGGAATCGCCCATCTTCTCGAGCACATGATTTTCCGTGGATCGCGTTCCTATACCGCCCGCAAATTTGCCTCCGTTTTTGAAAATGACGGTGGCAGTGTTAATGCCTACACCAGTAAAGAAACCACCGTTTTTTCGGCTCACCTGTTATCTGAAAATTTACCCGCGGCCCTTGATGCCCTTGCCGATGCCCTGTTCCATCCCAAACTTAGTCTGAAAGATATCGAACAGGAGAAGCAGATTATCCTGGAAGAAATTACCGAGACCCTGGATAATCCCGAAGATTTACTGTTCGATCAGTTTTTTATGGATTTTTACAACCATCCGGCCTATGGCCACCCGATTTTGGGATCGGTAGCCTCATTGGAAGCCATCAGCCGGGATGTTCTGGAGAGGTACTGGCAAAAAAATTTTCAACCTGCAAATATGGTTATCAGCCTGGCCGGATCGGTCAATCACGATCTGGTGGTTGGCCAGATCAGCCGCCGCTTTACGACCGGGGTTACGGCCGTTGCGGTTAGACCGGAAATCAATTTCAGCCTGAATCCTCCTTTCACAACCAGCCGGCACAGTCATTTTAACCAGAGTCATATTGGTTTTGGCCTGACTGCCGGCTCTTATGCCGGGAGTGAATTGTATCCGCTGCTGCTGATCAATAATTACCTGGGCGAAGGCCTGGGTTCTTATCTCTTCCGTCGTTTGCGTGAAGAAAAAGGTTATGTTTACACGGTTTACTCACAGCTTGAATTTATGAAGAGCCATTGCGTTTTTACGATATATGCCAGTACAGATTTAACAAAACTGACCGCGACCAGAAAAGAACTGAACCGGCTGATGAAGGAATTTTGGAGCGCCGGTCTCGAAACGGCGGAAGTGCTCAAATTGAAGCGTCAGCTTAGAGGCTTGTTTTTGCTTGGCCTGGAAAACAGCGAAAACAGGATGATGCGTAATTTGAAAAATTTTGTTTATAAAGGTCAGGTGACCGGAATTGAAGAAACTGTCGCTCTGATTGACAATGTCACCACTGATCAGGTCAATGTGGTTATCAGCGAAAGATTCAATCCGGAACGGCAGTGGCTGTTTATCCTGGAGCCGGCCTGATGCTGACTCTAGGATTATTAAAGGAAATACTGCCCGAGGAACACCGGGTACTGCTGGCCCCGGAAGGCGTCAAACAGCTGATTCGACAGGGCTTAAAAGTTCTGGTTGAGGATGGCGCCGGAGTGGGTGCCGGGTTTGAAACGGCGGATTATGAAAAGGTCGGCGCAACCATTCTGCCTTCAGTGGAAAAAGTGGTTCGTCAGGCTGAAGTGATCCTGAAGATCATGCCACCCAAACCGATTGAATATGAATTATTTAATGAAAACCACCGCATCCTTTCATTTCTGAATTTAAAATTTGCTCCCGACCGTTTGAAAGATTTACTGGCTACAAAAGCGACTTATTTCAGCCTGGAATTATTGCAGGAAGCCAATGGCATTTACCCGGTATTGATGGCCATGAGTGAAATATCAGGTCAGATTGCGGTTCACATGGCTGCCCACCTCCTGATGAGTTTCAACGGTGGCAAGGGCAAAACCCTAAACGGCTGGGGCTCGGTAAAACCGGCCTCGATTCTGATTCTGGGCGGTGGCAAGGTGGCCCGGACCGCTGCACTTGAGGCGGTTAAAGCCGGGGCAAAGGTAACCATGCTTGGTATGAAACCGGGAAAGCTGACCACATTTTTAGAGGAAAATACCACGATCCAATATTTTCCGTACTCGCCGGAAATGGCGAAAACCCTGCTCCCGGAGACCGATGTTCTGATCAGTGCGGTTTACTCGTTATGGGATGACTACCCGGTTATGATCACCCGCGATATGGTCAACCTGATGTCCAAAGGCAGTGTGGTCATCGATGTTTCTGTCAACCGCTCCAAAACAATCGAATCCTCTGCGGCCACTACCCACGAACAGCCGGTTTATCAATTAGACGGCATTACCTATTATTGTGTGCCGAATCTGCCGGCGGCTGTACCTTTTACGGCCACACGGGTTTTATCCAAAACCGTTATGCCTTATATCCGTTCAATCAGCCGCAAAAGTCTTAAATCTGCCCTGATTGAACAGCCTGGCTTACTGTCCGCTCTGTCCCTGTACAGGGGTAAAATCACCAACCGCTTTTTAGCCGATTATCATAAACACGAATTCTATAATATTTTTGAACTGCTGGAATTAAACCTGTAATGTCTGGTTTGCTGGCCGTTCCGATCATCAATTACCATAAAATCAGCGAAGAAAGCGATATTGGTATTACCAGCCGCCGTCCCGTTGATTTCAGAAACGATCTGCGCTGGCTGCGCGATAATGGTTTTACTTCTCTGACCTTTGAAACACTGGATCCGGCTGCTGTTTTACCGCAAAAACCGGTCATCATTACCTTTGATGACGGATACCGTTCCGTTCTCGAAAATGCAGCTCCGGCCTTGGCGGAGTTCGGTTTCAGGGCGGTAATTTATATGCCGGTTTCCTATATCGGATGTTGGAATGACTGGGATGTTCAGTTTGGCGGCAGAAAATTTAAACATCTGACCCGTGATGAATTGCTGATCCTGATTTCAGCCGGACACGAAATAGGCTCGCATGGTTTATCGCACCGCCTGCTCAGGCATTTGACAGCGGATGAGAAGCAGAAAGAAATCGGCTTAAGTAAAGTCAGGCTTGAAGATATGATTGGGCGGAAAGTAGATAGTTTTTCCTATCCCTTCGGTCGGGCGGATCAGCTTTCGATTGACCTGGTCCGTGACTCGGGTTATAAATTTGCAGTAAGCGGACTTTTTTGGGGAAGAAATGAGGCCGGGCCTTTTAATTTACCACGCACCAATATTTACCGGATGGACAGCCAATCCGCGCTGCGGAAGAAGATGGACCGGCCAATGCGGAGGGAGGGACTTATACTGCGGGATTTTCTTATTCAGAAAGGCGGACTGGCAACAGCCTGGTATCAGAAAATAATGGGAATTGGCCGGCCATGAAAAAATGGCTGCCATTCCTTATTTTAATTACGATCGCCTTATTTACCGCTCTGTGGTCTTTCCTGCATCCGGCTCCGAATCCCTATCATCCCAAAACAGACCGACCGGAAAAAATATACCGTGAAGTCTGTTTGCAATGTCACGGTGATCAGGGGCAGGGCAGCGGGCTACTTTACCCGGCCTTTGAGGCAGACCTTGATTCAGTCGTGGTAAAAGATATTATTGGCAGCGGCGGCTTCCTGATGCCGGCTTTTCCCGGTATTCAGGGTGATACCCTTAATAATCTTGGCACTTATGTTCTTCGCTTAAAACGGACGAATTAGCGTAGTTTTTTCAGATATTCAACAAGTTGTACGATTTCATCCTTAGCTATTATGCTCTCATACGCCGGCATCTTACCATTGATACCGTAGCGTCCTTTACGAATAACATCCAGTACAATGCTATCCTGTTTACCATAAATCCACTCCGCATCGATAAGAGATGGAATATTTGAGCGTCCTGCACCTTCCTGGCCATGGCAAACCTTGCAGTGCTTCAGGTAAAGTTCTTTTCCGGACTGTTTCTTTTCTGAGACTGAAGGGTTCTGCTGATTTAAGGATGAAATTGAATATAGCAGGAGAATTATAAAAATTAAAAACAGGGCTGTGAGCCCTGTTTTTAATTTTACCTTCAGCCCAGGAAAAAGTGCAGACTTTGTGTGGCCCATGATATTACCGGTACCCAATAAACACCTAAAACCAGGGTCGGAATCAGAAATACGAGGAGCAGGGCGGTGTCATAACTGCTGATGGAAACCGCGGATTCGTCATCACCCCGGTTCAGAAACATAACTTTTGTTACATAAGCATAGTAGTAAAGCGAGACAACGCTGTTTAATACACCAAGCACGGCCAGAATATACCACTCCGCTTTGATCACTGCGGCAAACAAATAAAATTTACCGATAAAACCGGCCAGCGGCGGTAATCCGGTCAACGAAAACATAAACACACCCATGGCCACGGCAACAAGAGGAGCACGGTAGCCGAGACCGGTGTAGGCGGTTATCTCTTCACTTCCCAAATGTGGTGTCATTCTGTGGATAACCCAGAAAGCACCGAAATTCATAAACATATAGACCACAAGATAGAACATAACCGCTTCAACCGACTGGCTGGTAAATACGGCCAGAGCCATAAGCATATAGCCGGCGTGGGCGATGGATGAGTAGGCCATCATTCTTTTGATATTCTTTTGCTGCAGGGCGGAAAGGTTTCCTAAAGTCATGGTCAACACCGCCAGCACCGCCAGTAATTCCTGGGCATGGATCGGGGCGTTGGCGGTAAAAGTTTGACCATCAGCCGAAACCCCGGCCACGATGGATATAATAAAGCGGATCAGAACAGCCATGCCGGCCGCCTTCGGACCAACCGAGAAGAATGCGGTAACCGGGGTCGGCGCGCCTTCATATACATCCGGCAGCCAGAAATGGAAAGGTACCATGGCAATTTTGTAACCCAGACCGGCAATGATCAGCACAAAAGCGACAAATAAAATAACCGGATTATGCTGCGTACTCTGCAGGGCCTGTTGTATTTCAAAGAGATTGGTTTGACCGGTTAAACCATAAATATAGGAAAAGCCGAAAGCCATAATGCCGGTACTGGCTGCGCCAAAAAGAATATATTTCAGCGAAGCTTCACCTGACTTAGGATCCGACCGGCGATAACCGGCCAGAACATAGGAGACCAGCCCGACCAGTTCCATGGCCAGAATGATCATCAGTAAATCATTGACCTGGGCCATCAGCATCATACCCAGCGTGGTGGCTAATAGCAGCACATAATATTCGGCTTTAACCCGAAAGGACGGTATTGAGAAAAAGACGATAATCAGCGTTGATACCGCGGTCAGTATTTTGAAGAACACCGCCATCGGATCAATAACTACCATGCCGCCGAACAAAGCTGCCGGTTCAATGGCATATTGCCGGATCAGGAAAAAAATCGTGATCAGCAGAACCGTGGCGGCCAGGTAGGCTGTGAACACTTTCTGCTCTTTTTTTAGCAGGAGTTCGACAATAATGGTCACCAGCAGACCTGCCGTCAGAAAAAGCTCGGGTATAAAAAATTGCAGACTCTCTAAATTATTCATTCTCTATTTCCTGTCTATCCAGACTGATATTAAGGTATCAGTGTAACCAGATAATTTAAAGATGTTTTCATCAGGTTTAGAATCGGCATCGGGTACACGCCGAAAAATACCACCAGAATACCCAGCGGGATCAGGGTGAACAATTCCCGGCCGTTGATTTCGGCAATCTCTGTGTATTTCGGGTTAAGCTGTCCTAAAAATACCCGCTGCACAGTCCATAAAATATATCCGGCGGTAACGATGATACCGAAGGCCGAAATGATGGTCAGTGTCCGGTACACCGGGAAGGCGCCGATAAAAACCATGGCTTCCGCAATAAACCCGCTCATCCCCGGCAAACCGAGGGCAGCAAAGAAGGCCAGGCTGGCTACACCGGTGTACACCGGCATGCTTACACCAAGACCGCCGAAACCATCAATCTGACGGTGGTGGGCCCGGTCATAAATTACGCCAACCAGAAGGAAGAGCATGGCCGTGATCATACCGTGGCTGAACATCTGGAACATGGCACCGTTCATCCCGGCTTCCGTGAAAACGGCCATCCCGAGCAGTACAAATCCCATATGTGAAATGGATGAGTAGGCAACCAGTTTTTTCAGATCCTTTTGAGCCATAGCAACAAAGGCGCCGTACAGAATATTGATTACGCCGAGGGTAGCCAGAAAATACGAAGTGTAACGGGCCATATCCGGAAGGATTGGGTAACTGATGCGCATCAGTCCGTAGGTACCCATCTTCAGCAGAATGCCGGCCAGAATAACCGAGATGGCGGTTGGTGCTTCAACGTGGGCATCCGGTAACCAGGTATGGAAGGGGAAAACCGGAACTTTAATAGCAAAGCCGACAAACAGGGCAATGTACAGCCAGAAGCGTACATTGAAGACCTGCAGCCAGGGCTGATGATTGGACTGATTCATCATGTGCAGCATGTTGAAGGTATGTCCGCCGTTGACCGGATCGCCGACATTAAAATACAGTGCCAGCATGGCGACCAGCATCAGCACCGAACCAAACAGGGTGTAAAGGAAGAATTTGATGGCCGCATATTCGCGGCGCGGCCCACCCCAGACACCAATCAGGAAGTACATCGGCAGCAGCATTACTTCCCAGAAAATATAAAACAGGAAAAAATCCAGGGCGACAAAAACACCCATCATCCCGGTTACCAGCAGCAGGAATAAAGAAAAATATCCCTTCTGGGCTTTATCAATATTCCAGGAGGCAAAAATGGCCAGGAAGCTAAGCAGGGTAGTCAGCCAGACCATCGGGAAACTCAAACCGTCCACACCGATGAAGTATTCAATGTGGTAGGTCGGAATCCAGGGCAGGTGCTCGACAAACTGAAAACCGCTCTCCGTGTTGATTCCTGCGGCAGTATAGTCAAACTGTGTCCACAGGTAGCTGGTGATAACAAGAGGTATAAAAGTAAAAACCGCCGCAATAATTCTGACCAGAGGCAGGTTTTTCCTGGGGACGGCTAAGATAAGCAACGCCCCGGCAATGGGTAAAAATGTAGCAAATGAAAGCAGACCCATAACATCGATTCTCCCAATTAGATCAGGCTGATAATAATAATTAACACCGTTCCGAGCAGGGCGCCCAGAATATAATTCTGAACCTGTCCGGTTTGAATTTTTCGCAGACCGTTGCCAAAAAGAGAAGTGACATTGGCCAGGCCATTAACCAGACCGTCAACAATATGCAGATCAAATAATCCACTGACGGCAGAAAAAACACGGGTTACAGTGGCGCTCAGGTTAACAATGCCATCGATAATTTTGGCGTCAAACCAGTTAAGCAGATCATTCCAGGCCAGAAGTCCGCGGACGAAAGTCGCCTGGTAAATTTCATCAAAATAATATTTGTTGAAAGAAAGCAGGTACAGAGGCCGGATAGATTGAGCAATCCGGGTATGGTCGGCTTTCTTCCAGTAATAAATAAAAAAGGCCAGAAGGATGCCCAGGCCGGCCACAAGAATGGAAATTATTATGCCGCTGATGTGGGCCAGGTGTTCGGTTTCGTGATCGATATGCAGTACATCGTGACCCAATTGAGCGCTGACCGCCGAATGTGGATGCTGAATCAGGTGGTCAAACCAACCCCCGGCCGCTCCGGTCGGATTAAATGACGGCAAAGTATAAACTATAAAAATGCTCAGCGCGGCCAGAACCATCAACGGTACGGTCATCTGCTTCGGACTTTCATGAATATGTTCATAAATTTCCGGGCGCACCGGTTTTCCGTAAAAAGTCCGGATAACCAGCCGGAACATGTAAAAAGCGGTAATCATCGCCGCTGTAAAACCAAAAACAGGCAGGAGAAAGTGAATCGGATTATGCTGGGACATGGCAAAAGCCAGAGTACCGCCTAAAATAGCATCCTTGCTCAAAAAGCCGGAGAAAAAAGGAATACCTGACAAAGCCAATGTAAAGATCAGGAAGGTAGCGTAAGTAACCGGCATTTTTGACTTAAATCCGCCCATCAACCGCAGATCATTCGGGTCTTCATGCAGATGCAGCTTATGCATACTGTGGTGCATGGCATGGATAACACTGCCGCTGCCCAGGAACAAACCGGCCTTGAACATGGCATGGGTGACCAGGTGAAAAAAACCGGCCATGTACGAACCGACACCGAGAGCCATAATCATGTAGCCGAGCTGGCTGACGGTGGAGTAAGCCAAAACCCGTTTAATATCATTCTGGGTGATGGCAATCGTTGCCGCAAATATGGCGGTAAAGCCACCGATATAGGCGACAACCAGCATGGCATCAAAGGAAAGCATAAAGGAAAGACGGGCCATCAGGTAAACACCGGCGGCTACCATTGTGGCGGCATGGATCAGGGCGGAGACCGGTGTCGGACCTTCCATCGCATCGGGCAGCCAGACGTGCAGCGGAAACTGGGCTGATTTACCAACGGCCCCGGCAAAGAGCAGCACACCGGCCGCGGTCAGCAGTCCGCCGCTTAGCAGTCCTGAACTGACACCCTCATGGATGGCTGAAAAATTAAAGGAGCCAATGGTGGTGAAGACAATCAGCAGGCCGATCAGAAATCCGAAATCGCCGATCCGGTTGGTAATAAAGGCTTTTTTACCGGCATTGGCCGCAGAATCTTTGGTAAAGTAGAAACCGATCAGCAGGTATGAACAAATACCGACCAGCTCCCACATCATATAAATGCCGAAAAGATTGTCCCACAGTACCAGCCCGAGCATGGAAAAACTGAACAGCGAGAGATAGGCAAAGAACCGGTTGTAATATTGGTCCCCGGCCATGTAGCCCATCGAGTAAACATGAACCAGGAAACTGACTGTGGTAACCACCATCAGCATAATTATGGCCAGGTTGTCCAGACGGATGCCCAGCGGGATAGCAAAATTGCCGGTTTCAATCCATGGCATGGCTGCGGTAACCGCAAATTCAGGATCATAAGCCATAAACATCTGGATCATGAGCATGATAGACAGCATAAACGAAATACCGATGGCCGAAACCGAAACCCAGTCACCTTTGCGGGGCAGGCGTTTACCAACAAAAATCTGTATGGTAAAGGCAAGCAGTGGCAGCAGCCAGATAATTAAGGCCTGTGTAATCATAGTTTTCCCCGAGGTTTCTAATTTTTCATTTCATCAATTAGGGTCACATCCACCATAGCCCGGTCGCGATAAATGTTCAGAATAATGGCCAGAGCAATGGCAGCTTCGGCGGCAGCCAGAATCATGATAAAAATGGCGATCATCTGCCCGTTGATCTGGGCATCGCTGTATTTGGCGAAGCTGATAAAATTCAGATTGACACTGTTCAGGATGAGTTCAACGCCCATCAGTATACCGATAACGTTTTTCTTGTACAGGATGGTGAAAATCCCGGTCGAAAATACAATGGCGCTGATAATGAGAAAGGTGTTCAGTTGGATCATTTATGTACCTCGCGGGATCTGCCCAGGTAAACAGCGCCGATCAGAACGGCCAGAAGGAGGACGGAGATTACCTCAAAGGGCAGTAAGTATTTGGTGAGTAATTCCGATCCGATGCGGCTGGTCGAATATTCAAAATCCTTGGCCAGTGTTTTCCCCCAGGGATTGAGCCAGACTACGGCGCCAGTGATGGCAGCCATGGCAATACCGCCGGCCAGGCTGACCCAGATGGAATTATGGGCGGTGATCTGGCTCGGATCGTAAATACGCTGTGTCATCAAAACACCGAACAGGATCAGGATAAGAATGCCGCCGACATAAATCATAATCTGGGCCATGGACAGGAAGTCAGCGCTCAGATAAATAAACAGACCGGCGAAGCCGATCAGGGTCAGCAGCAGGGCAAAAGCCGAGTAAATAATTTTTTTGGACAAGGCCACGATCAGTGCTGAAAGCACCGTGGTCAGGGCGATGGCCAGAAACAGCATTTCATTTATTTCCATTGAAGCCAGTCTCCAGATTCTAATTTGAACTTTCAGGATTTTTGGGCGCAGCCGGCCGGGCGCTTTCTTTTGCTTTGCGCTCCTCTGCCTCGCGCAGTTTCAATGTTTTCACCTGCTCACGGGTATAGGTTGAAAAACGGAACATCAGGTCTTTCCGGTCATAGGTGGCAAACTCAAAATCCGGGGTCATGGTAATGCATTCCGTTGGACAGGGGAATACGCAATCGGCACAATAACAACACTTGGCCATGTCGATATTAAATTTGGTTACATGAAGCCGTTTTTTCTGTCCGTTGGAAGTTGCGCCCAGGTCTTCATCCTTACCGGCCTTGATCGTCTCGATGCTGATGCAGCTGACCGGGCAGGCCCGTTCACATTGCAGACAGCCGATACAATCGTCGATATTCACATGCAGTTTTTGCCGGCTGCGTTCCGGAAGCACATCCCGTTCATGCGGATATTGCAGGGTAACGGAACGGGTAAATAAATGACGGAAGGTCACCCCCATCCCGATCAGGATAGTCCAGACAGCTTCATATATATTCTTAAAATACATGGTCAGACCTTTTAATTAGATTAGAACTTTCCACAACCCAAGCAGCAGAATAACAGCAAAGGAAAACGGAGTCAGTACCTTCCAGGAAGTGTACATCAACTGATCGACACGCAGCCTGGGCAAGGTCCAGCGCAGCCACATCTGAAGGAAAACCAGAAAAAGGACCTTTAGCAGGAACCAGACCGGTCCGGGAATAAATTCCAGAAAGGCAAACGGTGCCTGCCAGCCGCCAAGAAAAGTAACCGTGGCGATGGCCGTGACAATAAACATATTGGCATACTCACCAAGGAAGAAGAAGGCGAAACGCATACCCGAATACTCGGTGTGAAAACCGCCGACCAGCTCCGATTCTGCCTCCGGCAGGTCAAAGGGTGTCCGGTTTACCTCAGCCAGTGAAGCCACAAAATAAATGATGAAGGCGATGAACATGAACGGGAAATAGCCGAACACATGCCAGTGCAGAATGCCGCCGGCCTGGTTTTCGACAATTGCCTGCATGCTCAGCGAACCGGTCAGCATAACCACGGCGATCAGTGAAAGAGCAATAGGAATTTCATAGGAAATGATTTGTGCTGCCGAACGCATGGCGCCGTATAGTGACCATTTATTATTGGAAGCCCAGCCGCCCATCAGTATGCCGATAACGCCGATGGAAGAAATGGATAAAGCATAGAGCAGACCAACGTTCAGATCAGCGGGTATAAAGGCCTGGCTCCAGGGCAGAACGGCAAAGGTGGCCAGGGCCGAGCCGAAAACAATCATCGGTGAAAGCTTGAATAAAAACCGGTCGGCTTTATCCGGTATAATATCTTCTTTCAGGAGCAGTTTAATCGCATCGGCGATAGTTTGCGACCAGCCATGCCAGCCGCCGACTTCCATCGGGCCAAGCCGATCCTGCATGTGGGCCGAAACCTTCCGTTCCAGGTAAACGGCAAACAGGGCAAAAACCGCCGCGAAACCGAAGAAAACCAGTGCCGCCAATACTCCGGTCACGGTCAGGGCCAGCCAGTAAGGAAAGTTAAATGTGGTCAGAAAAAAATTCAGAATAAAATCCATATTTGCCTCATCAATCGCATTTATCGGTCAATTTCGCCCAGCACGATGTCCAGGCTGCCGACAATTGCCACCAGGTCAGCGACCATGGTTCCGGGGGCAATGGCCGGAAGAACACTCAGATTGACAAAAGCCGGGGAGCGCACTTTGACCCGCACCGGGTTCTTCTTACCATCGGAGACGATAAAATAGCCCAGTTCGCCGCGCGGGGTTTCCGTGCGCATATAGTACTCACCTTCCGGTACTTTGACATTTTTTGGTACGGTTTCCAGGGCATCGCCTTCGGGCATGGCCTGCGCCGCCTGGCGGATAATTTTGTTCGACTCAACCATCTCATCGACCCGGACGATATAGCGGTCCCAGGAATCGCCGACCGTGCCGACCTGCCCCTGACCGATGCAGACTTTAAAATCGAAGCGGTCATAAATGGAGTACGGGTCATCGCGCCGCAAATCGTATTTTACACCGCTGGCCCGCAGGGTCGGTCCGCTCAGAGCATAGTTGATGGCCAGATCGGCCGGGATAACACCGACATTGGCGGTGCGCTCGATAAAAATCTTATTATAGGTCAGAATATCATTGTATTCTTTTATTTTCGGTTCGAAATAATCGCAGAATTCAAGCACTTTTTCACGCCAGCCCTGCGGAGCATCATAAGCCACTCCACCGACCCAGATAAAATTGTAGAGCAGCCGGGCACCGGATATCAATTCGAAAAGATCAAGAATTCTTTCCCGCTCGCGGAAGGTGTACAGAAAAGGTGTGAAGGCGCCGATGTCCAGTCCGTAAGTGCCCAGTGCCACAAGATGGCTGGCGATTCGGTTCAGCTCGGCCACGATGACCCGGATGTGTTCGGCGCGTTCGTTGACCTGCAAACCCATCATCCGTTCCAGGGCGATGGCATAGCCATGATTCATATTCATAGAAGCCAGGTAATCCATGCGGTCGGTATAGGGAATTACCTGAACCCAGCTCACATTTTCGGCGTGCTTTTCAAAACAGCGGTGCAGGTAGCCGATGAATGGTGTGGCTTTGGTGACAATTTCGCCATCCGTTTTCAGAATAACCCGCAAAACTCCGTGCGTGCTGGGGTGCTGCGGACCCATATTCAGGGTCATTTCATCGGTTTGAATGGCCTGTGCCGGTATTTCCAGTTCGTAATCCGTTTCCGGCAGATTATTCTTCATCATAAAGGTCTCCCTGTTCTTCGGGGAAGGGTACTCTTAAACCGTTGTAATATTCCGGTGTCTGATAGTCTTTGCGCAGGGGATAGCCGACCCAGTCTTCCGGTAAAAGGATGCGCCGCAGATCAGGGTGATTAACAAAAACCACGCCCAGCAAATCGTAGGCTTCGCGCTCATGCCAGTCGGCCGTCCGCCACAGGTCAGCCACGGAATGCACATTGGGCTGCTCTTTGCTGACTTCGGTCTTCAGAACAATTTTATGGCGCTGGGACAGGGATGTGAGATGATAAACAAGGCCGAGGTTCTCACCAAGATCCAGGGCGGAAAGATTCATCAGGTAGTCAAAATTCAGGGTGTCTTCATCGCGCAGAAACTGACAAACCTGGTATATCATGGCCGGATTTATTTTGAGAAAAGGCTGTAAAACTTCCAGACCGGCTCCGGCCACGGCTTCAGGAAATTTTGCTTCAAGGCTTGATTTAATTTCTTCGGGAGTCATGTTAAGCTCTTTTTTTTGCCATGGTCTGGCGTTTGATCTTTTCTTTAAGCTGGAGAATACCCTGAATCAGGGCTTCCGGACGGGGCGGGCAACCCGGAACATACACATCAACCGGGATAATCTGATCCACACCCTTTAGAACGTGGTATCCATACTGCCAGTATGGACCGCCGCAATTGGAGCAGCTGCCCATGGAAATTACATATTTCGGTTCGGGCATTTGTTCGTACAGACGGCGGACGATTGGCGCCATTTTCAGCGTCACCGTTCCGGCCACGATCATCAGGTCGGCCTGGCGCGGACTGGGCCGGAAAAAAACACCGAAGCGGTCAAGGTCATGTTTTGAGGCACCCGTGGCCATCATTTCAATGGCACAGCAGGCCAAACCGAAACCCAAAGCCCAGGGCGATCCGGCCCGGCCCCAGTTAAATACTTTGTCCAGTGAGGTGATAATTATATTTTCTTCAAAACGATTGTCCAGCCAGGCCATCGTTACTTTCCTTTCTCTTTTGGCAGATGAGCCAGTTCGGGGCGGGGCTTGATCCAATCCAGATCGCCTTTCACCCAGACATAAGCTAATCCAACCAGCAGAATAACAATAAAGATAAACATTTCAACAAAGGCCAAAAGACCTAATTCTTCAAACACGACAGCCCAGGGGAAAAGAAAAAGAATTTCCACATCGAAAATCAGGAAAATCAGGGCAATAACATAGAAACGGCTATTGAATTTTATCCACGATTCCCCTTCGGGGATAATACCGCACTCGTAAGTAAGGTTTTTTTCCGGATAGTTTATTCTGGGATGGAGGAGCCGGGAAAACAGTACGGTGAGTCCGACCAGCAGAAATCCGACGGCCAGGAAAAGTAAGGCGATATAGAAAGAAGCCATGAGTCAGGTCCTTTTCTATGGATGTGACATGGATAAATCAAATTCAAGCCACAAATTTAGAACCTTAAAATTTAAAATCAAAAAAATAATCTGAAAACTGCGACGCTAAAATCTTTATTCCATGGATCGGAGTAATGCATCACACTACAGACGGGCGCGTTCGACCAGTAGGCTGGATCGTGTATTCATCCGGAATCCAGGCCAAAGGAATTGAATTTAAAATTGGATACACGCAATATTGCGTGTAAAATAATGTTATGCGTTACCATAAAAAGAAGACCGAATGAAAGAATATTCAGGATATGACACAAAAGTAAACGGACTACTAGTAGATGACTTGCGTAGGACAAAAGACGCAAATACCCTTTTTGTGTCCCACTACTTTTTTGCTTTGAGTGACGGAAAAGATTTGATTTTTTATTACAACCCAATGCACTTTTGGGACAAATTACCTGTTGAGAAAGTTGATGATACTGTTTGGGAAAACTTAGAAAAAGAATGTGCTGTTTTCAGAAATTTTAATCCTGACAGTGAAAGCAAAAGCAAAGCATTAGACAACAAAACTTCACACTCACCATTTTTCCCTAAAACGCCAAGAATTGGCAACCATTACTCGTGTTTAGGCAGTAGAATTGTTTCGCACCATCAACATTATTATTTCCTTGGTGATTATGGTGGTTGCTTAAAACTTAAAACCAAAAACCTGACCGATTATGATTTAGGAAATCTATTGCATTGGGCTGTGATGACGAAAACGCCTAACTACATAAAATCAATTTTTGACCTCAAATGCTTCAAAAAACCTATGACTTCAAATTCAAACACGATAATAGGTGCAGTTATCGGTGACGTAATTGGTTCTGTCTTTGAATGGAACAACATAAAAACAACC
>DYOS01000001.1:7787-118565 GCA_020720405.1 Caldithrix sp. | reverse complement strand
CCCAGAAATATGCTTATGTCAATTCGCAGAGAATTTTAAGTGAATATGAAGAATCGGTTCAGGTTCAGAATAAGATTGAAGAATTACGTGCCAAATATGACGGGGAATACCAGCAGCATGTTCAGGAATATAACCAGTTGATTCAGAGTATTGAATCGCAGAGCCTTCTGCTCAGCCCGGAAAAGAAAGACGCTAAGCTGAAAGAAGCTCAGAACAAAGCTATGACCATTGAACAATACAAGATGGATAAATTTGGTCCGGAAGGCGAACTGTACCGTAAGAATCTGGAATTTTCCAAACCGATTATTGATAAAATCAATAACCTGATTGCCAAGATTGGCGAGGACGAAGGATATGATTTCATATTTGATGCAGCCAGCGGTGTAATGGTTTTTGCAAAACCTAAATATGACATCACCGAGCAAATTCTCGATCAGCTCAATAAAGGCGCTGTTTCAGGTAAAAAATAATGCTTCTTTCAAAGATTGCCTCCCATGTCGGAGGCAAACTTTTTTCTGACCATGATATCGAAATCAATTCTGCCGGCAAGATTGAAACAGCCTCCCGGGATCAGATTTCGTTTTTGTCAAATCCAAAGTACAGGTCTTTCCTGCCAACCACCACTGCCGGGGCGATTATTGTTGAAGAACAATTCCCTGAACTGAAGGCACCTTATATCCTGGTTGAAAATGCCTATTCAGCCTTTATGAAGGTGCTTCAGCTTTTTGATTCCGGAGATCTTCCGGAATGGAGCGGCATTTCAGAATTTGCCTTTATCAGTCCGATGGCGAAAACAGGGGCTAATGTTCAAATTGGGCCACTGGCTTACCTCGGCCCCGGTGTTTCGGTTGGTGACAATACCGTCATTTTCCCGGGTGCTGTAATTTTAAAAAATGCCCGGATTGGCAGTGATTGCCGGATCTATCCGAATGTGACCATCGGTTCGGACTGCATTGTGGAGGACCGGGTTATCATTCACGGCGGTACGGTTCTGGGCAGTGATGGTTTTGGTTTCGCACCGGTTGGTACACGCTACGAAAAAATTCCCCAGACGGGAATTGTTCATATTGAACCGGATGTTGAAATTGGCTCGAATTGCTCAATCGACCGGGCAACCATGGGCGAAACCCTGATCCGGCGGGGCACAAAACTGGATAACCTGGTACAGATTGCCCATAATGTTGTCGTTGGCGAGGATACGGTAATGGCCGCTCAATCCGGTGTGGCCGGGAGTGCAATTTTAGGTAATCATCTGGTTATCGGCGGACAGGTTGGAATTGTCGGTCATCTGAAACTGAGCGACAACTTAACCATCGCCGGGCAATCGGGTGTTTCCAAAAATTTTGAAGCAGGAGAAACCATTTTTGGCAGCCCGGCCTTGCCGATCCGTGAGCAGAAAAAAATTCAAATCTCAATAAAACACCTGCCGGAAATCATAAAACGTATCAACTTGCTTGAGAAGGAAGTGGCCATGCTACGGGAAAAACTATCCGCCGGGAGCGGAAACTGAATGGGCAGTAAGCAGAGAACCATAAAATCACCTGTGTCCTTCGAAGGGTACGGACTGCATACCGGAAATAAAACACATATCACGTTTAAACCGGCGGCGGAAAATTATGGCCGGTGCTTTTTTCGCACCGATGTGCCAAATTCGCCTGAAATTCCCGCCCTGGTTGAATATGTTCAGCAGAATCAGGCTATCGACAGTTTACGTGGTACAACCCTGGCCAAAGATGGGGTTCACGTCCATACTGTTGAACATGTTCTGGCCGCATTGGTTGGTCTTGGGATCGATAATGTGCTGATAGAACTGGATGCTAACGAACCGCCGATCGGCGATGGCAGCGCCATGCCTTTTGTCAATAAACTGTTGGAGGCCGGCATCCGTGAACAGGACGCCGATAAAGAGTATGTGGTTATCGAAGAACCGATCAGTTACAGTGATGAACGGCGGGGGATAGAATTTGCTGCCCTGCCGACCGATGATTACCGTCTGACCGTGATGGTCGATTATCGCAATCCGGCACTCGGCTCGCAGCACTCCGGTTTATTTTCTATGGAACGGGAGTTTATCACCGAATTTGCTCCGGCCCGGACCTTTTGTTTTTTACATGAGGTGGAAGCTTTAGCCGAGCAGGGGCTGATTAAGGGCGGTGACCTGGATTCGGCAGTGGTTATTGTTGACCGCAAGCTGGAGCAGGAAGACCTGACCCGTCTTAAAAATCTTTTTAATATTGATCAGGATGTGACGATTGGTGATACCGGTATCCTGAATAATAAAGAATTGCGCTTTAAGAATGAGCCCTGCCGCCATAAACTGCTTGATCTGATTGGTGATCTGGCCCTGGCCGGTGTCAATATAAAAGCCCAGATTCTTGCTGCCCGCCCCGGACACCAGAGCAATATTGAATTTGCCCGGATGATCCGTAATTACTACAAGAAGAAACAGATCACCAGAAAATATCAGGACATCTCAAAAAAAGGCGTTGTTTTTGATATTAATGCCATCAAACGCATCCTGCCGCATCGTTATCCTTTTCTGTTAGTGGATCAGATTATTGAATTTGAACCGGAGCATCGAGCGGTTGGTGTGAAAAACGTAACGGCCAATGAACCGTTTTTTCAGGGACATTTTCCGCAGCGGCCGGTAATGCCGGGTGTTCTGATTGTTGAGGCCATGGCCCAGGTTGGCGGCATTCTTCTGTTAAATGAGCAGGAAGATGTTGCCGGAAAGCTGGTCTTTTTCCTGGGTATGGATAATGTCCGTTTCCGGAAGCCGGTACAACCGGGTGACCAACTGATTATGGAGCTTGATATGATCAAGAGCCGGAGAACGACTTTTAAAATGACCGGCAAGGCTTTTGTCCGTGGTGACCTGGTTTGTGAGGCCGAAATGATGGCCGCAATTGTTGATCAATAGGACAGTGATATGACGACGATACATCCAACAGCAATTGTACACCCCAATGCCCGTATCGGGGAAAATGTGGTCATCGGACCATTTTCCATCATCGAAGATAAAGTTGAAATCGGTTCAGATACGGTCATTCAGACCCATATACGCATTGCCCAGGGCACAACAATCGGCCCGGGATGCAAAATTTTCCAGGGCGCTGTGCTTGGTACGGAGCCGCAAGACCTTAAATTTGGAAATGAAGAAACCTTTGTCGAAATAGGTTCAAATACGACGATTCGTGAATATGCCACGGTAAACCGCGGAACGAATGAATCTTATAAAACTGTAGTCGGAAATAATTGTCTGCTTATGGCTTATTCTCATATTGCACACGACTGCCGGCTTGGAAATAATGTTGTTATTGCCAATGCCGTAAATATGGCCGGTCATGTGATTATAGAAGACTTTGTATCAGTGGGTGGGATGACTGCTATTCATCAATTTGTCCATATTGGGACTCAAACCTTTGTCGGCGGCGGATTGCGGGTAACCAAAGATGTTCCGCCCTTTATTCTGGCCATGGGCGAACCATTGAAATACGGGGGTTTAAACAAGGTTGGTCTTGGCCGCCGCGGTTTCAGCGATGAAACCTTGCGTAACCTCAGACGTGCATACCGTATTTTATACAGTGAACACCGCACCGTAAGCGATGCGCTGGCCATCCTGGAAGCCGAATTCAGCGAAGATATCTATGTTGAAAAAATCATTAAATTCGTTCAATCCTCAGACCGGGGAATTATCCGGGAATAAGCTTATCTGGCCTTTCGATCAGCTTCGAATTATACCCTATCAACTTCAGACCGGAGCCATGAATATGGCTCTTGACTATTATTTTGCCCGAACCATAAAAGCGACGGATAAACCGGTATTGCGTTTATATGGCTGGAATCCTTTTTGTCTCAGTTTCGGATTCCATCAGTCGGCAGATGGGCTGAACCGTCAGGCGTTGCGCCAACGCGGTTATGATTTAATCCGAAGACCGACCGGAGGCAGTGCCATTTTCCACAGTGCTGAAATAACGTATTCGATTATCATTCCCAAAACGAGCTGGGATCAGCATCAGCTTTATGAATTTGTGCACCAGGTTTTTTACCGTGCCCTGCACCTGACAGGATATCCGGTGGAGTTATTTAATGGCCATGCGGACCGGAAATATTTAAACCGCGGTGCCGAAACCTTTGCCTGCTTTAACCGTTCAGCCTACAGCGAATTGAGATACAACGGTAGAAAAATACTGGGCTCTGCTCAGAAAGTGTACAGAAATTCGGTTTTGCAGCATGGTTCACTCCTGATTACCAGGCAACAGGATGAAATTATTGACTTCCTGCAAATTTCCAGTCCGGAAAAAGAAAAATACCGCCAGGTTTTACAGAATAGTTCAGTTTCATTATCAGAAATAAAATCTGATCCCATTGATCCGGAGACAATTGCGAATCAAATTAGCAGCGTCTTTTCACAACAGTGTGGTGCCGGATCGTCCATTAAAAAATTAACCGGGGAAGAAATTAATGAAGCCTCGGCTTTAACCGCTGGCTTTGTGGTAGCATAATGATTAAGAGTATTATTGTAATCCTGTTCATTTTCAATATTATAAATATTGATGCCCAGTCTCTGGAAAACCAGATCTCAGAGATATATGAGCATCAATTAGGTGAGTCTTATCTCAAAGGCTATATAGAACCTCTGCAAGATGTAATTGAAATTCAGAATAATGCCGGGCTTTTTTTTCAAACCGATTCAAAATCCTTCCCACATATTTCAATAGGTCTGACCACTGCCAAAATATATCTTCCGGCTTCCTTCCGATCCTTCGAGAACAGCGGCGATGAGCAGTATCCGACACTATATGGGCATGATCCTTCAGCACTTGTTAACGGGATTATGGATCAGGTGGCCTATCTGCCGGTTCTCGATCTTTCTTTGGGATTTTTTGCAAATCTTGAGCTTCTCGGCAGATATGCCAGGTATAAAGATAAATCTTTGGGTGACATCGAAATTAAAGGTGCCGGATTGGGTTATAATATAAATGACTTTTTTAAAACCAAATATTTGCAGATTGATATTATGTTTAAAGGTGTTTATCAGAAAGTGGATGTTGGCCCGTTGATTACGGCGGGAATTGTCAATATGGGTAGTACACTGTCTGTCACGCCATCTCTGACCAATTTCTTCATCTTCGCCGGTGGTCAATACAGTGTAAATGAGATGATTCTGGATCTGGAGCGGTTTGAGCATAACAAAAAGTTAAACTTTTCAAAGGCACCGGCATTCAAAACCTATGCCGGTCTGGGCTTAAAACTGAAGCATCTGATGCTTCAGTCGAGTATTTATCTCCAGGAAGAGGTTATTGTTGATGCCGGTCTAAAGTTAAGTTTTTAAAATAAGGTAAAACGATGTTAAATATTTTAGCTGTTATTTTTGTATTCAGTGTTTTGGTTATTATCCATGAACTGGGCCATTTTATTGCCGCCCGGCTGATGGGTGTCCGTGTTGAAAAATTTTCAATCGGATTTCCGCCGGTTGTCTATTCAAGAAAAATAGGTCAGACGGAATTTAATATATCGGCCATCCCCCTGGGTGGTTATGTGAAAATGGCCGGATTTATTGATGAGAGTATGGACACCAATATCAGCGGTGCACCCGATGAGTTCAATTCAAAACCAGTCTGGCGCAGAATTGTTATTATTGTGGCCGGTGTCATTATGAATCTGCTTTTAGCTGTCAGCATTCTCAGTATTCTGGCCTATACACAGGGTGACCGGATTCTACCGTACACTACTATTGCTCAGACCGGCCAGGGTATATCACAAAAGATAGGTTTTCAACCTCACGATAAAATTGTTGATATCAACGGTGTGCCTGTTCAGAACTGGAATGAGCTGCAGGAACTTTACATCACTCAGTTGAACAGCGATTTTTATTTTTCTGTACTCCGCGGGGAGAGCACCGTCCGTTTGAATTTTAAAAAAGAATGGTTCCGGGAAAAAGGAAGCGAACAACTTGATTTAGTGCCTTTACCCGATGCCCGGGTTGGCGAACTTTCTCCGCAGATGCCGGCGGCGATGGCCGGAATACAGACCGGTGATCTGATTACCAGAATAAACAATCAAACCGTTTCTGACTGGGAGGTGATGACCGGTATTATCCGCTCGCATCCGGATGACACGCTGCAAATTGACTGGGTGCGCGGCGGCGTGGCGCACAGCGCTAAAATTAAAACATCCGGTGTTGAAGAGGTTAACGCAGATGGTCAATCGAAGCGGGTCGGGAAAATCGGGATCGGTTTGTATTATGAAAGTAAGGACATTCCTGTTATAGCTGCTATTAACAATGGATTCCGTAATACCATTGGCCTGATGCAATTAAACCTGAGGGCATTCTGGTGGGTTATCAGTGGGACAAAATCAGCCAATGAAATTATCGGCGGGCCGATTATGATTGCGAAGATGGCCGGGGAGGCCGCAGATGCAGGCTGGATACAATTGTGGTACCTGATCGCTGCCTTAAGTGCGGTACTGGCCATCTTTAATATTTTACCTATTCCTGCCCTTGATGGCGGCCATCTCTTTTTGTTATTGATTGAAGGCATCATCCGCAAACCGATTCCTCTTAAAGTCCGCGCCCGCTTCCAGCAGATTGGGATGGCGATACTGTTCACCCTGATTATATTTATTCTTTACATTGATATACGCCGGCTGCTGATTTGAACAAAAGGATGATAAATTCAATTCTTCAGTTTCTGGACCATTTTTCTGCAAATGTACATCCGGATTTAACCGGCAGCCTTTCAACACTGGCTGAAATAAGCACCATGGATGAACTGCCCGACCCGGTTCATCCCATGTTCCGTGTCGAAAACAAAATCGGACAGATTACTCAAACCAAAGGCCGGATTGCCGGAACCCGGGTTCGATTCAGCTTCTTCCAGAATGATAGTATAGACTTTATCTTAATTCAGGATGAGACTTTTTTTTACTTTGCCATACAATCCCCTCAGCCGATAACACTTGAGTTTTTACAGCCATCAGGTTTTAATCTTTGGGAAAATCAGCACTGGCTTTTATCTGAAAGAACTAAGCAGATTGCTGCAGCTCTGATTTGTGGTACAAATCAGAGCATCGGAGAAGACAATAAAAACCAAACTCTTCTCCGGCCTTTGCGACAGATTTTAAAGAATTCCATGCTGGGCAACCCAATCCGTTTTTTGCGATCCGTTAATCAAAATTTAATTTTACGGATAGATCAAATCTGGTTCGAACTAGCCTATCCTGCCCAGAATAAAATTGAAAATCTCGATCTTTTCTACTCAGCGATCTCAAAAAATGGATTCGTCCCGTTGACAACGCTTCTGAAAATGGCCGGTCTGGATTCCTGCCCTGATTTTAGTTCACTCAACGATCAGGTGCAGCAAAGCTGGAATATTCTGGGTAATCCAATCAATCAATTGGTATTACGGAAGAAGATTCTGGATGAACCCGAATGGTTTCTTGGTTTTTGTCTGTTGGCTGATTTTTTAAATTTTCACTGGTTCGCTCAGGCTGAACAATTTTTATCTGCTGTTCCGGAGTCAAATTCTGTTTCAAAATTCTACCACCTTATTCAGGCCTGGCTGCGCGTTGCACGGGGAGTAAATTTTAATAATAAATATTATTTCCGGATTCCGGACCGGGAGGAGCGAATTCAGGGTTTGGCTACTCCGGAGATTTCAGTGCTCTGGCAGTCATTCAGTCCAAAACGCCGCATGATGCGCATTGATATTCCCGGTCTCAGTTTTAGCAGCAGTGATTATTACCATGCAGAAATCGATCCATCGCATAAGACTCTGATTCTCAGAAAAAACGAATTAGCAACGCCAAATCCAATCAGGATAAAGGCTGAAGGTTGGGAGATCACACTCGATCTGGATCAGCCCGGATTGGAAATCATGCTGAATGATTCTCGTCTGAAATTTCTGGTCAAACATTACCGATTGCAGATAACGACAAAAATGACAGTGCATGCTGTTTTGGAAATAAATGATTTGCTGTTTGACCTGGTTCAGGGGCAGTCACGCCGGGTGGTTGATCTGAAAACCAGGGACTGCGATTTCACCATCAAGGCCTATAATCACTGGGGTAAATTGTATCCTGAAGAAAGCAGGGGAGAAAGACCCCGCTTCAATATTTCAGGCCGGGACCGAAAAGGACTGATTCCCCATCAGTTCATACTGAAAATGGCGGGTCAACAAAAAAAAACAGTAGTCAGTGATGATCAGGGTTGGGCTTTTCCTGATTTTGATGTTTCGGCCGGTATGATCATAACTGCCAGGCATGCTCAGCAGAAACTAATCCCTGCTCTGGTCGCCCAACCTGCCATACTTGAAAAAATTATAAATTTGCCGGCCCTAATGATCCCTTTAAAACTTTACGTAATTGTCATCCCGGGTCAGGGCAAACCTTCGGCTGGAGAAATCCGGCAATTATTTTACTCCAGGTTCTTTGTAAGTCCATTTGTTGCGGAGGCACGGCCTGAAAATATGGATATGAACTGTATTTATCTTGAAATAGCAGAGGATGATGGAAATAATAAGGTTGAAATACAAGAAGCAAGGCATCGGTCGGGACAGGTTTATTATCAGGTCTCTTATAAGTTCCTCGCTGATTTTCTCAACAGAAACAGCATAAATGAGCCGACAATTATTTGATTTTAATAAGGGTCAATGGTATCTTTAACGGCTCGAATTGAAGGGCCCGTAGCTCAGTTGGTTAGAGCCGCCGACTCATAATCGGCTGGTCCGGGGTTCAAGTCCCTGCGGGCCCACTTTTTTTTATGTGTGAGGAAAATGAAATTTATCAGAACAAAGCTGAAATTCTAAAGCTCATTTATATATAAAGTGTACATGGATAACTATCCCGTACACTTTTTTTTTATTTAAAATAAGGAGGACCAAAAAGTGCAGAAGACATTATTTGCTCTTTTGGAACTGCAGGAAGTGGATAACCGTCTTGATGAACTGATGGATGAACGTGGTGATCTGCCGGTAATTGTTGATGAATTGAAAACAAAACTAAAGACAAAAAAAAGAGATCTCGGACTGTTTAAGAATCAGCTGACTGAATTAAAAAAACAAAATGCTGAACTCCAGAAAGTGATTTCAGAATCACAGTCTAAAATGAAAAAATATGAAGAGCAGCTTTATCTGGTTAAGACAAATAAAGAATATGATGCCATTACTTCAGAGACAGAACAGGCCAGAAAGCACATGGAAACAGGAAAAAAAAGTCTTGAATCTGTCAATTCGAAAATAGAGGATGTTTCCGAAAAGATATTAATGCTAACCGAAGAAATAAAGAATATGGATCAGGAGCTTGAATCGAATTCGATTGAACTTGAATCAAAGATGCAGACCACTCAGGAAGAAGAAAACATGCTCATGCAGGAGAGAAAAATTGTGCTGGGCAAACTACTGCCTCAGGTAGTTAAACAATATGAACTCGTCCGCAAGGCCAGAAATGGTCAGGGTATAGCACTGGTCCAAAATAATGTCTGCGGGGGTTGTTATTCTTACATCCCGCCACAAAAAATTGCCGAAGTCCGAAAAATGAAAGAAATTCATACCTGCGAAGCATGCGGCAGAATTTTAGTGTGGGATACAAATAAGAATTAAAAATTAGATAGGATTCATTATAAGTCGGGTAGTCGCCGGGGGCATTGTCCCGGGAGGAAAGTCCGAACATCACAGGGCAGGAATTTCTGAGAAATCAGAAACCACTTACCAAAGTGGATGGATAGTATCACAGAAAATGATACCGTCTCTGTTTACAGGGATAAGGGTGAAAAGGTGAGGTAAGAGCTTACCACGTTGTCCCATATAGGGAAGGCTGCCTCAAACGGTGGAGAAACCCATTCCGATGCAAGACCAAGTAAAGAAGGAAACAATTGTTACGTACAGCCCGGTGCGTGGCGCAAGCCTGAACTTCAGGGTCGGTCGCTAAAGTGTTCTGGTAACGGATCAATTAGAGAAATGACTACCAATTACAGAATTCGGCTTATAGACTTATAATGAATTCTTTCTGCTTAACCTGAAAGTAAGCGGATGCATTATAAGTGGATTCTGCCCGATGCGGTTGATGAACAAAAAAGAAATGAATTGTGCCGGGTAAAATCTTTCCATCCGACAATATCTGAAATACTGATCCGCCGGCATATTCATTCACTGACCGATGTAAACCGATTCTTCAGTTTTGACTTGGCCTACCTTCATGACCCCTATCTTTTACCTGATATGGGTAAAGCGGTTGATCGTCTGTACAAAGCGCTCCGTGATGGTGAAAATATCCTGATCTATGGCGATTATGATGCCGATGGGGTAACCAGTGTTTCCATCCTTTATGATGCCTTGTTTAAGTTAGGAGGCAAGGTTTCATTCTATATACCGAACCGTTTTGATGATGGCTATGGGGTCTCTGTTTCGGGGATTAAGAAAGCCAGGCAGAGAGATATTTCACTGATCATCACGGTTGACTGTGGTATTACCGCCATCGAAGAAGTTGCCTACGCCCGCAGTCTGGACATGGATGTTATCATTTGTGACCATCATGAACCGGCCAAAACCATCCCCTCAGCCACCGCAGTGATCGATGCCAAACTGCCTGCTTCCAGCTATCCCTTCCGGGAACTTGCCGGGTGCGGCGTTGCATTTAAATTGCTCCAGGCTCTGTACCGCGGCATCGGCCGCAATGAGTGGGATGTGCTCAACTATCTTGATCTGGTGGCGATCGGGACTTCAGCCGATCTGGTTCCGATTATTGACGAGAACCGTATCCTGGTTAAACTTGGTCTGGACATTCTTAATAAGAATCCGCGCCCGGGTTTATCTTCGCTGATCGAAACCTGCGGCTTACGAAACAAAACAATATCGGTAAGCAATATTGTTTTTGCCCTGGCACCACGCCTTAATGCCGTGGGCAGAATTTCTAAAGCCAAAAAAGCAGTTCATCTCCTGACAACCGATAGTTTTCAGCAGGGGATTTTTATCTCAAAAATACTTGATGCCGAGAATAAAACGCGCAAGGATATTGACGAGCAAACTTTCCGTGAAGCGGTTGAATTGCTTGAAAGTGATGAAAATTTTGAGAAACAGCTTATCATCGTGCTGGCCAGGGAAAACTGGCACACCGGCGTGGTCGGGATTGTATCCTCCCGTCTGATGGAAAAATATCACCGTCCGGCCCTGTTAATTTCGATACAGGATGGCGTCGGTAAGGGCAGTGCCCGTTCGCTGATGGGCTATGATATTTACCAGGCTCTGAATGAACAGCAGCATTTACTTGTTACTTTTGGTGGTCATCGTTTTGCCGCCGGTCTGACAATTTTACCTGAGAATGTTAAAAAACTGGCCTTGGCCTTAAATCAATCGGCAATGAAGAAGCTGGACATCAGGGACATGGTGCCCTCGCTTGAAGTGGATGCCCGGATAGACCTGGATCAGGTGGATGCAAATTTTCTGCACGATATTGGATCTCTGGCACCCTACGGACCAGGAAATCTCCGCCCGGTTTTTGTTTCTTATGGCCTGGATGTGGTCGGGGAAATAAAAATTATCGGAAAAAATCATGTAAAAATGAAGCTGCGTCAAAATGGAATTGTTATTGATGCCATAGCTTACAATTTCCGGGATATTCTGGAAGCCTTTAAATTAAAAATCCGGGTTCTCGATTGTGTCTATGTTCTCGAAGAGATAAAATGGTCCGGTCAGACCACGTTGCAGATGCGGATAAAAGATCTTGAGGTAATACAATGAGCGATGAAAATGGTATTTATGAAGAAAATTTGTTCGCGCGGCTAAAAAGAATCCGCCAAGAAAAACAGATCGATCTGAATGAGCTTTCCAAAACAACAAGAATTCAGGTTAAATATCTCGAATCAATTGAGCAGGGAACGCTGGGCAATATTCCGGAAATTTATGACCGGTTGTTTTTTCAGACCTATATTCAAAATGTCTGTCCGGAAATCGACCCGGAAGCCTTAATTGAAGAATTTAATACCCTGCGCCATGGCATAAAGCAACCGGCTGCAACAGCGCATGGCTATAGAAGATATGAGGTTCAACCGGAAGCTTCGGGTGCCAGGCACAGAATGATTTATATCCTGTCACCAATCGGACTGGGACTTCTGATCCTTATCTATATGGCTTTTCGTTCCACCGCCTTCAACCTGCCATCTGATAAGCAAATTTCCGAGATTTCAGTTCAGGATGTGGAAAAATCTCTGCGTCCAAAACCAGTCGTCAGTGATTCGGTAAACACCGATTCAACCTCCGGGATGGGCAAACTGGAAAAACTGCAGTTACGTCTGGTGGCCAGAGACACAACCTGGCTACGCTCCATTGCCGATCGTTCTGATACCAGCGAATTCCTGTTGAAGCCGGGAAACTCAGTCAAGCTCAGCGCTGACAGTGTTTTTACATTTCTGGTTGGGAATGCCGCCGGTGTAGAGTTGTTTATCGGCGACTCCTCGGTTGGTGTACTTGGTAAAAAAAGCCAGGTCATTCAGTCACTGACCATCAACCGGAATGGCATCAAACCGCTACCAAAAAAGAAATAACAGGGAGAACGGGAAATGCGTACCAGGTCGTTGAATTGGCTGATCATCCTCTTAATCGGGTTTTATTTCTCCTGTTCTGCCACCCGTTCCGAAACGCTGACTTCAAAAAAGGTTGTTTCGGATGGCCGCGAAATGCTGATCGGGGCAATTTCTCCGGCTCAGCTTTATTTCGATTTTCCACAGTGGCAGGAAAACGAAAAACTCTACCAGCCGGACAGTCTGATTCTCGAAGCGTTGCACAAATTCAAAAATTACCATGTGGATGTTTATTTCGGTACATGGTGCGGTGACAGCCGGGATGGCGTGCCGCAGTTTATAAAAACAATGGACAAAGCCGGGGCCGGAGCAAAATAT
The DNA here is from genome assembly GCA_020720405.1 of Caldithrix sp. Classification (GTDB taxonomy): domain Bacteria; phylum Calditrichota; class Calditrichia; order Calditrichales; family Calditrichaceae; genus DYOS01. The sequence goes on along the minus strand of DYOS01000001.1, from coordinate 105,670 downwards.
ACTTTGTATGCCGTGAACCGGGCTAAACAAATACCGGAGGCAGATATTTCCGCCAAAAATATTCTTCGGGTTCCAACTTATATCATTACCATTGGCGGAATTGAGGCGGGGCGCATCATTGAGTTTCCGGAGATCAGTATCGAAGCCGATTTACTCACTATTCTGAAATCTGCAAATGTTAAATAAACTGCTTTTGATTTTTATCCTGGCCCTGCCGGTTTTCAGCCAGACCTTCCGTCCGGTCTCCGGGAACCGGAATATGGTTGTTTCAGAGCACCATCTGGCTTCGGCAACCGGGCTGGAAATTCTTAAGCAGGGCGGCAATGCGGTGGATGCTGCCGTGGCCACCAGTTTTACGCTGGCCGTGGTTTTTCCACAGGCCGGCAATCTCGGCGGCGGCGGTTTTATGCTTATCCACCTGGCCAGCGGTGAAAATTTGGCTATCGATTTCCGTGAAACAGCGCCCTTGTCGGCCATACCGGATATGTATCTGGATTCCACGGGACAGATTATACCTATGAAAAGTCTGCTCGGACACCAGGCTTCCGGGGTACCGGGATCTGTGGCCGGGTTATGGCTGGCCCATCAGAAATATGGCCGCCTGCCCTGGAAAAAACTACTGGCGCCGGCCATCCGCCTGGCGGAACAGGGCTTTGTTCTCGATGCCTACGATGCCGAGGTTCTGGCTGGTGATTCTTCCAATTTTGCACGGCACGCGGCAACAGCAGAAATCTTTTTGAACAAAGGGAAATGTTACCGTGCATCCGCAAGGTTTAAACAGACCGATCTCGCTGCAACATTGAAAAGAATTGCCGTCTCCGGCGCCACAGGTTTTTATCATGGCCCAACTGCCGCTTTAATCATCGCCGAAATGGACAAGTCCGGTGGTTTGATCACGGAAAAAGATTTATCGGCATATCAGGCAAAAATCCGTAAACCGGTTCAGTTTAATTACCGCGGAAAGACCATAATTTCCATGCCGCCGCCAAGCTCGGGTGGTATTATGATCAATGAAATTTTTAATACACTATCCCTGTTTGATCTGTCAGCAATACGCCCGGGTTCCTCAGAACAGGTTCAACTGTGGACAGAAATTCTGAGAAAAGTCTATGAGGAACGCGCCTTTTATCTTGGTGATCCGGACTTTGTGACTATTCCGGCAGAATACCTCACCTCCATGAGCCATGCCGAAGAAATAAAACATCAATTATCCCTGCTTGGGCCGGGCATCTCTGAACAGAAGCTTTTCAGCCGACCGGTCGAATCGGGCGAGACGACACATTTGTCCGTGCTGGATGAACAGGGTAATGCGGTCAGTTTAACCACGACACTAAACGGTAAGCATGGTGCAAAATATGTGATCAGCGGGGCCGGATTTTTGATGAATAATGAGATGGATGATTTTAGCAGTAAGCCGGGAACTATGAATATGTTCGGTCTGATCGGCAATGAGCAAAATGCGATTGAGCCGGGGAAGCGCATGCTGAGCTCGATGACGCCAACTATCGTCCTGTCCGGTGGAACCGTGTGCCTGGTTCTCGGTTCACCGGGAGGTTCACAGATCATCACCAGCGTAGCCCAGGTATTGTCAAATGTGCTGGATTACGAAATGAACATCCGTGATGCCATCGAATTTCCGCGTTTCCATCATCAGTGGCTACCGGATGTCATCTATCTTGAAGAAAAGCGCAGCAGCGTGGAACTTGAGAAAAATCTGAAGCTCAAAGGTTATAAAATTTTGAATAGCAAAGGCATTGGCAGTGTGCAGGGTATAGCTGTTTCCCCGGCGGACGGCCGCCTTGAAGGCTGGAGTGATCCCCGGCGCAATGGCAGTGCGCAAGGAAATTAGGAGAGGAATATGGGGCAGAAAAGTAATAAGAAAAAGGTCAAAACGGAAGACAAAGTGCCGCCGGTTGCAGTAACAAATGAGTACTCACCGAAGACAGAGCACATCTATAAAATGATTGTCCGCATCATGAGTTGGATCGTCGGTATTGCTGCCGGAATCGTGCTGATCCTGCCCGAATTTAATTCCGGCCTTCTGGATCAGATTACTAAAACCGTCTTTCAGTTTGCCTTTAGTGTAATGCTGGTTTTTCTGGTCATTGAATTTATCCGCGAACCGGTAAAAAAAATAATCGAATCACAGGTAAGAAGGGACGATGGAACGATTTCTGATCGTTGATGACGATAAGGATACATTGGATACCTTCCGTTTATTTCTTGAATCGGAACATTACCGGCCCGATACCTGCATGACAACCAGGGAAGCCGAGACGCTTCTGGCCAAACACGAGTATTGCGCCGTATTTATTGATATTTACCTGCCGGACCGCAATGGTCTTGATTTTATCAAGGAACTGCAGGATAAATCTTTTCAGCCGGCGATTGTCGTTATTACCGGCAGCTCAGAACTGGCTCTGGTCAAACAGGCGCTGCGCCTCGGCGTTTTTGATTACCTGAACAAACCCTTCCGGCTCGAGAGTCTGCGCCTGCTGGTAAAGAACGTCATTATCCATCAGAACCTGGCCCGGCGCCAGCGTTTAATGGACAATAAAGAAGAAGAGCAGCGTCGTTCAATCGAAAATCTTTTTAATCAAAAGGTTCGCGAATTAGAGGAATCAGAGAAAAAATATCAGAAATTAGTAGAGCAGCCGATCGTTGGTGTATTTATCCTTCAGGATCAAAAATTTGTCTATTGCAACCGGAAGATGAAAGAATTTCTGGGATATGAACCGGATAACCCGGACTGTCCGAAGATCGGATTCTCCGCAATCACCAGCAGTGATGAAGCCGCCGGGATTCAGAGCAAACTCGATCAGTTAACCGCGGGCGGAAAAGAAGGACCGGTCTATTTCCGTAGTCATTTTGCAGCGCGGGAAGGTGCCCGTGAACATATTGTTGAAATCTGGGCCAATGCCTTTCAATATCAGGGCAAAGCTGCTATCCAGGGTATTACTGTTGATATTTCATCGCGCATTGCCATGGAAAAAAGACAATATCAGCTCGAGCTGCAATTAATAAATGAGCATAAACTGGCCGCCATCGGCGAGCTGGCTTCCGGTATTGCCCATAATCTGAACACGCCTATCGCTGTTATTCAGGGCAATGCCGAACTGCTGCAGTTAAAATATCCCTATGAAGAAATCATCGATAAAATACTTCTACAGACAAGCAAGCTCTCCGAGCTGATTGAAATTATCGTCCATAAAGCGATCAATGAGAATAATCCCGAGACCGAACCCCTGAATATCAACCAGCTTATTGAAAATGAGTTGAAATTTCTAAATGCTCATTTGTTTTTTAAACATAAAGTGAACAAGATAATAAAGCTCGATCCGAAGCTGCCCATTATCCCGGCTACGTACAGTGATTTTTCACAGAGTATTATCGGTATACTGCGCAACCTGATTGACGATATGGAAAACACCGGGGAGAAAACCCTGAAGGTTTCAACCAGGTTGAACGACTCATTTATACAGATCGAACTAGAAAATTCCTGCCCGGATTATCCGCCGGACAGCCTGGGCAATTATGAAATATTATCCGGTGATACCCTCCGTTATCGTGAACTCAATCATCCTGACCTGAACGGAAAAATTCTGCATAATATCATGGCCAGAATTCTTCTGGCCCGGTACAAAGCCAGCTTCAACATTGTCCGCAATGAAGAAAAGGGTATTCGCATCCGGATCGATGTCCCGGTCAAACAAAACTGAGTAAATACAATGTTATTTGAATATCAGCGTTTAGCAGAAATCATCTCTGCTTTTCAAACCAAATCGGTTCTTATTATCGGCGATATCATGATTGATGAATATCTTTGGGGTGATGTTCACCGCCTTTCGCCGGAAGCGCCGGTTCCGGTTATTGAAGTTGCCAAAGAATCCATACGCTTCGGCGGTGCGGCCAATGTTGCCTTTAATCTGAAAACACTTGGCTGCCGGCCGGTGCTGATTGGTTTGCGCGGTACCGATATGATGGGTCAGCAATTGGAGTCACTGCTCGAGGAAACCGGCCTGAACAGCAGTGGAATTATCCAGTCCGCATTGCGGCCAACTACGGTCAAAACAAGAATTATTGGCAATAATCAGCATATTGCCCGGGTTGACCGGGAAATTCAGCAGGAAATTGATTCCGGGCTTGAGGATAAAGTTCTGGAGAAGACCGAACAACATCTCGTCAATTGTGATGCCCTGATTTTTGAAGACTACAACAAGGGTCTGATCACCAGCCGTCTGATCCGGGAAATAACAGCCCTTAGCCGGGAAAAGAAGATTCCTGTTTTGGTTGATCCGAAATTCAACCATTTCATGGAATACAAACAGGCCACCGTTTTCAAGCCTAATATAAAGGAAGCGGCTCAGGCTCTGGCCCGGAAGATTGAAACGGATGAGGAAGTAAATGCAGCCGGAAATGACCTGTTAGAGAAGCTGGCGGCCGAAAGCATTCTGCTGACCCGGGGTCCAAAAGGAACTTCGCTGTTTGCCCGGGGCCGGGAACCGGTTCATATTCCAACCCTGGCCAGGAAAGTGGCTGATGTTTCCGGAGCAGGGGATACGGTTATTTCGGCTTTTACCGCAGCCCTGACCGGTGGCGCCAGTTTAAGCGAAGCCGCATTTCTGGCCAATTTTGCCGCCGGGATGGTTGTTGAAGAAGTCGGCATTATCCCGATCCGGCGTGATGATTTGTTACACCGCTTAAAAGAAACGCATAAAGCAGATGAAGCGCATACTCAGCAACCTTGAAATCGGACCAATCTGCGACCGTCTGCATCAAGCCGGGAAAACCATTTCCTTTACCAACGGTTGTTTTGATATCATCCACCGCGGCCATCTTACTTATCTCAAGGCAGCGGCCGCTCTGGCGGATGTTTTCGTGATCGGATTGAATTCTGATCAATCCGTAGCCCGGCTGAAAGGAGCAAACAGACCAGTCATTGCGGAAGAAGACCGGGCGCTGCTGCTCTCGGAATTGCGCTTTGTGGATTATGTCTGCCTGTTTGAGGAGGACACACCGCTCGGGCTTATCAAAAAAGTTCGCCCTGATGTTCTGGTCAAAGGCGGTGACTACCGGAGAGATCAGGTAGTTGGTAAAGAATTTGTTGAATCGTACGGCGGGCGGCTGGAAATAATTCCATTTGTCGGCGCTTATTCAACATCAGCAATATTAAACAAGATTATAAAACTGGGGTAATTAGTGAACCGTATTTTCTTACTATTTCTACTGTTGCTTATTTTCAATGGTTGTTTTCAGTCTCTCCGGCAAACAAAGCCGGAGGATTCAGTGCTTCCTGCCGGGCAGTCCGAAACATCTCCTGATATTTGGATTTCACAGGAATTCCAGACCAGACTCGACTCAGTGGATAACTGGTACCGGCTGGCTGATGCCCGCTTAAACGAAGGTGATACGGCGGCTGCGGAAGTGTTTTTCAATCAGAGCTTTCTGCTGATCAGCTCCTTTTCTGAACACGATGTGGTTACTTTAATGACCCTGCAAAAATATGATTCACTCCTGAAATCAATCAGCACCCGGTATGAGGAAATTTATGAGCCGGAATCAGAATCCCTTGTTGCTGAAGAAATTCTGGAAGATATCACGGAGATGGAGGAGATTGCCTTCCCTGATTCGGTACTCTTTTCGGGAGAGAACTTTATTGACAACAGCACCGGCTTCCCGATAACCATCAATCAAAAAGTCCGCCTGGCCATGCAGTATTTCCAAACCAAGGGCCGCCCAGTTTTTACCCGCTGGCTGGAACGTAGCGGCAAATACGATAAGCTGATTAAGGATATATTGATCGAAGAAGGTGTACCGACTGAGCTTTTTTTTGTGGCCATGATCGAAAGTGGTTTGAATCCCCAGGCCAATTCCTATGCCCGGGCGGTTGGAATGTGGCAGTTTATCTCTGCAACCGGCAAGGCTTACGGCCTGCGTCATGACTGGTGGTTCGACGAGCGGCGTGATGTAATAAAAGCAACCCATGCGGCAGCCCGGCATTTTAAAGATCTTCATGCCAGTTTTGATGACTGGTACCTGTCACTGGCCGGGTATAACTGCAATCCGAAAAAGGTCAAACGGGAGATGCGCCAGAAAAATACCAGCGATTTCTGGCAATTAAGCCGCTTACCCCGCCAGACCCGGAATTACGTTCCAACCTTTCTGGCGGCCCGGGTTCTGGCCAGCAGTCCGGAAAAATTCGGGTTTGAATTTACCCGTGAGAAGCCATTCGAATTTGATATGGTCGAAATAAATGAAGCCATTGATCTGAATCTGGTGGCTCGTTTTACCGATACTACCTACCAGTTTATCCGGGAAATAAATCCGGCCGTTCTGCGCTGGACAACACCACCCGGGGTTAAGGACTTCACTTTGTACCTTCCAAAAGGGAAGAAAGATATTTTTCTGGAACGGCTGAAGCAGATTCCCGAGGCAGAAAAGTCATCTTATGTCCGGCATCAGGTGCGCTCCGGCGAAACCATTTCGACTATTGCCAGAAAGTATCACACAACCATTCAGATATTACAAAGCCAGAATTCGCTAAAGGGTACCACCATTCGTGATGGTCAATATCTGGTTATTCCGGTTCCGCAGAATTCGGAACATTACCAGCAAAGCCAGGCTGTGGTTGAACCAAAGCCGAAAAATAAGTATCAGCCAAAAAAAATTACTGAGCTGGCCGGTCATAAAAAAGTGCAGTATGTGGTTAAATCCGGGGATACGATCGGGGAAATTGCCGAAAGTTTTAACGTCCGGGCTTCGGATATCCGCTCCTGGAATGGTCTGAGATACGGAAAATACATTTATCCCAAACAGGTACTTTCGATTTGGGTGCCGGGACAGGAAACAACGGCACCGGTTCAAAATGAGAAAAGGGAAACGCCGGCCAAAACCGGATCCAATTATTATGTGGTGAAATCGGGCGATACTCTGTGGGATATATCCAAAAAATACAATATTTCAATTGAGCAGCTCAAGGCTCTTAACCAGATGCGGACAACCCGGATAAAGGCCGGTGACAAGCTGATTGTACCCGATAAATAATTGACAATAAAAGGTAAACTGTTTAAACTTACGGCTCGATTTTTCAGGAAAGGGAGACCAGAATCAAGACTTTTTGTACAAACTGTGGTGCTGAAAATCCGGCCAACGCCAATTTTTGCAGACAGTGCGGCACCGCCCTGTTGCCCAAAGCAAAACCAGCCGCCGGCGCAAAAAAAGGCAAAGCACTAAGTTATAAATTCAGTTCAGAAGCCTTGGTAGTTCTCGCCTTCATTGTTGCAGTTATAATCGTTTTTGCCATTTACACGGATAATTCACGCCTACTTGCCCAGAAAATTGCTAAGACCGGCGCATCCAGTCAGGCATCGCCGGAACAGGATTCAGCCAAAATGATGGCTTTTATTCAGGACTTAAAGTCGAAGGCTGAACAAAATCCGCAAGACTTTAAACATAATGTAGATCTGGCCAATGCTTATTTTGATATACAGCGCTTCGATCAGGCCGCGGCTTATTACCGTAAAGCAGTTCGTATCAATGCTGGTGATACCAATGTTCTGATTGATCTTGGGGTCAGCTATTTTAATACCGGGCAGCTGGATTCTGCTCTTGTTTCCATGCAAGCAGCATTGAAAATAAATCCTGACAATAGTCAGGGATTATACAATTCCGGTATTGTTCTCTTTAATCTTGAGCGCAAAGACGAAGCTGTAAAACAATGGGAATTACTTATTAAAAAACATCCCGACAGCCAGGAAGCAAAGGCTGCCGGCGAATATATCGGGCAGATAAAATCGAACACCTTAAATTAAAACGGAGACCCTGATGCCAAGCGGAAAAAAACGCAAGCGCTCTAAAATGGCTACTCATAAACGCAAAAAACGTTTAAGAAAGAATCGCCATAAGAAAAAGATCAGATAAAAAGGTTCATTTTTGAGCCTTTTTTTCTTTTGATATGAGTTATCAAAATGCGTTAACCATAACCCAAATTTCTGAAAAAATAAAGGATCTGCTGGAAATGCAGATTCCTTCATTATGGCTGGAAGGTGAGATTTCAAATTTTAAATCTCATTATTCCGGCCATTTTTATTTTGTACTCAAAGATGAAGGCGCTCAAATCAATGCCGTTATGTGGCGGAGCAGAACCTCCGGGCTTTCCTTCGAACCGGCTGATGGTATGCTGGTGCAGGCTTTGGGAAATGTTACAGTTTACCCAAAGGCCGGGAAATACCAGTTTGATATCGTACAAATGTACCCGGCCGGACAGGGTTTCCTGCAGCTTGAATTTAACCGGCTAAAGGAAAAACTTGACCGTGAAGGCCTTTTTGATACTGCCCATAAAAAGCCGATTCCCCTGTATCCGCAAAAAATTGCGGTTGTTACTTCATCGACCGGGGCAGCCTTACAGGATATTTTGCAGATTTTGAAGAGAAGAGCTCCGGAGATTGCCGTACAGGTTTTTTCTGTACAGGTGCAGGGCGAGAAAGCCGGGGATGAAATAGCCGCAGCGTTGCAGGAAATAAACCGGCGCCGCGAAGCCGACTGTATCATCGCCGGCCGCGGTGGAGGTTCAATTGAGGACTTGTGGGCTTTTAATGAAGAAAAAGTGGCCCGGGCTATTTTTGCTTCCAAAATTCCAGTTATCTCGGCTGTCGGCCACGAAATTGATTTTACCATAGCCGATTTTGTTGCCGACCTGCGGGCAGCCACACCTTCTGCTGCTGCTGAAATAGTATCCCAGGGTTTTGTGCAGGTGCGGGATCGTCTTCGCCATCTTCAGCAATCGCTGCAATACCAGGTTAAAGCGCTCCTGGCCGAAAAATCATCCGAACTACGCTTTTTATCGGGGCACCGGGCCTTCGCCAAAATCCAGTCTGATCTCCGTTCATTGATGATGCAAACCGATATGTTTGCCGAGCGGCTTTACACCATTCAATCTGAAAAAATCAGTAAAATCAGCCATCAGCTTGAACTGTATTCCGAGAAATTACACAATTTGAACCCCTTGAATATTCTGCAGCGCGGTTATTCGATAACATTAAAAGCAGATGGGGAAGTGCTGCGCCGACGGGAGATGGCTGCAGCGGGAGAGATCATCCGCACCGTGCTTAGCGATGGTGAACTGAAGAGTAAAATTTTAGAGCAGGTCAATTTATGAAAGAAATAACTTTTGAAGAAGCCCTGAGCCAGTTGGAAGCCATTGTTAAAAAACTCGAACAAAGCCCGACCAGTCTGCAGGATGGCTTAAAACTCTTTGATGAGGGCAGCGGCCTGATCCTCCGGCTGCGAAAAGAACTCGAAAAAGCAGAGCAAAAGGTTGAATTTATCTCAAAAAAACTAAATAACAGTACTGAAGAACCGGGTGATCAGGCATGAGCAGAAGGCTGCAGATCAATATCATTATTAATCCGCGTAAACAGGTTGCTCTAAAATACCTGCACATCATCAATGACTGGATTAAGATGAATAAGCCGCAGGTCGATTTTACGCTTTGCACCTTTGATGCAGATATTGATCTGAAACTCCTGAATAATTTGCGTCCGGTTTCCGAAGAAGAAACCCTGACCACAGGTGATCTGATTGTTACCCTGGGCGGCGATGGCACGATTCTGAGAATTTCGGAAAAAGCGGCTCTGGCCGATCTGCCTATTTTAGGGGTTAATCTTGGCGGACTTGGCTTTCTGGCCAATACACCGCCCAACCGCATCCTGGAACATTTGCAGCAATTTATTTCCGGCGAACATGAATATGAAGACCGTATGCTGCTTGAATACCAAATAAAGGGAAAACCGGAAAAATTCCTGGCTTTTAACGACATTGTTTTTGATAAAGCCGGCTTCTCGAGGGTTATTGAAATAATTACCAGGGTGAACGGCGAGTGGTTAAACTCGTATATCGCCGATGCCATGATTCTTTCCACACCCTCCGGTTCAACTGGCTATTCCTTATCAGCTGGCGGACCAATTGTGGTGTCCGGAACCGAAGCGTTTATCTTAAATCCAATCTGTCCGCATTCCTTGACCAACCGGCCGGTGGTTATCCACTCCGGGAGCATAGTTGAAATTCAGGTTTATACGGAACATTCGGAGATGAACATATTCCGGGATGGGCAGAAGGATGGATCATTCCCGAGCGGCAGTGAATTTATTATCCGTAAAAGTGATAAGGTTTTAAAGCTGGTAAAATTCAGGGACCAGAATTTTTATCAAACCCTGCGCGACAAGCTGCACTGGGGCGAAGATTTCCGTGATAAAAACCGCTGGTCCTATCTGAAATAAGTTTTTAATAGCTTAGAGTAGGTGAAACCCCGGTTCCGCTTTTATAAACTTTTCTTTCCCAATCCGGGTCCTGTAATTCCTTGCTGTAAGATGAATGCAATAATTCATAAATACCAAACCCGGTTAAATCAGCAAAAATAAAAGTCGCCCCGCCTTCAAGATTATAGAAATGCCAGATATCGAAAGGCACCCGATCCATGGTGCTGGCATTACGTTCTATTTCATTGGGTGCCCCATAGAGCAGGAAAACCCGGCCGCGGTCGGTCATCCAACCCTGGCGCTGCACCGATCCGAAATTAGCATTCACATATTCAATGTTCCGCAGGTATTTTTCGCGGTAAATTTCCAGCGGCAGCTGGACCAGTTCAGCCCTTCTTTTCCAGAACTCGGTCAAAAATTTCTGTTTGGAAATTATTTCCGTCAGACCTTTCCAAACCTTTTTTTCTGCAGGATTGGCCAGATAGGAGACGTAAGAAAATTCCTGTTTAATTTCCTCATCAGAAAGACTTAACAAGACATCAGCGATTTCAGGAATAATCTCCTGCTCCGGCTTTTTGTTTTTATCCGGTTTGTAGACCCTGAATTTTTTATTCGCGGTCACCGTTTTGTGGCTGACCGATTCCGTAGCCTGAATATTGAGATAGTATATACCGGCCGGTAAAGCTATTACGTTCAGCCCGTTTATTTCAGCCTGTGTAGCAGCGGTAACCGGTTTATCCTTACTGCCGCCATCGCGGATGATCTTGCCCGAGGCGTCGCTGATATTGTAGGAGACCGTGTACTGAGCAGATGTACCGGGCTGATAGGGTAAATTATTAAGTTCTACATAAAAATAGAGTAAGGGTTGTAAAAAATCATAAGAGCGGCGTGCGTTGGGCACAACACGTAATCCATTTTTATGAAACAGGGAAGGGGAATCATCGGATTTAATTTCCGAGCAGAGTTCGACCTGCGAAAAATAAATGCCCTGTTCAGGTTGGTGGGTAATCAGGTCAAGCTGATATTCTCCGGATCGCCCGGAGTTTTTATCTTCCAGCCGGACTGTGGCAGAATAGGTTCCGTAGGGCAATTGCAGGGTAAAAACATCAATGAATTGGTTCAGACCGGCGGCCCGGCTGGTATCAGCGGTTTGCGATTCGTAATCATGATCCAGTTTTTGTACAATTTCGCTGCCTTTTTGAACCGAGAGATGAGTGCTGAACTGTGCCTTAAACTGTCCATCGGGGAGAGGTGAGAATTGCAGGTTGCCCCGGAAAACCGATATATAAACTTCAATATAGGCGTTGCTGTCGGAGGCGCTGAAACTGGTGTAATCGGCATTGATTGGAAGGAAGTCGAATTGGGCCAGAACAAAAGCCGGTAAATAAAATAATATCATTAGCATTCTCTTCATGCGCTCTCCCGTCTAATTAAATTGAACTGAAATTATTTTTGAAACGCCCTCTTCTTCCATGGTCACACCATACATAGTTTCTGCGGCTTCCATGGTACGTTTGTTGTGTGTAACAACAATAAATTGGGTATTGTTTGAAAAGGAACGGAGGGCATCGGTGAAACGGACAATATTGACATCATCCAGCGGTGCATCAACTTCATCCAGAATACAAAATGGGCTTGGTTTAACCAGATAAATGGCGAACAGCAGGGAAATGGCGGTCAGTGTTTTTTCTCCGCCAGAGAGCAGGGTCAGGGTCTGAAGCTGCTTGCCTTTGGTTCTGACCGTTATTTCGATGTCGGATTCCAGCAGGTCGTCCTGATCGATAATGTTAATGGTACCTTCGCCATTCTCGAAGAAGGATTTAAAGACCTGCTCGAAATTTACTTTGATTAAGCCAAAGGTATCTGTGAATTGTTTTCTGGCCGTCTCATTGATTTTATTTATGGTTTCGATGAGCATAGTTTCGGCCTGTTCCAAATCGTTGATCTGCTTGGTCAGAAAATCGAGCCGTTCCTTTTCCCGGTCATACTCTTCAACGGCCAGCGGATTTACCGGCCCCATCATTTTTATCCTTTGCTCGAGTGAGTCAATTTCCACCTCGGCTGCTTTCTCATCCATGCCGTCAAAGGGCAGGGATAGTTCAATATCCTCGTTATATAATTTAAGAATGCGCTCCCGTGTCGTTTCAGCTTTGATCGTGTATTCTTTCAGGTTCAGTTCCAGTTTCCGGCTCAGCTCCTGAGATTCGTCGTGTTCCCGGCGATATTTTCTGGTCTGTTGTTCAAGAACCTGTATCCGGTCTTTCAGTTCCTGGCTGACATGCTCTTTTTCTTTACTTTCGCGGTCCAATTTATCACGGTCGGAAAACTCAGCTTCGAGCTGTGTTTGCGCTGCGCTGATTTTTTGCCGGTTATTTTCTGCGTCGATATCGGCCTGTGCTATGGATTTTTCATGTTTTTCCCGCTGCGACATCATCTCAGTGATGGCCTGGCGCGATCGTTCCGCATCCTGCCGACGGTTGTTCAACTGATTGCGCATAGAGTTATAGGAGATCTGGGCCCTCTGCACTTCATCAGCTGCAGCCTGGAAGAGCGCTAAATTTTTCTCGTATTCTGTGGTTTTATGAATAACATCTTTTTCCTCATCGCGGATGGTCTGTTCTCCTGAAGACAGGTGTTTGCCAGCGGTTTGACTCTGCTCAATGAGTTCCTGTAACCGTGCTTCGATGCTGCTGATTTTCTTCCTGGTTTCATCTGCATTGCGGAGCAGGGCATTTATTTCGTACTGAACCTGGCTCTCAGCCTTTTCAATATCGTGCTTTTCTTTTTCGGTTAGCACAATTTTCTCTCTGGCCTGTCGGATCTGTCCTTCGATAGCAGATAGTTTTTCCCGGAACCGATCAATTTTTTCACGGATCGCACCAGCCTTTTTTTCATTTTCCTCGGTCAGACTTTTATATTTTTGCAGGTTATCCCGGCGGCCGACTATACCGCTATCGGAACGGCGCAGAATACCGCCGCTGATTTCCCGGTTAAAATTTACCACCTCGCCATCCATGGTGATAATCCGTAATTGATTATGGTCTGCGGCCAGCTTCAGCCCTTCGGCAAGGGAATCGACGATGACGACATCTTCCAGAAGTATCTTAAACAGGTGCCTGTATTTTGCCTCGCACTCTATTTTGTCGAGCAAATAGTTGACTCCGGAACGGGGATTATCGGCGGTAAAGCTGATTCGGGAAATACGATCCAATGGAATAAGGGTGATCCGGCCCTTATCCTTTTCCCGCAATTGGGAGAAGACAGAGGCCGCAATTTCGGCAGAATCGACCACAATATAATTTAAAGCTTCACCTAAAATAATCTCAATCAATGGTGCGTATTTTTCGTCAACCGAGATAATATCGGAAAGTGGAGCATGGATGCCGCTGAAATCGGTTCGGTTTTCCATAATAAAACGGGTGCTTACAGCATGTCCCTCGTAGCTACTCAGAATTTGTTTAAAAAAATTATACCTGGCCCGGGCTTTTTCAATTTCTGAAATCATCCGGTTCAGGCTGCCTTCCTCGTTGCGTATGTCAGTCTGAAGGTTTTCCTTATCCTGTTCGAGATGTTCGAGAGTTATAGTCTGTTCAGCGATATCCTGGCGGACTTTGGTCAGCTTGTTGGAAATTTTTGTCAATTGCTCTTTAAGAACAGAATGGTCGGCGCTAAAATTTTGCAGGGCAGCCAGCAACTGTTCTTTTTGGTTGGATTCAAAACCAAGCTGATACTGATAGTTATTAAGCTTTTCCTTTAGTGCAGAGAGTTCATTAAGACGGTTCTTAAAACTAAAATTGAGATCGTCGATTTCCTTACGGAAAGCTAAAATCAGGGCTTGTTCCTGGTTTTTGGTTTCGGTTAAAGCCTGAACCTGTTCCGCTTCGCTTTCAGTTTTTATTTCCAGTTCCTGAATTTCAATAAGGAAGTCTTCAAGATATCTGGCGGCAGTTTCTTTTTTCCGGGCCAGTTCGTCCATTTCAGCGGAAAGACTGATTTTGAGTTTACCGATCTCCTCAATTCTGGTTTCAGAGACGGCAACTGTTTGACGCAGGCCGGCAATGTTCCGGTCAATGCCTGATAAGTTCTGCTGTATTTCCATGAGAATCCGGTCAGAATCCAGAGAATCTTTACGCAGTCTTTCAAGAATAGCATCGTCAATCGTAATCTGGTGTGAGCGTTCTTCCTTTTTTTGACCGGCTTCCTGAATACTCATTTGCAATGGTCTGATCTCATCCCAAAGATGGTGGAAGCGGTATTTGGCCAGATCAATTTCCAGTTTTTTCAGCAGATCGACATATTCCAGGTAGCGGCGGGCTTTGCCGACCTGCCGGGACAGGGTATTTACATTTTTTTGAATTTCATTGACGATATCATGGAGACGGATCAGATCGTTGCGCGTCGATTCGAGTTTGCGCAGGGCTGAGCGCCGGCGCAATTTGTATTTGACAATGCCGGCTGCTTCATCCAGCAACTGGCGTCTTTCATTCTTGTTTTCGCTCAGAATGCTCTCTACCATTTTAAGCTCAATCACCGAATAGGAATTCGGGCCAAGCCCGGTATCCATAAACAAATCGGTAACATCCTTGAGACGAACGGGAGTTTTATTGATCAGGTACTGGCTTTCCCCGGAACGATACAGACGGCGGGAAATAACCACCTCGTCAAATTCTGTCGGCAGTACTTTTTTTGAATTCTGAATGGTCAGTGAGACTTCCGTCATCCCGACCGGTTTTCTAAGCCGGGTTCCGTTGAAGATAACATTTTCCATTTTATCACTGCGCAGGGTATTTGCTTTCTGCTCACCAAGAACCCAGCGGATGGCATCAACAATATTTGATTTGCCGGAACCGTTCGGTCCGATAATACAACTTGTCCCATCCCGAAATTCGAGCTGGGTTTTCATAGCAAACGATTTAAAACCAAAAATATCAAGTTTTGATAAATACATCTTTTTAAGAATCTCTAAAAAATAATGCGGGTGTTGATCATGAACCGGATATACTCATACCACTGCTGATCCGGTTTAAAAACAGCCCAAAAGATAAGAATGGGAACGGTGTAAGACAATAGAACGATCAGAAGAACCTTTGCCGAACGCCGGTAGAAAATGGCCCGGATACCTTTGATTAAGCGCCAGTGAATCCAAATCACCATAAAGATAACCAGGTAGAAAGCGGCCATATATACATCGAAAATACTGAGTATGTACTGGCTGAAGAAGGCTACCGGAAAAAGGAGCAACAGAGGCGATCCGCTCCACAAAGCGATGGCAAAAGCCTGGCGCAGACGGAGAGTAAAACCTGAAATAAGGGCAAACAGGTAAATCAGCATACTTATCGAAATCGGAATGAATAAATAGATTCCGCTAAGATAGAGTACCAGTAAAAAATCATTGGTACTGATTTTCTGAAAATAACTGAACAGACCCAGTGGGTGTAAGAGAATATAGGAAATTTCATTTATCCAGTATCGATTGAGATGACCGGAGAGAATAGCGGCAGTTATGGTTCCAAGCAGGATAGCACCGACAATACCAACGAAGGTTGAATGATGCAGCGGGATGATTCGTCGTTCCCGGATATCCATAAAAAAACCATTGGAGTTGCGCAGGGAACGGATTAAATCGCTGCGCAGGCGGACACTGCGCCGATAGACCAGCATAAAAATAATAAAGGCCACAAAAATGATTATTGAGTAAGTATTTGAGGCGCCGCTCAGCTCGGTTGAAATTACAATTTCATTTTCAAGACGCTGCCAGAAAGCTGGATCTGCACCGGCTTGCGGGTCGAAAAAATCCGGAACCGGATTAAATATCAAGCCATCTGTTTTCTTAATCTGTGTTAAATTTGATCCCTTAAACCAGTGCGAATTCCCATAGAAAATACAGGTCTGGCCAAAGATTTCCCTGCTTTTCCGAAAATTCAGCTGCAACTCTTTTTTATCCGGATATTTGCTGAAACTGAATTTACCGCTACTGTAATAATTTGCCGTATGCAGATCGGGTTGAATTCGCGGCAACGGCGCATAATGATCGAGAAGATAAAAATCGACCACCGAAAACTTTGGCTGACCGGCAGCCGGAACTGGTGATAAATAGGTTAGCCAAAACCCGGGATGACCGGCATTTGTACCCAGAATATGGAAAAATTTCTCGGCAACCGGGCTCGACAAGTCGAGCTCGGAGCCCAAGCCAATGGCTGTCAGAGAAGGATGGATTTGAAGTTTTTGAAAAGCATCATCCAGGCTTTTTTTACTTAAAACAATCAGGTTTTCATTGCTAACATCTGCCGGAAGCAAACGCCGCACAGGCAGATCGCCAAATACGGTCAGATCCAGCGAATCACAAAGTGAAAGAAGATAATCATCCGGCAGGTGGTCTGTAACCCGAATCAGGTTAAACCCTGACCTTTGCAGGTTGACCAGTAAGTTTTTTAAGGATGACCGGTAAGTACTTTGCAATCTGTTTTCCCGGTGCAGTACAAGGTTATAACCACGCAATTCCGGTTCTTTGCCATTGAGTTGTATTTTTTTTAAAAACCGGGTCAGTTTTACTCTGAGCGGATATTCAAAATAAAAAACATTGGCCAGGTTTTTATCATAACTAACCGAAAGCAAAGGTGGGATGAGAGTTTTAGGCCAAAGCCGGGATTCGGGAATTTTTATCCGGAAATTGCTTTGCCATTCACCATCCACAGTGACTGGCACAACCTGATTTTCAAGAATATTTATACCATCACTGACTTTTACTCTCAGGTTCAGTTCTGTTTTATTGGCGATGATTTCCGGTTTAGCTTTTAGCTTCAGGCGGCAGTTAATGTTTACAGAATTTCCGGCGCGTTCAATTTCGGTAAATTCCAGTTCTATGCCTGTGCCGCGAAAAAGATGGAGTGAAATTTCATTGTTCAGACCGAGTATAAAATGCTGTTCACCAATTTGCCGGTAAACCGGATAACCCCGGCCTGTCCAGCCCGGTTCAAAAAACTGTAATTCTATTTTATTGGTCCCGGAAAAATTTAGCAGCTCTATAGGAACCGGGATGACTTTGCTTAATCCGTCATCGGCCTGATAGCCCAGATTTTTATTGTTAAGGGTTACCGAAAAATCACCGGAATAGACCGGGATATAAAGTAAAGCCTGGTCAAAGATATCTGAAGTGTCGATGCTGAAATTGGCTGAGATTGAAAACTGCTGTTTATTCTCCGAGAAAATGGGCAGGTAAAAGCTGGTTTTTTGGGATTCATCACTTTGCCGCCAAAGCTGTTCGCGGCCGAGATGGATGATTTTTTCTTCAGTAAACCTGTACGGACCCTGGGTATAGCCATGGCCCGGGAGAACTGAAAAAAGGATTAAATAAAAAAATATCCGGTACGGTATCATTGAATTAAAAATGAGTGAGAAAATCACGGACGGCTTGTTCAATCCCAATAGCCAAACCCTTGATAATGATTGGTTCACCGATAATAATATCCTCGAGCAGTTCGATTCTGCTCAAATCTCTGATAAAACCAGAATTTATTTTTCCTGAGACGTTTACTCCCATACCGATTTTGTTGGCCGCCATGGCCAGGCTGCCGATCTGGTCGAGCAGTTCAAGCTCCTGGCTCATGTCCTCAGCTTCAGCCAGACTTTTTATATCAAGCTCCACGTAATCAAAACCCATCCGTCCGGCAGCTTTAAGCATATTGATTTCCGGTTCAATCAGCACTGAACTAAGTATGTTATTACTCCTTAATTCAGGCAGATAACTTTGCAACTGGGAGGAATAAGTATCCGGATTCAGTGAAGCCGGGCCGAAATCTCTGACCGAACCCGGGGCGACGAAAGTAATCATATCGGGTTTGACCCGCATCATGGCCCGGATTGTTTCTTCAGTGATATTACAGCGGATATTGAGATGCGTGGTCAGAATCTGGCGCAAAACGGCAATATCCCGTTCGTTCACAGTTTTATGGTCGTCCCGCAGATAGCAGACAATACTTTCCACTCCACCCAGTTCTGCCAGCACAACGGCCCGCGAAGGATCGGGATCGTTATTGCCGAAAGTGTTTCTGATAACGGCAATCGGATCAATATCAAGCGCTAATCTTTGCATGTGTTCCTCTTCAAAAAGTGGACAAATCCTCCCAGCGCGTAATTCGCCAGAAGGGTTCCGAATTGATAATTTGTTTTCTCATATAAAAGAGTGCTTCACCATTCAGGGTGGGTATTTCCTCTCCGCCATCAAGGGTAAGCTGAAAGGTTTTTTTTATTTCGGCTTCCGTACTGTCATTAAAAAAATTCAGAAATACGGTTCCGCCCCAAATTAAATCTACGGTCTCGAAATGCCGGAATAAGCGGACCGTGGTCTGGATATCAACATCCCGGCCCCAGTTAATACTGGTTACCGGATTAGTAGCAAAATTTCTGGAAATAAAGATAAAAGTACTATCCAGCAAATCGCTATAGACCAGTGAATCCTTAAAATTATAGGCATAGCTGAAATTTATCAAGACATCTTCGGGAGAAGTTTGATTAGTCAAAATCTGATTTTTATTGGTTTTTTCATCAGAAAGAGAAGGGGCGAACGGATTCAGGCAGGAACCGCAAAAGGCGAGCAGAAATATGAAAGTCACCGGAAGCTTAACGCAATTCATATTTATGGGCCGTCCAGCTTTTATGAGGTTCACCGTTTATTGCCCGGTCCTGCCATAGATACAGTAACCATAATTCAAGGTTTTGATTATCTTTTAGTAATTTAAACCGGCTTTGCCCGGTAACAAACCGCACGGAATCGGACATCTCGATTTTTAACTCATAGCGGACAAAATTTGTCTCAGCCGAATCATCGGCGGCAGCAGGATTAAGCGGTGAATAGACAAGGGAGTCCAGAAAGTGAAAACGAAGCAAAGGGTAGCCGAAACGGTCGGATTGGCTTAATTTTGAAAAATAACTCAATTCGTCTTCATACTTCCAGGAATTTGTAAGCAATTCGCTGTAATTTTCATCCGGCTCGAATGAATAACTGATCGGAGACGACTCATCATTCTGGAAAACAGCAAGGTACTCCTGTAAATTTTTTTGTTCAATGGCCCGGCTGAAATTGGTCATTAATATCCGGGGAGTGACTGCTGGTTCAAACACAGAAATCTGATCGTTGTTATCAGGTTTTTCCGGCGTGCGTGTTGCAAACGGATTGGTGCAGGAAATCATGGTTTGCAGGAAGATAAGTCCGGCAATTATTTTATATTTTTCGGGCATGGGGCAAAATACAAAAAAAGCAGTTCATCTGCAGTCAAAAAGCAGGATAAAATTTGCCTGAATTTCAGATGAATCCTGGTAATTTTCTGAGGAAACTGGTTAGCCTAATAATTCAGGTATGATTTTTTTATGGACTAAGGTCTATGAATATTAAGGAGTTCGTTATAGCCCCGTCCCGCACCTGCGGGACTGGGGTTAATTAGAATCTACTCCGCCGGGCTTTAGCCCAAATTTATGAATTAATCGGATTAGTAACATCCTTTGATTTGTCGGGAATAAAGATTTTACTGGAGTACAGCATGTCAATTGAAGCCAGGAAAAGAATTGCAGAATTAAGAGAACTCATCAATAAATATGACTATGAATATTACGTCTTAGCCCAGCCATCGGTTGATGATTTTACCTATGACCGGCTGATGAAAGAGCTGGAAGGGTTGGAAACCGAACTGGGTGATTTTGCTCCTGATTCTCCGACTCAGAGGGTTTCCGGTGTACCAACAAAAAATTTCCCGACCGTTGCCCATGAAAATCCAATGCTTTCCCTGGCCAATAGTTACAGCGCAGAGGATATCCATGATTTTGACCGGCGTGTCCGGCAGGGTCTGAATAAATCGCAGGTTGATTATATAGTTGAATTGAAAATCGATGGGTTGGCTATCAGTATGATCTACGGGAATGGCCGGCTGCTGAGAGCGGTTACCCGGGGCGATGGAGAAAAAGGCGATGATGTTACTACAAATGTTAAAACCATCCGCAGCATACCTTTATCCATTGTCAAAGCAGAGGAGATTCCCGGAAAATTTGAGATCCGCGGTGAAATCTACATGCCACATTCCAGTTTTGTACGCATCAACCGCGAAAGGGAGGAACAGGGAGAGCCGTTGTTTGCCAATCCGCGCAATGCAGCGGCAGGGACCCTGAAAATGCAGGATGCCCGGATTGTAGCCCATCGCCAGTTATCTATCTTTTGTTATGCTTTTATCAGCTCCGATACATCGGCCGGGACACATTCAGAAAATCTTTCTTTTATCCAAAATAGCGGATTGCCGGTGAATGCAGAATGGCAGAAATGTACAGACCTCTCCCAGATTTTAGCTTATATCCAAAAATGGGAAAGTAAACGCAGTGAGCTACCTTATGATATCGATGGTGTAGTCATAAAAGTAAATGCTGTGCAAGATCAGATTCAGCTTGGAATGACTGCCAAAAGCCCCCGCTGGGCTATTGCCTATAAATTTAAAGCGGAACAGGCGGAGACACAGGTTAAAGAAATTATCTGGCAGGTTGGGCGGACCGGAATTGTAACGCCGGTGGCCGGACTGGAACCGGTTTTCCTGGCCGGCAGCACGGTTTCGCGGGCCACGCTTCATAACCCCGATGAAATCAGGCGCAAGGATATCCGCCGGAGTGACTTTGTATTTATAGAAAAGGGCGGAGACATTATCCCGAAAGTGGTTGCCGTAAATTTTGAAAAACGGTCGCCCGAATCACAACCGGAACAATTTCCGGAAAATTGTCCGTCGTGTCAGTCAGATCTGATTCGCCTGGAGGATGAAGTAGCTTTGCGCTGCATAAATCCAGCCTGCCCGGCCCAACTGCTGAGAAGGATCGGGCATTTTGTTTCACGCGATGCTTTTGATATTGCCGGTTTGGGACCGGCGATTATTGAGACCTTTAACCAGTTGGGATTGATCAGCAGTATCCCGGATATTTTCCGGTTGCAGGAAAATCAGATCGCAGAGATTGAAGGCTTCGGTGAGAAAAGTGCGGCAAAACTGATTGAATCCATTCAAAAGAAGAAAGTACAGCCATTGGACAGGTTTATTTACAGTCTCGGTATTCCCTTTATTGGCATATCAGCCGCCCGCCAATTAGCCGGGGAAATAGGGACACTGCAAAGAATTATGAACCTGACCACCTCTGAACTGGAAGCTCTGGAAGGTTTTGGCGAGCAGATGGCCGGGAGTGTTGTCCGTTTTTTTGCGGATGCTGTTAACCAGAAACTGATCAAAGAACTGCTCGATTGCGGAATTGAAATTAGTGGCCTTGAAAAACCAACGGGAGGCGTATTCCCGGGCA
This sequence comes from Caldithrix sp., assembly GCA_020720405.1. GTDB lineage: Bacteria > Calditrichota > Calditrichia > Calditrichales > Calditrichaceae > DYOS01. The sequence continues at coordinate 84,098 of DYOS01000001.1, read as the reverse complement.
AAACTTTTGTTATCACCGGAACACTACCCACGCTCAGCCGGCAGGAGGCCACAGAACTTATCCAAAGGCATGGCGGCAAGGTCAGCGGCTCAGTTTCAGCCAGGACTGATTACCTGTTGGCTGGTGAAAATGCAGGGTCAAAGCTGGGCCGGGCAAAGCAGCTCGGGATAAAGATTATGGACGAAACAGAACTTCTGGCGCGTGTTAAGAATGGCTAAATTTAATTGACTTTAAAAGGGGGTCAGGCTAAATTAAATGCTTTATAAATTGTCATTTAAATTGAATACCGCAAGGGGAAGTTCTCTATGAAGTCGAATACGACTACAAAATTAATCCTGATTTCAGCTGTACTGGCATTGTCAATTTATCTGCTCTATCCGACCTACAAGTATAATAATCTGACTGAAGATGAAAGAAATGAGTTTCGCATCCGGGATCAGAAAGCCTTTTATGATTTAAAAGATAAGGCAATCAATCTCGGTCTCGATCTTCAGGGCGGTATGCATGTTGTACTGGAAGTTGATATCAGGGAACTGCTGAAAAATCTGGCTTCAAATATGAATAAGGAATTCGAACAGGCTTTAATTGAAGCAGACCAACAGGTTCAGAAATCGGATGAGGATTTTATTTCCGTCTTTAACGGAAGGCTCAAGGCCAAAGGTCAGAATATAGTACGTTACTATGCTTCGGCTGACCTGCGGGATGAATCTAATGTACTTGCTTATTTACGGGATCAATCCACTGAAGCCGTTGACCGTTCACTTGAAATTTTAAGAAACCGTGTCGACGAATTTGGCGTGAGCGAGCCGATTATTCAAAAACAGGGTGACCGCAGAATTATCGTCGAGCTGGCCGGTGTTACGGACCCAACCCGGGTTCGGAAGCTGATTGGCAAAACGGCATTACTTGAATTTAAAATGCTGCGGGAAAATATTGTTACCGGACAGATTGCCGAAAAAATCAATGCCTTTATTAAATCCAAATCCGAAACCGTACCGGCTGATTCTGCCGTTGCAGAAACTGCAACGGATAGTTCCGAACAGGTTAAATCGGTTGGTGAATTGCTGAATATTGATACCACAAAAGCAGTTGATGCTGCCACTGAATCAGCGTCAATTTTTGAAGAAAACATATTTTTCCTCGATCCCCGTGACCAGCAGACTTTGTTGGTTCCGGTTCAAAAAGAAGAGAAATTCAAAGAGATTCTCAAGCTGCCCGAAGTCAAACAGATTATCGCTGAACAGGCTGGTAGTGCAGAATTTCTTTGGGGAGCAAAACCGGAATTAAATGAACAATACTATCAGGTATTTTTGGTCAATAAAAACATCGAATTGACCGGTTCAACCATTACCGAAGCTGTGCCGCAGCCGGGCAGTCAAAGTGATCCCAATTCCATTGGAAAATTTGAAATTTCATTATCCCTGAATGATGAGGGCTCAAAGGTTTTTGCCCGGGTAACCGGTGCAAATATTGGTAAAAGACTGGCCATCATCCTTGATAATAAAGTTTTTCTCGCTCCGACGCTTCAGGTTAAAATTACCGGAGGAAGAGCCAGAATCACCAATATTGAATCGATGCAGGAAGCCTCCGATCTGGCTATTGTCTTAAAGGCTGGTGCCCTGCCGGCTCCGGTTCAGATCATGGAAGAGCGGACAGTTGGTCCTTCACTTGGTCAGGATTCGATCAATGCCGGCAGTTATTCGGCACTTCTCGGTCTCGTTTTAGTTGCTCTTTTTATGATGGTCTATTACAGAGTAAGCGGACTTGTTGCCGATCTTGCCCTGTTGCTTAATATCGTCTTGATCATGTCTATTATAGCTTACTTTCATGCCACATTAACCCTGCCCGGAATTGCCGGAATTATTCTGACTATCGGTATGGCAGTAGATGCCAATGTGCTGATTTTGGAAAGAGTCAGAGAAGAAATTCGCCGCGGTAAAACAGTCAGAAATGCCATTGAAGTCGGTTATGGCAAGGCTTTAATCACGATTCTTGATGCCAATGTCACCACCTTTATCGCCGGGCTGGTTTTATATACCTACGGTTCCGGGCCGATACAGGGTTTTGCTCTTACCCTGATGATTGGTATCGTAGCCTCAATGTTTACTGCTATCGTTGTAACGAGGGTGATCTTTGATTTTTCTCTGGAAAGAATGACTGTAAAAAAGCTCAGCATCTGATAGCGCTGAGATTAACAAGGAGTAATTCGGTTTATGCAAATATTCATTGATACGCACTATGAGTTCCTGAAAATCAGAAAATCTGCTTATATCTTTAGTGGTACTTTGATTTTGATCTCCATTATTTCGCTGATCCTTCATGGTGGGCCAAAATACAATATCGATTTTACCGGTGGAACGCTGGTTCATCTAAAATTTGAAAAAGCGGTTGAGATACAACAGATAAGAAATGCTGTTGCTGCAGCAGGTTTTTCGGAAGCCGAAATCAAACATTTTGGACAGCCAAATGAAATCTCGATCCGGGTTGAGGTTGAACAAAGTGCTGAAGAAATGTCAACCAGTATGGATCAGATCATTTCCAGTTCCATAACCGATAATCCATTTGTCGTGCAGAGGGTGGAGAAGGTTGGACCAAAAATCGGGCATGAGCTTATTTATAAAGCAATTCTGGCAGTACTATGGTCGATGATCCTCATCCTTTTTTACATTATGTGGCGCTTTGAGCTTAAGTTTGGTGTAGGAGCGGTTGTTGCCCTGTTCCATGATGTCATCATTACCCTGGGGGTTTTCTCGGTCTTTGAAATCGAAATTTCAGCGCCCATTATCGCTGCAGTTCTTACGATTGTCGGTTATTCTCTGAACGATACAATCGTTGTTTTTGACCGCATTCGTGACAATCTTAAATCTACCCGCCAAAAGCTGACCGATTTGTCTGAACCGGTTAACCGCAGTATCAATGAGACATTGAGCCGTACTATCATGACCTCCGGTACAACCCTGATCGTGGTTGTTGTACTTTACTTTTTTGGCGGTGAAGTTTTACGTACCTTCGCCCTGGCGCTGATCATCGGGATCGTTGTCGGTACTTATTCATCGATATATGTGGCCAGCCCGATCGTGGTCGATTGGCATTCAAAGAAAGCTTAAAACAGGAACTGAGTTATGAGTGTTGAATCTTTCGAGCAAGATGACATAACCATCGTGAATCTTTCCGGGAAAATTATGGGTGGTCCCGAAGCTGGTGAGATTAATGATCGCATTCACCAGATGATTGATGCCGGTAATCTCAGACTGATTATCAACCTGAAAAATGTGGACTGGATGAACAGTTCCGGACTGGGTATTTTGATCGGTGCCATTACAACACTCAGAAACAATGGCGGAAAATTAGGTTTAATCAATTTGTCCGACCGGGTCATAAACCTGTTAAAGATAACCAAGCTGGATACTGTTTTCCCTGTATTCAGCTCGATGGATGAAGCCATCAAACAGCTTAATTCGTATCCGAGGTGATCAGGCTGGCAAGTCTAATGCTTCACGACATGAAAACAGCCTGATCCTATTATTTAACAAAATTTATTCTGCCAACTTCATCCGGATTTGACGATGGCCTTCATTGGATCAGTTATCGGAAAAATCTGTATGGAATATTCCTTTATCAAATTAACAATAATTATGTTAGTACTTCTGGTCTCCTGCAAAAATCAGGAAACTCCTGTAGAAATTCTGTTCTGGTCAAATCTCAACGGCAATCTCGAGAATTGTGGTTGTGGTGATCATCCCAAAGGGGGCCTTGATTTGGCAGGTTCTTTTATAAATAAGCGTAGAAGCGCTAATCCGGATTTGCTTTTTATTGATGGCGGTAATTTTGGCAATACCTATAGTTATCCTGCCCATAATCTCAGAATGGAAATAGTATATAGTCAGCTAAAGCCGGAAATTCTCACACCGGGGTTCCAGGATTTAGTAGACCGGCCAAATGGGTTCGGGTACATTGGTCAGGTTTCAGGCACCCGGTTTATTTGTTCAAACTATGAAATAAAAAAAAATGATTTTATACCCAGTTTAAAGAAAACAATAAATGGTCAAATGGTGCATATTTATTCTGTAATGGCTCCATCCCTGCTACAGCAGGCGGGAAAAGAAATATTGCCGGCAGAAACCGATCAATTTCAAATTGATTATCAAAAATTGGCCAATGATGATTTACTGCTGGTTATCTTTCAGGGAATGGAAGAAGATTTGGATAATTTCTGCAAAACGTATCCCGCGGTCGATTGTATTTTATGGTCCTTTGCCCAGTCTGACAGGATTCAAAGCGGTATAAAACCATTTATTATCGGCGGTCGCTCCGATGGCGAGTATTTGCTTGATCTTCAGATTTATAGAGAGCACCTTAAAGCGGAAGTCATTACAATTGACCAGGAGCTTTCCCCGGACAGCCGTATCAGAAACTTGTTAGATTCAACACAAATTCTGATTAAACCTTAATAAACAAATATTTGGCTAACCTTTAATTTGCACCTTCTTTAGTCATTTCTTTATATTGCACAGCTTTACAGGGGAGGTGAATGATTGTCTCTCAGGAAATTGAAAAATACCGGATTCTGATCGATGAGACAGATATTCAGATCGTTCGCCTGCTCAATATGCGGGCAAAGTATGCTATTGAGATCGGTCATGTAAAAAGATCTTTGGATATGCCGGTTTATGTACCAAGCCGTGAGGTGCAGGTATTGGAAAATGTTACAGCCAACAATCCCGGCCCCTTAGGTAACGAAGCTATTACCAGGCTGTATGAGCGAATTATTGATGAATCCCGGAGACTCGAGCGGGAATTTTTCTCAGAACAATTACAAAATGATGAAAACGGTTAAAATACTTTTTCTGATTTTCCCGCTCATTATAATCTGGTGGGTTTATCAGTCTTATTTCTATCTTGATATGAACTCGGTTTCCCGGGAAGGGACAAAGACCATTTATATTCCTAAAAAGGCCAATCTCGATCAGATTGCCGGTATTCTAAATAAGGAAGGCCTGATCAGTCATGCTGATGCTTTTAAGAGGACGGTTATTTTTTTTAAATATGACCGGGTCTTAAGAGCCGGCCGGTTTTCAATCCCAACCGGCTTAAGTTATCCCCAGCTGGCTAAATACCTGACTGTTGCCAAGCCACAAACTCAAACGGTTCGCCTGATTGAAGGATGGGACAATTCATCTGTTTTTTCGGAGCTTTCCGAAAAATATTCTTTGGATAGTGTCCGCTTTGACTCGCTGGGCTCAGACCCCGCTTTCCTGGCCAGGTTAAACATTGAGGCAGGGACGATACGAGGCTATCTGTTGCCCGATACCTATTTTTTTGAAACCGGGATGACAGAAATGCAAATTCTTGAATTTCTTGTCCAACAGAACCAGAATTTGTTCAAAGCCGATTCGGTCCGGTTGGCTTTAAAGAAATCGTTAATGAGTATTCATCAGATACTAACTCTGGCTTCTATTATTGAAGGCGAGGCAATTCTTGATGCGGAGAGACCTCAGATTGCTGCGGTTTATTATAACAGATTAAAACGGGGTATGCTTTTGCAGGCAGACCCAACCATTCAGTTTATTGTGCCGGGTCCGCCGAGGCGAGTGCTGTACAAAGACCTTGAAACGGACTCACCATATAATACCTATAAATACACCGGCCTGCCTCCGGGCCCAATCAACAATCCGGGAAGGGCTTCGATTCTGGCTGCAATATTCCCGGTGGATTCAGATAATTTGTACTTTGTCGCCCGGGGCGATGGTAGCCACAGCTTTCACCGGACACTCCGCGAGCACGCTGCGGCAAAGGGCAAATTTGATGAATACCGACGTCAGGTTCGGAAAAATCAATCAAAGAAAAGGCCCTGAGGGTGAGCATGAATTTTAATTTGTCTTCCTTGAATGATGTCCAGAAAAAAGCAGTCACCACCACCGACGGTGCTGTTCTCATCCTGGCTGGTGCCGGCAGCGGTAAAACACGGACACTGATCTACCGTCTGGCCTATTTACTATTCGAGAAAAAGGTGAACCCGGATCAAATTTTGGCGGTTACTTTTACCAATAAGGCAGCCAGTGAAATGAGAAACCGCATCGAACAGATTACGGGCGGTTTTGTAAAGAATCTCTGGCTGGGCACATTTCACAGCATTTTTGCCAGAATTTTACGACGTGATTGCACTTATCTTGGTTACGACACCAATTTCTCGATTTTTGATACGGACGATTCTTCCCGGGCTTTGAAAAAAGTTCTCAGTTCCCATGGTATTCCCCAACAGTTGAACCGGGAAAAGATTATACTTAACAAAATTTCCCGGCTAAAAAATAAATTTATCAAGCCAGACCAGATCAATCCGGCTGAACTTGACCTGATTGACCAGGATTTACCACAGATTTACAAGCAGTATGAAATTCATCTGAAAAAAAATAATGCTATGGATTTTGATGATCTGCTTATAAAACCACTGGATTTATTTTATCAGCACCCGGATATACTGGAAAAATATTCAAATCAGTTCAAGTATATAATGGTTGACGAATATCAGGATACCAATCATGCTCAGTACCTGCTGGTAAAAAATCTGACCGGAAAACATAAGAACATTTGTGTGGTTGGCGATGAAGATCAGTCCATTTATGGCTGGCGCGGTGCAGATATACAGAATATTCTTTCCTTTAACCGGGATTTTCCGGATGCGGCAACCTTCAAGCTGGAAGAAAATTACCGGTCAACACAGGTTATCCTGGGCGCAGCAAATGCCCTGGTTATGAATAATACGGACCGGCTTGGCAAGACCATGTTTTCAAACCGGGCCGACGGTGAAAAGATTTCGTTTACAACCAGCCCGGACCCTGATCAGGAAGCTCAAAAAATTATTGAACTGATCCATGATGAAATCTTCTCCCAAAAGAGGAGTTTTAAAGATATTGCCATTCTCTACCGCACAAATGCGCAGAGCCGTGCCCTTGAAGATGCCATGCGTCGTAATAATATCAATTATACGGTAATCGGTAACCTTAAATTTTATGACCGGAAAGAAATTAAAGACCTTGTCTCTTATCTCAGATTAGTGGTCAATCCCGCAGACAGTGTTGCACTCAAGCGGATAATCAATTTCCCGCTGCGCGGGGTAGGTGAAACAACGGTCTCAAAGATCGAAAAATTCTCCGAGATGGAAGGTATTTCACTTTTCGCAGGTCTGGCCCGGGTCAGGGAAATATCAACTATCTCCGAAACTATGGGTCAAAAAGTTATCGGCTTCCATGAGTTGATCTCAAAATTTGTTGATCTGCAGAATAAGATTGCAGCCGGTGAACTGGTCAGGACCTTAGCTGCTGAAAGTGGTCTGATGCACCACTACAAAACAGAGTATGACCAGTACGAAAGTGAGAACAGGGTTGCTAATCTGCAGGAATTTATGGATAGTATTGATAATTTCGGCGAAACGCAGGAAGCGCAGGGACTCGAAGCCCGTCTGGCTGTTTTCCTGCAACAGGTCAGCCTGACCGCCGATGTCGATACTTATAACGAAGAAAATAATTCGGTAACATTAATGACACTCCATTCGGCCAAAGGTCTGGAATTCCCGGTCGTTTTTGTGGCTGGTTTGGAGAATGGACTTATCCCGATGCAGAGACCCGATTCGACGATGAATGAGCTGGAAGAAGAGCGCAGGCTTCTATATGTCGGAATGACCCGGGCCCAGGAAAAACTGCACCTGAGTATGGCCATGATGCGCCGCCGTCAGAACAAATTTAAAGAATCGGAGATCTCACCTTTTTATCTGGAGATCCCGCCAAAATTGGTTGAAGTTCGCGGCACAGCCAGGAATCTTCTGTCATCAAAGGCAGAATTTCAGCCTTCCAAAAGACGCCGGGCGATACAGAATTATTTTAACTACTCAAATTCACATAACCAGGAAGTGGAATTCTACCGGGTTGGCCAGCTGGTTTATCACGAGACTTTTGGAAAAGGCAAAATCAGCCAGGTTGAAGGTGAAGGTGATAAAATGAAAGTGACGGTTCATTTCTTTGAATTTGATGGTGGAATTATTAAAAAACTGGTCAAACAGTATGCCAATTTAACACCGTTGGAGAGCATGGATTAAAAAGATGAGCAAGCGTTTTAAATACATAGTTTCAATCTGCTTTCTTCTGATTTCTGTCTCGTATAGCCAGGTTGAGCAGGAGGGCAGTGATTTCTCCTACGCCTTAAAGCTGTATAATCAGTCATTTTATGATATTGCGGCGCAACAATTTATTCAATTTTATACCACCTACCCGGCCAGCAGTCAAAACGGTGAAGCCCGATTTTTTGCCGGAATGTCACTTTTAAAATTAAAGGATTTCGTCAAAGCCAGGGTTGAGTTTCAATCCATTGCCCTTGAATTGCCAAAAAACTCCCGGGCTGCTGAGGCTTTGTATTATTCAGCCCAGTGTCTTGTTCAAACCGATGAACAGGCTGAAGCTGCGCGTGCTTTTGAATCCATTTATCTCCTTTATCCGGCCAGTGGATTTGCCGCTGAAGGATTGTACCGCAGTGCCGAAATTTTTAGCATGCATGGTAAGGAAGAGAGTGCCTATATAAATTATAAAAAGCTCCAGGAGCGCTATCCGGATTCTGAATTTGTCGCTCCAGCCTGGTATGGCATTGCCGAAATCCTTTATCGGCAGGGGCAAGGTGCAGTTGCAAGGGAATACCTCGACCGGCTTGAGGCGACCAATCCAAAGGGCGATGTACTCGCCTCAGCTCTGTTACTTTCGGCAAAAATTGAATTTCAATCCGGCATCAACGAAAAAGCATTAGCGGAACTCAAACGAATCATTGATATTCATGAAAAAAGTCCTGCCTATATTCCGGCCGTCCGTCTTTATGTGCTGCAGCTGATCCGTAATAATGATCTAAGTCAGGCCCAGATACTGTTAAAAAAGGCCATTGATAAAAATCCGGGTAAGAAAAATGACCTGATCAGTGCGCTTGGTGATGTTCATTTTCTGATGAGCAATTTCGGACTTGCTGATATTGCCTATTCAGAATATCAACCGGAAAACGATTCATTGCGGGTGGTTGTTCATTTTAAACATGCCCTGGCTAAAGCAAAACTAAACAGGTACCAGACGGCGCAGATGGAAATCAGGAATGATCTGGATTATGAAAATATACCGGCTCTGCTCCGGGCTTCGGTTTATTATCATAATGCCCAGTGGCTGATCCGGGCAGGAAAGGCAGATGAAGCCGGACAATTCCTGAGAAACCTGATTATTAAAAAGGAATCCAATTCCGAACTGCGAACCCTGTTGCTTAAACTGTTGACCGAAAATGAGGAATGGAACCAGATTATCCGCATCTTTACGCCCTTTACGCTGGATAATAACCCGCTGCCCGACATTGATGATATCTATTATAACCTGGCCTACAGCCATGAGATGATAAAAAATTATGAAACTGCTGCTCAATTCTACGAGAAACTGATGCATAATTTTGGCGCCTCGGAACTCTCCGGAAAAGCCGCCGAACGGTTGCAGTTTCTGCAGGACTATCGGATTGTTGATCTGCATGTGGCCGTGCTGAAACTGGCTGAACTGATCTCTCTTCAGAATAATAGCGGAACAGATAAAAAGTACAATAATTACCGTCTCGGCGTAATTTATTTTAATGAGCTGAAAGATTATAAAACCGCCCGCTCCTTGTTTAGTCAGGCTTCCGATTCAAACACAGCTTACTATCCGGATGTGCAATATTATTTGGGTGAAACCACTCTGAAGCTGGCAGAACTGGCTGGTGAAACCGAAAAATCCGAACTGAAATCCGTTGCCGGGCAGCACTTTCACGAAAGTATTAAGCTTGCTAAAACCGGCAGTTTTACAGACCTTGCGGCCTGGTACATCCTGCAGAATAAGATTAATACGGATTCCAGTTCTGCTTTGGATGAACGGAAATATCTGTTTGCACTTATCGCCAAATACCCGAAAAGTAAATTACTGGAAGAATGGTATGCCGCCCTGGCTGAAAATTTATCTTTTGCTCCAGAATTGCAGATCGAAGCCCGCAATTATTTTGAATTACTGACTAAAGATTTCCCTCATAGCCGGAATCTTCCTTATTACCTTTATGGCTATGGAAAACTAATCGAAGCTGATGAGCCGGAAGCAGCGGTGGAAAAATACAAAACCATTGTTCGTAAATTTCCGGAATCCATTCCGGCGGCAACTGCCGTTATTTCTCTGGCTGAATATTACCGGCACAAAGGTATGAACGATGTAGCAAGGCAATTCTACATCAAGTTTGAAAGTGATTATTATTACTCGGACCAAATTGACTATGTGCGTGAACAACACCGCAACCTGCTTTATGAATCTGCCGATTATGAAGAACTGATTAGGATGCTGGAATCACGAATCGATTTAAATCTGGTTGACGATGTGGTTTTAAAGCAGGAACTGCTTCCTGAAAATATTGGTGATGATTTGTTTATACTGGCCAAAGCCTACCAGGAAAAAGATGAGATGAAAAAAGCGATTGAATATTATTCGCGCTTTTTATCATTTCAGCCTGATCAAGTCCGGGCCGATGCGGTCCATTTTTACCTTGGCCAATATTACTCGGCCAAGGGTCAGTTCAAAACAGCCCTTCGTAATTTCAGCGCAATAAAATCGGATCCCGAGCTTAAAAAGCAGGCCGCACGGCACAAAGCTGAAATATATTTCAATACCGGTGATTACAGACAGTGTGCCCAGACTTACCAGGCTATTCTGGCCGAATCTGCTGATCAACCCGATCTGATGGAATTGCGCGCTGCATATATTATTGCTTTAATCCGTCAGGGCGATTTAAAGCAGAGCCAGTTTGAAATGGCCACATTCAAAAAAGATTATAAAAAAAATGAAACCGCCCTGGCTCAGTTTATCCTTGAACTGGCTGAGCAGCAGCGGTTGCAGAAAAACTACCAGACAGCCATAGATTATCTTGAGCAGATAAAGAAAAATTACAAATCTACACCGTATATCGATGATGCCGATTATGCCCTGGCTTTGAACTATCTCGTTCTCAATAAAAACGAAAAGGCCTTGGAGTACCTGACCGATTTCAGCGTAAAGTATCCTCACAGTGATAAACTGGCCGATGTTAATAATACCATCGGTACCCTTTATTTCCGCGGCGAAAAATACGAAGACGCACTGCGGGCTTATAAATCTGCCCTTGAGAGAAACCCGGATTCGGCCCTCAGGGCCAGTATTTTATCCAATCTGATTAAAACCTACACTTTTACCGGATTTTGGGATGCCGCCCAGGGAACAGCACGCCAATATATTGAAGAATTTCCGGCTGCCGAAGACCGGCTGGACAAAAAAATTCTTATTGCCCGGGCTTCCATAAACCTGAATCAGTATGTTACCGCAATTGATTACCTCAAGCAGATCAAGACTGAAGCCGATAGTGAACGCGAGCCGGAAATACAATATTATATCGGTGAAGCCTATCTAAAGGCCGGACAATATGAAAATGCCATTGCAGAATTTGTCAAAATTCCCTTACTTTCAATCAAGACAAAACTTCAATGGGAAGCAAGTGCCCTGTACTACAGTGGACAGGCTTATGAAAAATTGGGACGCACCAGCGATGCTATCCGTATGTATCAGGAAATCATCAATCGTCCCGGCATTGATTTGACATTAAAGAAAGAAGCTGAAAAACGTATCAACCAGATAAAAGGTTAGAAGGGAAAAGCCCGATGAAAAGAACGCTTGTCCTCCTGTTACTGGCCATCAGCCTGATAGCCCTGCTGAACTGTTCCGGTTCAAAACAGACCGGGGCCGAACCCGCTGTTTTAATCAGTGATGAAACGGATCGGGGCCGGGTTGATGATCTCAAAGCCCAGATTAAAAAAGACCCGGATAATCCCGGTCTGCGGCGCGAACTGGCCGAGATCTATTACGAAAATGGAAACAAACTGGAAGCCATGCGTGAATTGGAGAGCGGGCTGTCCACCGACCCCAATGATGCAGAATCCCTGTTTCTTTATGCCCAGATTGCTGAATCAGCCGGAGATCAGAAAAAAGCGCTGCTACATTACAAAAAAGTGCTCGAAACAAGTGCCGGCTCCGCTTACCTGGACCGGATTTCTCCAAAATTTATGGATGCCTTCGAAACCAGCCCGCTTATTTCCGGAACGGGTCATCAGGCTGCAGGAAGCTATTCACCGGATGGAACTAAAATTATTTTTCAAACCAATGAATATGGGAATTGGGATATTGCTGAATACGAAATAGCTTCAGGTGTAAAACGTCTGCTTATTCAGACTCCTGGAAATGAAGAATCACCCTCCTATCTAGGTTCATCAGATCATATTGTTTACACATCAACCAGGGATGATCACCGCGGCGTTGAATACACGATGCAGCTCCGGGAAATCTACACCCAGGATATAAAAACAGGAATCACCAAAAATCTGACTACCAATGGCTCGGATGACTGGGCACCGCGACCTTCGGCTGACGGTCGTTTCATTTGTTTTACATCCGAACGGAATGATTCGCGTGAGGTTCTTTATTACGAATATTTTTCTGATGTTTTCCTCATGGAGAAGGATGGTCGGTTTCAATTAACTCTGACTCATACCGAAAATAATGACGGCAATCCCTGTATTGCCCCGGAAAGTACCGAGCATAACGGGCGAATTTATTTTGATTCAAACCGTGAAGGCCGGTATGATATTTATCGAATGGATTTCCGCGGTGAAAAATTAACCCGGCTTACCTTTAATCCCGGAGCCGATGATATTCAGCCGGTCGTTTCGCCGAATGGTGATAAAATTGTTTTCTCCTCCAACCGGAATGGTAATTTTGACCTGTTTATGATGAATTCCGATGGCACTGCCGAGCAAAGGCTGACCTCAAATCCGGCAAATGACAGCGATGCCGAATTTTCTCCCGATGGCTCGAAAATAATTTTCCATAGCGAAAGGAATGGTAACTATGACATCTTTGAGATTGATCTGAGCCGGCAGATATCCGAAGCAGCACCGGCCGATGTCATCGCTGAGATTGATAAAGCCCTCGAAAATTTGTAGGTATCAGAATTATCAAAAAGTATCCAGGCCGGGGCAGATATTGTTCCGGCTTTTTTATTGCCGGCGGTTCATTTTCCGGCTTGATCTAAGTAGAGATTGCCTTTATGTTTAGTTAACAAATGTATACCATTTTATGAATTTTGAACAGTTATTCGATTACCTGAAGCACCAACCTGATTTTGCCGGGAATGTTACATCCTGGCATACCATCGATCCTAAACCTGCCCGATATGCTGATTTTCCGTCTGAACTTGACCCCCGGTTGCATACGGTTTTGCTAAGCAGGGGAATTTCCCGGTTATACTCCCATCAGGCCGTTGCCTTTGAATCCATAAATAACCATTCCGATACCGTAATTGTTACGCCCACCGCCTCCGGGAAAACGCTGAGTTATAATCTTCCGGTTTTTCAGCGTCTTCTCCAAATGCCGGAATCCCGTGCCCTTTATCTTTTTCCAACAAAAGCGCTGTCCCAGGATCAGGTTCATGAAACACAGGAAATGGTCAAAGCTCTGGGTGAGGATATTAAATCTTTTACTTTCGATGGTGATACCCCGGTTGATATCCGGCGTACCATCCGTACAGCCGGACATATTGTTGTGACCAATCCGGATATGTTGCATCAGGGTATTTTACCGCATCATACTTTATGGATAAAACTTTTCGAGAATCTGAATTTTATCGTTATTGACGAAATCCATTATTATCGCGGTGTCTTTGGCAGCCACCTTTCCAATCTGCTGCGCCGGCTTAATCGGATCTGTCAGTTTTACGGCAGCTCACCAACTTATATTTGCGCCAGTGCGACCATCGCCAATCCCAAAGAATTTGCCGAGAATATTTTAAAACGGACGGTTAATCTTATTGATGAGAACGGTTCACCGGCCGGACAGAAAAATTTTATCCTTTATAATCCGCCGGTCATAAACCGCGAGCTTGGATTGCGGCGTTCGGTCATTAATGAAGTTCGCAGTATTGTCCGAAAAATTCTGCCGACTGGTATACAGATTATCATCTTTGCCCGCAGCCGGCAGCGGGTCGAACTACTGGTGACCTATCTTAAGGAATTGGCGGTTGATCTTAAAATTAACCCGGAACAGATCAAAGGTTATCGCGGTGGTTACCTGCCAAAGGAACGCCGGGAAATTGAGAAGGGATTGAAAAACGGCTCGATAAAGGTGGTGGTCAGCACCAATGCCCTGGAACTTGGTATCGATATTGGCCAACTGGATGTTTCGATTATGGCCGGTTATCCGGGTTCGGTTTCCAGTACCTGGCAGCAATCCGGCCGGGCCGGGCGGCGACAGTCAGCCTCGCTTACTATTCTGGTCGCCTCGAGCAATCCGCTTGATCAGTACATTATCCAGAACCCGGAGTATTTTTTCGGTAAAAATCCGGAACGGGCACAGACCGATGCAGACAACCTGTCGATCCTGCTCAGCCACCTGAAATGCGCCGCCTTCGAACTGCCTTTTGACGATAATGAAATATTTACCCCGGGAATCACCACCCAGCTTCTTGATTTTTTAACCGAAGAACGGGTTTTGCGCAAAACCGAAAACCGATTCCACTGGATGGCCGATAAATACCCGGCGGAACAGGTCAGCCTGCGCAATGCCAGTCCGGAGAATGTTGTTATCGTTGATACCACGGCAGGTCCTAAAATTATTGGCGAAATCGATAAATTTGCCGCACCGGAAATGCTGCACGATGATGCTATTTATATGCACAACAGTATTCAATACTTTGTTGATAAACTGAACTGGGCAGAGCTGAAGGCTTATGTCCACCAGGTAGATGTGGATCATTTTACCGATGCGATCACCAAAACAGACCTGAAAGTACTCGATGTTTCGGAAACTGAATTCAATAATGAGCATGGGTATTTTAAGAATTTTGGCGATGTGGCGGTGACCCGGGTGACCACAGCCTTCAAAAAAATCAAATTTCACAGCCATGAAAATATCGGTTTAGGTAAAGTGTTCCTGCCGGAGCAGGAAATTCAGACCAATGCCCTGTGGTGGGAATTTCCGGATGACCTATTCACCGATCCCTTTTACCAGGAATCCGTGATCGGAGAAGGGCTGAGCGGAATCGCCCATACTCTCGGCCATCTCATACCACTTTATATTCTTTGCGACAGCAGTGATATTTCGGTTATTCCCATGGTCCGGGCGCCGTTTAGCCACAAACCTACCATTTACGTTTATGATAAATACCAGGGCGGCATCGGTTTGAGTAAAAAACTTTATACGCTGGATGACTCCGTTCTGCAGGTGGTTTACCGCCATATCCGCCAATGTCCATGCAGCGATGGTTGCCCCTCCTGCACCGGACCGATGCTGGAAAATGGCAGATTCGCCAAATTGAGCAGCCTGCGTATTCTCGAAGAGCTTAAATTTAAAGTATCAGTTTAAATAATGGATTTAAATAGCAGATTATCTTTTTATCGCAGCTCGGCAGAGAAGACCAGAGAAGAATCGGCTCATCCCGTTTCACCAGCTTCAGATAATCTAAAGCTGAAACAGATTGAAGAAAATGCTGAAATTCTCTTCCCGCATCGCCCGGTTGTAAAAATTTCCAAGTCTGTGCCTGCCACCTTCCCGGCAGGGCAGCTTTCCCTGACCAATCTGGCTCGGCAACAATTTCCTGAAATCAATATTGAACGATTGTTGTTTTTTGATCTTGAAACAACCGGGTTAAGCGGCGGAACCGGAAGTTTTGCTTTTCTGCTTGGTTTTGGTTTCATCGCTGACGGGCATTTTCAGACCGAACAATTTTTTCTCCCTGATTTCGGACATGAGGCGGATCTTTTTCAGTTCCTGACTGAGCGCTACAAAAATTTTACGGCATTGGTTAGCTTTAATGGTAAATCTTTTGATGCGCCGTTACTTAAAACAAGATTTAATCTAAACCGTTTCCAGCCATTTTTCGAAACCTGGCCGCATCTTGATATTTTCCACCTCAGCCGCAGAATCTGGAAAGACAGTTTTCCCTCCTGCAGTCTGCAATCACTGGAACGAGAGCTTTTTCAGACCGTGCGGCACGACGATATTCCCGGTGAACAGATTCCGACGGTTTATTTTGATTTTCTGCAATCCGGGCGAACCGAAGGCATACGCCGTATTCTCCGCCATAATTTTGAAGATATTGTCAGCATGGAAATTATGTTGACCGAGTTGAGCGGCATCGAAAATAAGATAAAGTGGCCGCAGCTTGACCCTCCAGCCTTGCTGCGATTAGCGGTTTTAGCCGGCCAGAATAATAAGACGGGCTGGCTCGAAGAGTTAGCAGACTTAAGCCATAAAATGCAGTTCGACGACCGTGCAGAAATCAGTTGGCTCCTCAGCCTTAACTATAAACGCAACGGTAATTTTGATCGGGCTGCGGTATACTGGAAAAAATTGACCGAAGACCATAACTATGCCGTTCCGGCTCAGATTGAACTGGCCAAGTTTTATGAACACCGGGGGCGAAATTATAATCTGGCGTTAAGTTGCACAGAAACCGCCCTTAAACATATTGATCTGAAGCTTGAACTTGGTGAATCAACCGAAGCCTTTCAAGAAATCCGCCGCAATCTGGTTATTCGCCGCCGGCGTATCATTCAAAAATCAGCTTGACTCACTTTTTTGACACTGCTAAATTAAAAAATGTCAGACCGTGAATTTAGACCATTGTTCAATTTCCGGGTTCTTCCGGATATTTCAGTGGACTGGCCCGTACAGATAACCAACTTAGATAGATTTTTTCTGTTTTTAATTGTCCAGTGAATGTTAGGTGTGCGCCAGCTTAAAGGGAGGTAAAATGAAATATCAGAATCTTGCCGACATGTTTTTTGAGAAGCGGGAGGAAATGCCTGCAAAAACGGCTTATATGATGAAGGTGGGGAATGATTGGAAATCCGTTTCATTTAAGACGGCTGTTGACCAGGCAGAACAAATTGCCTGTGGTCTGGCTACGCTTGGTGTAACCAGTCGCGACCGGGTTGCCCTCATGTCAGTCAACCGCATGGAGTGGGCTCAGACAGATTTCGCAACTTTAGCTCTTGGCGCTACCTTAGTGCCAATTTATCCATCCCTGCTGAGTGATCATATCAGCTATATTCTCAATGATTCAGAAGCCAAAGTGCTGATTGTTTCCGATGAATCGATGCGTAAAAAAGTGGATGCCGCCCGTGATCAGCTTTCCACCGTAAAACATTTTTATATAATGGATGTTAGCGGTGATATACCACAGGGCTGGAAATTACTTTCCGAACTGGAGAAGGCTGGGGAAGCCTATGCGAATGAGCATGCCGGGTACCTGAAAGAGAAAATTAAATCTATCTCACCCGATGACTGGGCGACCATTATTTACACCAGCGGAACGACTGGCGATCCGAAGGGCGCCATTCTTAGCCATCGGAATCTTTTTTCAAATATCACCAGCTCTTCCTCGATTCTTGAAGTACGCCCGAGCGACGTGTTCTTATCCTTTCTGCCCCTGAGCCATATTTTCGAACGGATGGCCGGCCATCTGCTAAGCTGTTATCACGGTTGCACGGTGGCCTATGCTGAAAGCGTTGATACTGTTGCGGCAAATCTGGTGGAAATAAAACCAACAGTTATGGTTTCTGTACCCCGTCTTTATGAAAAAATTTATTCACGGGTTCTTGAGAGCGTTGAAGCTGGTCCGGCCGGTAAACAGAAAATTTTCTTTTGGGCCCTGGAAGTTGGCCGGCAGCATGTGCTGAAAATAATGAATAAAGAAAGTATCCCGGTTGGATTGGCTCTGAAACATAAAATTGCCCATAAACTGGTCTTCTCCAAACTGCATGCCCGGGTTGGGGGAAATCAGCGTTTCTTCATCTCGGGCGGTGCGCCGCTCTCACCGGAAATCGCCGAGTTCTTTGGGGCTGTCGGCATCCGCATACTGGAGGGTTACGGTCTGACCGAGACTTCGCCGGTGATTGCTGTAAACCGGGAAGAAGATTTTAAATTTGGTACGGTCGGGCCATTGATTCCGGGCATTGAAGTGCGAATTGCCGAAGACGGAGAAATTCTGACCCGTGGTGAGCATGTTATGGTTGGCTATTATAAAAAAGATGACGAAACGAAAGAAGCCATCGATGACGAAGGCTGGTTCCATACCGGTGATATTGGCATTTTTGATGGGAATAAACTGAAGATCACAGACCGGAAGAAAAATATTATTGTCACTTCCGGCGGTAAAAATATCGCCCCGGCGCCAATCGAGAACATGCTGGTGACCAGCAAATATATCGAGCAGGCCATGATGATTGGCGATAAACGCAAATTCTGCACAGCTATAATTGTCGGGGCCGAAGAACCGTTGAAAAAATGGGCCGATGAAAACGGCATAAAATTCGATACTTACCGTGACCTGGTCGGTTCGCCAAAGGTGAATGAACTTATTTTGAATGAAGTAATGGCACTAACCAAAAATCTGGCCAGTTACGAATCGATCAAAAAAATTGTTCTGGCCGATGAGCCATTTTCAATTGAAAGCGGCGAACTTACTCCATCCTTAAAGGTAAAGCGTAAAGTTGTTGAGCAGAAATACAAAAACCGCATCGAGACCATGTACTCGGAATAACCTGAAAGGGAGCTTTGCTCCCTTTTTTCATTTCAATGGGACAACTTAAAGAACATCGACCGGTCAAATTTTTTGCCGGGATAACCTGTACCGATCCGCACCGGCAGTCTTCTATTAACAGGCTAATTGAAGGGCAATTTCCAATGATCGAAAGTTCGTCGGAAATTTTTGATTTCAGCCCGTTTACAGACTATTACGAAGCTGAATTTGGAAAACCGCTCTACAAATATTTTGTGGTTTTCTCTGGTCTGTGGCCAGCGGATGAACTGGTTCGCTTTAAATTATTAGCAAATGAATTGGAAAAATCAGGTCAGCCACAGGTGAAACGATGGTTTAATATGGATCCGGGTTATGTGGCTATGGCCAAAATGGTACTGGCCACAACCAAAGATTTTGCCCACCGTATTTATCTCGGGCAAAAAATTTATGGTGATGTTCATTACCAGTTCAGCCGGAACGGTGTCCGTTTACAACCCTGGACCTATCCGGACTACCAGCAGGAAATTCTGCAAAAATATTTTTTACAGATCCGGGAAAATTATCGCCGGGAACTGGCCGATCCTGCTTGATTGATTCTTTTCTTTTATTTTAATTATGTTTGGATATACCATAAACCTGGGGAGCCTATGTTCAATGTTCTGATTTTAATTTTGACAGCTTACATCGTCGGTTCTTTCCCGACGGCGATCATTGCCGGCCGGTTACTGAAAGGCATCGACATCCGGACACAGGGCAGCGGAAATGCCGGTGCGACCAATGTGTTGCGTGTTCTCGGCTGGAAGGCCGGCCTATCCGTTTTACTGATCGATATGCTGAAAGGCTTTATCCCGGTATTTTTTGTCGCACCGTATTTTTCCGCCGCCGGGCTGGATACGATTTATCTGCAGATTATTGCAGCATTTGGGGCGATCATTGGCCATGTTTATACGGTCTTTGCCGGATTTAAAGGCGGTAAGGGGGTTGGCACTGCGGCTGGTGTTTTTCTGGGACTGGCGCCGGCCGGATTCAGTGTTGCACTCCTGGTTTTTATCATGGTCGTCTGGATTACACGGTTTGTTTCACTTGGTTCACTGCTGGCCGCTCTGAGTTTACTTTTGGTTTTGTCCTATCAAAAATTTATCCTGCATAACCTCCCTTCTGCCCTGTATATTCTTGCTGCGGTTGTGGTAATCCTGATCTGGTACTCGCACCGGGAGAATATCCGCAGGCTGCTCAAAGGTCAGGAGAACAAAATTTCGTTTACCCGGAAAGAAGGAGCATAAGATGAGAATTGCTGTAATTGGTTTCGGTAGTTGGGGAACGACCCTGGCCCTGGTTTTGAATGAGAACCGCCATGAAGTCCGGGCCTGGACAAACGAACTTTCGACCATTAATAATATCCGTGAAAAAAGTGAAAACAGCCGTTACTTACCCGGTGTAACCGTACCCGATACCATTCTGGTCAGCGATGATCTGAAATTTGTTCTCGATGAAGCTGAAATAATTCTAAATGCCGTTCCATCACAGGTGACGCGCGAAGTGCTGGGCCAGGTGGTACCGCTTCTGACAAATCAAAACCAGATCTGGGTAACAGTTTCAAAGGGGATTGAAAATAATACCTTCAAGCGGGTCTCAGAAATAATCGCTGAAGTAACCGGTGTCAATTCTGACCGGATCGTCGTATTATCCGGGCCAAGCCATGCCGAAGAGGTTTCCCGGCATGTCCCGACAGCGATTGTGGCCGCCTGCACCAGTGTAGAAACGGCTAAACAAATCCAGAAGGTATTCTCCACCAGCTATTTCCGCATTTATGCCAACACCGATGTGAGCGGTGTGGAAATTGGCGGCGCCTTAAAAAATATTATCGCCCTGGCGGCTGGAATTTGCGACGGTGCCGGGTTTGGAGATAATACTAAAGCCGCCCTGATGACCCGCGGTCTGGTCGAAATCAATCGATTCGGCGCTGCCTTTAATGCCCGGAGTGATACCTTTGCCGGGCTGTCCGGGATGGGTGATTTGATCGTTACCTGCATGAGTAAGCATTCCCGGAACCGTCATGTTGGCGAAGAGATTGGCAAAGGACGTTCCCTGAAGGAAGTTCTGGAAGAGATGGTCATGGTTGCTGAAGGTGTAAAAACCACACTTTCCGTGTTCCAGGTTTCGAAGCGTCTCAATATTGAAATGCCGATTACCGAACAGATTTATTACACACTCTTTGAAAACAAATCTGCCCATGATGCCATGATCAACCTGATGACCAGAGAATCAAAAATCGAAGACTGGAGCTAAACATTTTTTACTGAACGGGAGGCAATATGATCAAATCCATTTTATTGGCAATTGACAGCTCAGCCTATTCAGAATCGGTATTGCAGTATGGCGCTTATCTGGCTGGAAAATTTTCCGCCGTACTGCGGGTCTTCTCGGTAGTGGATGTTAGACTTTTCGACTGGACGCTAACCTCCGGCGGAGAAAGCTTTGTCCCGGTAATCCCGTCGGTGGAATTTCAGACTGAATCCCGCCACATGCAGAAAGACAAAACCAGCCGCACGCTGGAGAAGGCTGGTCAAATGCTGGCCGCAGCGGGAATTGCCCATGAGCTGCTGGAGAGCAGTGGTATTCCGGCTGATGAAATTTGCCATCAGGCCATGGAAAATGATCTGCTTGTGATGGGTGTACGCGGGGAATATGAACGATGGGGCAAAAACCTGCTGGGCGAAACCGTTGAATCGGCCATTCGCCAGACACCAAAACCAATTCTGCTGGTTGATAAGAAATTTGAGGCTTTCGGCAATATCCAGATCGGGTATGACGGCAGTGTTGCGGCAAACCGTGCTTTGCAACTGGCCGGTGATTTTGGTTCAAAAATGAATCTACCGCTCAGTGTACTTTGTATTTATGAAAATGAAGAACAGCGTAAAGAAAAACTGAACGAAGCGGGGCGCCTGCTTGAACCCTACCGGATCAAAGTTCAATTGCGCCATGAATCCGGAGAAGCCGGCGATGTTTTGGTAAGAACCAGTCAGGAAACACCGGGCAGGAGCCTCACCGTAATCGGCAGTTTCGGACATTCCCGCCTCAGGGAAGCCATACTGGGCAGTACAACCATTCATGTGCTGCGCCGGGCTGGTAAACCAATTCTTATGGTTAACTGATTTCAGATAAGGACAACTGATGAGCAAAAAAATAATTACCCTGACCCGACACATTATTGAAGAACAAAGAAATTACCCGACCGCAACCGGAAAATTCACTGACCTGATGAACGATATTGCCTTCGCCGCAAAACTTATTTCCTATCATACCAACAAAGCCGGCCTGGTCGATATTTTAGGCGAAACCGAAAATGTCAATGTGCAGGGTGAGATTGTTAAAAAGCTTGATCAGTTTGCCAATGAGAACATGATTAAAGCCCTCGATCACGGCGGCCATCTTTGCGTTATGGCTTCGGAAGAAGAAGAGCGCGTAATCCCGATTCCTGAAAAATACCCGCTGGGCAAATATGTGATTTTATTTGATCCGCTCGATGGTTCATCAAATATTGATGCCAATGTCAGTGTTGGTACCATTTTTTCAATTTACAGCCGGATCAGCCCGGAAGGCCGGCCGGGTACCCTGCAGGATTGTCTCCAGCCCGGCTTCAAGCAGGTCTGTGCCGGATATGTGATCTATGGTTCCAGCACCATGCTGGTGTACACAACGGGTAATGGTGTCTATGGTTTTACGCTTGATCCCAGTTATGGCGAGTTTTTATTATCTCATCCCCGGATGCGTATTCCTAAAAAAGGAAATATCTACAGTGTGAATGAGAGCCACTTTGATTTTTGGGAGCAGGGAATAAAAAATTATATCGTCTATGTCAAGCAAAACGATCCGGCTACCAGTCGGCCGATGAATTCGCGATATATCGGTTCAATGGTCAGCGATGTTCATCGCAATTTGCTGTATGGTGGTGTTTATCTTTATCCGGCCAGCACCCGTTCGCCGGAAGGTAAACTACGCCTGGGCTATGAGGCTAACCCAATGGCTTTTATTGTCGAGCAGGCCGGCGGGAAAGCCAGTAATGGCCAGCAGCGTATCCTTGATGTTACGCCGCATGAATTACATCAAAGGACGCCGCTTTTTATCGGCAGCGAAGAAGATGTAACCATGATCGAAGAATTTATTTCCGGCCAGCGCACCTTCAGCCGGTAGGCTTATTAACGCCTCCGGCCGCCGCCGAGAAGAGAGCCCAAAACCCCGCGGATTAGTTGCCGTCCGAGGGAACTGCCCACGGCCCGGGCTGCGCTTTTAGCCAATGCTTCAAAAACCTCACCGCCGCTGGTCTGATTCATCCCGGCAGACCGTCTCCCGGCATTCTCCACCTGCTGCTGCTCAGCCTGACGGGCAGAATTTTCCGAACGCTGCTTTAAAATTTCATAAGCTGATTCCCGGTCGATGGTTTTCTCATAAGCGCCAAAAATAATTGATTTTTGAATAATGCTCTGCCGTTCAGCCGGGGTTAACGGACCAAGCCGGGATTCCGGCGGAGAAATCAAGGCCTTGTCAACGATGCGCGGTTTTCCACTTTCATCAAGAAAAGAGACCAGTGCTTCGCCGACACCTAGTTCAGTAATCTCGGTTTCAACATTCAGTTTCGGATTAACCCGGAATGTCTCAGCCGCAGCTTTTACCGCCTTCTGATCCCGTGGGGTAAAAGCGCGAAGAGCATGTTGCACCCGGTTGCCCAACTGGCCAAGAATTATATCGGGAATATCAAGCGGACTTTGGCTGACAAAATAAATACCAATGCCTTTCGAGCGGATTAAGCGGACAACCTGTTCAATTTTATCCTGCAGGGCAGAGGGCATTTCGCTAAACAGCAAATGGGCTTCATCAAAAAAGAAGGCCAGTTTCGGCTTCGGCAAATCGCCGACTTCAGGCAATTGTTCAAATAGTTCGGACATCAGCCAGAGCAGGAAAGTGGTGTACAGTTTCGGCGAATTAATCAGCTTCTCAGATGATAATATATTGATGATGCCCAAACCACGATTGTCAGTCTGCATCAGGTCGTCAAGATTCAAAGCCGGCTCACCGAAAAGCAGATCAGCGCCTTGAGTCTCCAGTTCAATCAGCCCCCTCTGTATAGCCCCGATACTTGCTGCTGAAATATTGCCGTATGATGTTTTAAACTCTGCGGCTTTATCGCCTGCATACTGGAGCATGGCACGGAGATCCTTCAAATCGAGAAGCAATAAACCCTGATCGTCGGCAATTTTGAAAATCAGGTTGAGAACACCACTTTGCGTGTCATTCAGGTTGAGAAGTCTGCTCAGCAGCAGCGGCCCGAGTTCGGAAATAGTAGTCCGCACCGGATGCCCGTTCTGACCATAAATATCCCAGAAGGCAACCGGGTAGGGTTTGTATGAGAAATCAGGGATATTTAGTTTTTGAACACGCTGACTGATTTTTTCATTCTCCAGACCGGGAAAAGCAGTACCAGATAAATCGCCTTTTACATCGGCAACAAAAACCGGGACACCAAGCCGGCTGAAATTTTCAGTAATGGAACGCAGGGTAACTGTTTTTCCGGTACCGGTGGCACCGGCAATTAAGCCATGTCGATTGGCCATTTGGGGCAGCAAAAAATATTCTTCCGCGCCGACAGCGATAGCCCGGCTCTGGTTCATGTTGATCTCCTCATGCAAATGTGAAGCGTTGCTTGTATTCTGAAAACCAAAAATAACTGAAAGGCTATAATTTTCCAAAATCATCCGCATTACAGATTGAATTTTATGGTGTTAAGTGCTTGCAAACCATTTATTTATATAGCTTGCACAAGATAGCTCTCAAAATTAAATTCCACGCTTTATTGAATCTGTAAAGGTAGAATTATGACTCCATTTGTCCGCATTCAGAATATCGGCGAATTTATTGAGCAGGAAGTTACGATAAAAGGCTGGCTGTATAATAAAAGATCATCCGGCAAACTGCGCTTTCTGCTGGTTCGTGACGGCTCAGCCACGATACAATGTATCGTCTCCAAAAATGATATCCCGGCTGAAGTTTTCGAAAATTGTGATTTATTAACCCAGGAAAGTTCCATAGAAGTTACCGGCCGGGTCAGCCGTGATGAACGCTCACCGCTTGGTTATGAAATTCAGGTTTCCAATCTGAGTATTGTTCAGATAGCTGAAGAATACCCAATCTCCAAAAAAGAGCATGGTGTGGATTTTCTGATGGATAACCGGCATCTTTGGCTGCGTTCCAGTCAGCAGCATGCCATTTTACGCATCCGCCACGAGGTAATTCGCGCTGCCCGTGAGTTTTTTGATCAGCGGGATTTTATCCTGGTCGATTCACCCATTTTTACGCCAAATGCTGCCGAAGGCACATCAACTTTATTTGAGACCGATTATTTCGACGGGAAAGCCTATCTGACGCAAAGCGGTCAGCTGTATGGTGAGGCGGCGGCCATGGCTTTTGGCCGAATTTATTGTTTCGGTCCCACCTTCCGGGCCGAGAAATCTAAAACCCGGCGCCATCTTACCGAATTCTGGATGATCGAACCGGAAGTGGCCTATTTTAACCTGCAGGATGATATGCAGCTGGCTGAAGAATTCGTCGCCCATCTCGTGCAGAGTGTTTTAAAAAACCGGCTGCCGGAGCTGAAAGTATTGGAAAGAGACATCTCCAAACTGGAGAATATAAAGGCGCCTTTCCCGAAGATTCATTACCGGGAAGCAGTAGCGATGATAAAAAAAGAAAACCCGGCCTTTATCGACGGTGATGATTTCGGCGCACCGGATGAAACTATTATCTCGGAAAAATTTGACCGACCGGTCATTGTGCACCATTATCCGGCGGCGGTCAAAGCTTTTTATATGAAGCGCGATCCGCAGGAGCCGGAATATGCCCTGGCCATGGATATGCTTGCTCCTGAAGGATATGGGGAAATTATCGGCGGATCGCAGCGTGAAGATGATTACGAGTTGCTGATCGGACGCATTCGTGACCATGGTTTACCGGTCGAAAATTTTCAATGGTACCTTGATCTGCGCCGATACGGAAGTGTGCCCCATGCCGGATTTGGTCTTGGCATTGAGCGAACCGTAACCTGGATCTGCGGAATCAAGCATTTGCGGGAGGCGATCCCGTTCCCGCGGCTGATGCAGCGCATTTATCCTTAGGCTGAATAAAACAGTCATGATCCGATTATTTAAAACTGGATAAAAATGAAAACGGGTTTACAGATAGTGGTCACCGGCCGGGTTCAGGGTGTTGGTTTCCGCTGGTTTGTTCAGCAAACCGCCCGGCAAAATGAAATTATGGGCAGCGTTGAGAACATGCCCAATGGTGATGTTGAAATTTTTGCTGAAGGTGAGCAAAGCCGGCTCATGGAATTTCTCGCTGTGGTAAGGCGCGGTCCGGCTCAGGCATTGGTAACAGATCTGGTGGTAAGCAATTATCCATTTTCCGGTAAATTTCAAAGTTTCAAAATTTTACATTAAAAAGGTTAACCAATGACTATTCAGGAAAAGTTGTTAAAGCACCTGCGCAATATACCTGATTTTCCAAAACCCGGCATTCAGTTCAAGGATATTACACCTGTTCTGAATAATCCTGAACTTTTCAGGGAAACCATGGATGAGCTGGCCGCAAAAGCCGGTGTCTTGAATCCAACCCGGATTGCAGCCATTGAATCGAGGGGATTTATCTTTGGCAGTATTTTAGCTGACCGGCTCGGGTTGGGCTTTGTGCCGATCCGCAAGCCGGGAAAATTGCCCTATAAAACTTATCGGGCAGAATATCTATTGGAATATGGAACCGATGGTATTGAAATGCACATTGATGCCGTTGGAAAAGAAGACCGTGTTTTGCTGGTTGATGATGTACTGGCTACCGGAGGAACAATCTCCGCTGCAGTTGATTTGGTGCGCCAGGCCGGTGCAGAGATAGCCGGAATTTTGTTCCTCGTTGAATTAAGTTTTCTTGGTGGTCGCAGTAAAGTCGGCAGTATTCCATGCGTCTCGCTTATATCTTTATGAGACAGAGTTTAATTTGTCTTACTAACACGAAGCATGTAAATTTTGACGCTAAAAACGCCCCTGTAGCTCAGCAGGATAGAGCAGTGGCTTCCTAAGCCATGTGTCGGGAGTTCGAATCTCTCCAGGGGTACAAATAACAAGGTTGATGAAAGGAAAATAGAATGCTCAGACCAAAAAAGAAACTAACCCGCAAAGAAATTAAACAGGATAAATTCGTCGAGTTTATGGTTAATTCAAGATCTTATGTTGAAAAGAATGACAAGATTATTCTGTACGGTTTAGGTGGCCTCATCGTCATAGCGGTGATCGCAGTTCTGTTCTTTATAAATTTCAGGAATAAGTCCGCTGCCGCGGATACGCTGCTGGGCAAAGCTCAGACGGAGTATCAGAATCTAAACTATATAAAAGCCGAAGCTTTCTTAAAGCAATTATCCGAAGAATACCCAGGCACCGAATCCGGCCGTGAAGGTCAATTTCTGTTAGCCAATATTTATTTCCAGCAGAAAAAATACCCCGAAGCCAAAGAACTTTTTAAGGCATTTGTTGACCATTATTCAAAAAGCGGAATACTGAAAGCCTCTGGTTATGCCGGGTTGGCGGCCTGTGCCGAAATTAGCAAAGAGTATGAAGATGCTGCCGAGTTTTACGAAAAAGCCTGCGATCTGAATAAAGAAAACAGTGAAGCCGCAAACTACCTGTATCTATCCGGATTAAATTTTAAGCAGGCCGGTAAAATGGAGAAAGCGAAAACTGCTTTTGCCAGGCTGGTCGAAGAATTTCCAAAATCTCAGCAGATTAATAACGCAAAATTTCATCTCACTCAAATCAACGGTTGATTATGAAGTTAAATGAACGGGCCGATCAGGTAATTCTGCATGTGTTCAAACGTTTTAAAATTGAGGTTGACCACGGGCAGGGTGTGTACCTTATTGATAGAAACGGCAAAGCTTATCTTGATCTTTTAGCAGGTATTGCGGTTAACGCCCTCGGCTATAATCATCCGGCGGTTAATGAAGCCATTCTGCGCCAATTGAACCGGAATTTACATCTTAGTAATTATTTTGTTCAGGATGTTCAGCTTGATCTGGCTGAAAAACTAATCGGGCTGACACCATTCTCTAAAATATTTTTTACAAACAGCGGTACGGAAGCAATTGAGGGATTACTTAAGCTGGTAAAAAAATGGGGCCAAAGCCGGGGTAAGAATGAGATTATTGCCTTCGAGGGTAGTTTTCATGGCCGTTCATTGGGGGCGCTTTCGATAACCATGCAGCCCAAATATCAGAAAAACTTTAATCCTCTTATCCCCAATACTCAAATGGTTCCGTTTAATGATGTATCGGCATTTACGAATGCAGTTAATGAAAATACAGCGGCAATCTTCTATGAGGGGATAACCGGCGAAGGCGGAATCCGCCCGGTTTCCGATGAAATGATGAAGGCATTCCGTGAAGTCCGTGAAAAGTATGGCTGCCTGGTGATTGCCGATGAAATACAAAGCGGAGTCGGCAGAACCGGAAAATTTTATTATTACGAATACCATGATGACTTCACTCCGGATGCCGTTGCTTCCGCCAAAGCTATGGGCGGCGGTCTGCCTCTGGGTGCCTTTTTGGTCAGCCCTGGTTTAGAAAATGTATTTGATATGGGCGAACATGGTACCACCTACGGCGGTAATCCTTTAGCCTGTGCAGCGGGATTGGCCACCATTAACGAGATATCGAAATCAGTCTTTTTGCAGCAGATCGTTGAAAATGGCGCATTTTTTAAATCTCATCTTCTTGAACTGAAGGATAAGTATCCGGGTCTGGTGACCGAGATACGGGGTAGGGGGCTGATGCTCGGCATGGAAATGCTCAATCCTGATTTCGCCCAGACGGCTTTGAATTTGTCAATATTAAAAGGATTGATCTTTAATATCGCCGGAGACCGAACCCTGCGATTTGTACCACCTTTAATTATCAATCAGAGTCAGATCAAAGAAGCCATTCAGATTCTGGATTCTGTCCTGAGTGAAATCAACTAAATTATACTGAATGTACACGGATTATATTTTAATCTTCTTACTTGTTTTTGCTCTGCTGCTCATTCTGATTGCCATCAGCATCGGATTAAAAATAAATCAGCTTGACCGGGAAATTGTGGTTATAAATTTACCGGAAGTCCAAATTAAAACAGTACGCTTTCTATTGAGCGGGGTGATGATTGCTTTAATTAGCCTGCTTTTTTTATTTCCGCAGAGCGGACTTTCACAGACTGTGGATTCTGGAAAATGCACTCTGCTTTTTCAGGTCATGCTGCTGGCGGCAACAATTGGTGCAGGTAACCTGTATTTCAGAAGTTTTTTTATCGGGAAGATGGCTGGAAACAACCGGGTGCATTATATTCAGGATTGGTTGAAACAGCTTTCCATACAAATGTTAGCTTTGTCCATTTTCTTTTCGGTGAGCTACATTTTTATCTCAGTTAATCAATTTCATGTTATAAATCTGCCGGATCTGAACAGCTTTTTTAGAAATCTGATGCACTCATCACTTTATAAACCTGCCATCTTTCTACTAAGCGCTTTGACCGCGATGATAGCATTCGTTTTTTATTATCTGCAAAGACAGCATCTGGATGAAAAATGGCTCCGGCCGAAGAACCTGTTCTTCCGCAGCTTCATCACTCTAACCCTTATAAATCTGTTTAGCCAGGTTACTTTTTTTTTCCAACTAATCCCAAATTGGCCGTGGTTATTTTCAGTTAATATTGGCTTTGTCGGCCATATTGTAGTAATACTTGTCATTATTTCAATGATAAGTTTAGATAATTTTACCTATTGCCTGAAGTACAGATTGAGATTTGACAATCCCTATTATCCGGTCAAATTAAATTTACACCTAAACCGACTTTTGATATTCAGTGTGGTCATGCTTTTTATTATCAGCCTGACCATGCCTTTAATGCAATACCTTTATATGTAGAGCTTTAAATGAAATTTCCAGCTGAACCATTCAGAATTAAAGTTGTCGAACCGATTAAAATAACCTCATCCGAAGAACGGGATGAGCTGATCAGGAAAGCCGGCTACAATATTTTTCTACTCCCGGCAGAGAGCATTTATATAGACCTGCTCACCGATTCCGGTACCTCAGCGATGAGCGATAATCAATGGGCGGGAATAATGCTCGGTGATGAATCCTATGCCGGATCAAAGAATTACTATCACTTTGATCAGACAATAAGGGACATTTTTGGTTTTGAACATATCATACCAACCCATCAGGGACGGGTTGCTGAAAATCTGCTCTTCTCAAATCTATTGAAGCAGGGTGATGTTGTGCCCAATAATATTCATTTTGATACAACCCGGGCGAATGTGGAATATCATCAGGCTGTTGCTCTGGATTGTGTTATCGATCAGGCCAGAATTCCTTCGGAACCCCATCCTTTCAAAGGCAATATGGATATAGAGAAGCTGGAAGCTGTCATTGCCAAATACGGTGCCCCGCGTCTTCCGCTGATTATGATTACGGTAACAAATAACAGCGGCGGCGGTCAACCGGTCTCCATGCAAAATATCCGGGAAGTAAAAGCTGTTGCCCAAAAATATAATATTCCCCTTATTTTTGATGCCTGCCGCTTTGCAGAAAATGCTTTTTTCATCAAAGAAAGGGAAGATGGCTACGAGGATAAATCCATTAAAGAGATCGTCCGGGAAATGTTTAGCCACGCAGATGGTTGTACGATGAGTGCCAAGAAGGATGGATTGGTAAATATCGGTGGATTTTTAGCATTGAACAACGCCAAACTTGCTGAAAAAATAACCAATATGCTTATACTGATTGAAGGCTTTCCCACTTATGGAGGTCTGGCCGGCCGTGATCTTGAAGCTATTGCCCGCGGCCTGCAGGAAGTATTGGATGAAAATTATCTGCGCTTCAGAATTAATCAAACCAGATACCTTGGTGAAATGCTGATTCGGGAAGATATTCCTATTATTCAACCGGTCGGCGGCCACGCGGTTTACATTGATGCCCGAAGTCTTTTACCGCACATTCCTCAAGCTGAATTTCCCGGTCAGTCCCTGGTTATTGAATTATACAAACAGGCTGGTATCCGGGCGGTTGAGATAGGAACTTTGATGTTTGGTGGTCTCGATCCCCAAACCGGCAAGGAACGATTTCCTGAACTGGAACTGGTGCGTCTGGCTATTCCAAGAAGGGTTTATACAAGTATGCACATGCAGTATGTGGCCGAAGCGATCATAGAAATTGCCAGAAACAGATCAGCCTTGCGCGGATTGGAAATCGTATATCAGGCACAAATGCTCAGACATTTCACGGCCCGGCTCAAACCAAAAGCAAATTAATATGTTTTCCGAGAAACTGTTCAAACGACTGTATCATGCAACGCATATCACCTTTCTGACCGGAGCCGGAATTTCTGCGGAAAGCGGTGTACCTACTTTCAGAGGAAAAGACGGGCTATGGAATAACCATGATGTTATGCAATTGGCCACTCCGCTGGCATTAAAAACCAATACGGATGTCTTCTGGGAATTTTACAATTGGCGTCGCAGGTTAGTAACGGATATCGAACCGAATCTCGGGCATTATGCCCTGGTCGATTTTGAAAGATTGATCAGTCAGGTTACGGTTATAACCCAGAATGTGGATGGGCTGCATCAGAAAGCAGGAAGTACAGATGTTCTGGAACTGCATGGAAATATCATGCGTTCCCGATGTTCAGAATGCGGCTATCTACCGGAAGCCGATGGGAAAGTTCTGGCTTTCGATAAAATTCCGTATTGCCCAAAGTGTAATGGTTTGATCCGGCCGGATGTGGTATTATTTAATGAAAATTTGAACAGCACCATTCTGTACCAGGCTCAGGAGGCCTCCGCAACCTGTGAGGTGTTTTTTTCTATCGGCACTTCTTCATTGGTTGAACCAGCGGCCTCGCTTCCATATATCGCAAAGGCCAATGGTGCCTACCTTGTTGAAATTAATGTTGAACGGACACCATTATCGGACAACGCCGATGAGTTTATTGAAGGAAAGTCCGGGAAAATTTTACCGATGATCACCGTGCTATTTGAAAAAATCAGGGAAAAATGAAAAATTTTAAAATTATCATACCTGCCATGTTATTACTGGTTCAGTTGAACTCCTGCGCTTATTACAACCTTTTTTTCAATGCAGAGAAAAATTATGAATCTGGTCAGAAAGCTAATCGCAGAATTAGTTTCGATGAGGAATTAAGTGCTGATGAAAAGAAATTTTATAATGCAGCCATTACAAAATCCTGGAAATTGATCAATATTTACAGCGATAGTAATAAATACTCTGATGATGCCTTATTTCTGATCGGTAAATCTCATTATAACCTGCAGGAGTATGACCGGGCAGAAGATATTTTCCATAAATTCCTTCAAAAGTACACACAGAGCGATTTACAGACCGAAGCTCAGCTTTGGATGGCTAAAACTCTTATTCAGCGGAAAAAGGATGATGAAGCCATTGAAATGCTGAATAAGCTGATTACAAATACAGGAATCGGTAAATTCGCTGCTGAAGCTTATTACAATTTAGGTGAGCTCTATTTTCTTCGTGGACAAGATGAAGAAGCAATAAAATATTTGGAATTAAGTCTGAGCAATAAGCCTGGAAGCCAGCTGGCGGGTCAGGCTATTTTACAGTTGGCTGAAGCCTCTTTCCGGTCAAAACAGTATGAAAAGGCAACAAGTTTTCTGAAAGTACTAAAAAATTATGAAATCAATCCTGTACTCGAGTACAGAGTACTGATGATTCATATTTCCGCATTAATGAATCTTGGCCGTTTGGAAGAAGCCCGGGTTCAGCTTCTGAAGATGAAAACAGACCTTCGGTTTAAAGATCAACACTCGCTGATTGCCTCAAAACTGGCCGGTTTTCCAGCATTTGAGGGAGACTATAAATTTGGCCTGGAACAACATAAAGATGTAATAAAAAATTTTAACAGAACTGCCGGGGCAGCTTTATCCGCCTTTGATATCGGCACCATTTATCAAAATGAATTAGTGAATTTTGACTCATCTGCTTTCTATTTTGGGCAGGTCGAAAAACTGGATAACAGATCAGAAAAAAGAAACGATGCTCAATCCACGAAGAAGCTGCTCGATGAATATCTTAAGATCAGGGACCAATTGCGCAAAGATGTTGCAGATTTGAACAGTCTTCTGCACGGCGATTCGACTTTGGTGGACAGTATTGCGGTTGAATCCGATACGACCACCCTATTTGAAATGGTTATTGAACCGTCCGTTGAGGAGCCGGAAAATGAAGTTTCTCAGAATCTGGCGACCGAAAATTCTGATTCAACCAAGAACCCGGATACCGCAAAAACGTTACAGGCGAATGTGCCGGAACAAGGGAACAGAGGCAATAAATTAAAAGAGCAGAAAAAAGCAGTCACCCGTGATCCGGCTTCCGTCGAACAGAGTTTATTTAAAAACCGGTATGCTCTGGGTGAATATTTTCTTTTGCAGATGCAGAACGGGGACAGTGCTTTTGCTGTCTTCAAGCGTTTTATAGCCATTTATCCGCAGGATACGGCGCTGCAGGCAAAAGCTCATTATTCTTTGTATTACACCTGTCATGCTTTGCTGAATGATAGTACCAAAGCCGATTCTTTAGCAGATATCCTTTTTCAAAAATATCCCAATTCTGTTTATTCAAATTATTTAAAGGATCCCTTGTATCTCAAAAAGTCAGATACAAAAGAAAGAGCTCATGAGCTTTATCTTCTGGCCGAAAAAGAACTTGATCAGAAGAACTATTTAAAAGCCATTCGCCAGTTTAAGTATATTTCCGAGACCGATTCAGGTTCGGTATGGGCAATAAAATCACGATACTCTGTTGCTTATATCTATGATGAATATCTGAAAGACCTTGACAAAGCTGTAGAATCTTATACTCTGCTCGCTTCCGAATACCCGGGTTCAGACTATGCCAGGTTAGCCGGACAAAAAATTTCCAAACCGGTTGAGCAGGATGAGACTACAACGGAGGAGCAGGAGAATACTGGAGATGTTGATGATAATCTTCAACCAGAGGATGAGTTGGAGACGGAAGACTTAACAAAAGAAAAACCAGGTTCCGAATTAGAAAAACCAGGTAACCTGGAAAAAATCGACAGGGAAGCCGAATGATCCGCCAATTTATTATATTGGGCTTTTATGCGGTTGGTATTTTATTGCTAAGTACTTCCTGCAGTCCGGCGGTATATTACTCCCAAGTCAATTCCGCACCAACCAAAAATGCCAGGGCCGGCAAAACAGCTGATGGCCAGGTAATTGAAGGAACGGCTTCGTACTATGCCCAAAAATTCCATGGTAGAAAAACAGCAAGTGGTGAAATTTATGATATGAATAAATTAACTGCTGCCCACCGGGATCTGCCTTTTGGAACCTGGATTGATGTAAAAAATCTGGAGAACGGTAAATCAGTCCGGGTCCGGGTAAATGACCGGGGTCCATTTAAGGCTGATCGCATTTTGGATCTATCTCTTCAAGCAGCGAAGGAGCTGGATATGATCCGCAAGGGAACTGCATCGGTACAGATCATAATACTTACAGAAAATAATAATAATTTGTAATTCGGAGGCTCGAATGGGACACTATCTTGAATTAAATGATTCTAATTTTGAAGCAGAAGTTTTAAAATCTGATCAACCGGTTTTGGTTGATTTTTGGGCTGAATGGTGTGCGCCATGCCGAATGATTGCGCCTATTGTTGAAGAAATCGCCCGCGAGTATAACGGAAAATTAAAGGTTGGAAAACTTGATGTTGACCATAATCCGCAGGTCTCAATGTCGTTTGGTATCCGTTCAATACCAACTTTATTAATATTTCACAATGGTAAGCCGGTAGAGCAGATTATTGGAGCAGTACCAAAAAACCAGCTCTTAGCTAAATTAAAACCGTTTCTTTCCTGATTGAAAAATTACAATTCAGGTACTTCCGGTACTACTTTATGAATTTTCAGAAAACCAGTTTTGTCAAAAGTATAACAAGGTTAGACCAAAGGCCTTTACCGGAACTACCGGAATTTGTTTTTGCCGGGCGTTCAAACGTCGGTAAATCATCCCTGATGAATGCCATTTTTAATAATTCGAAATTAGTAAAAACCTCGTCAACGCCTGGGAAAACTCAGACAATAAATTATTTTTTAGTTGATAATCAGGCTTATTTTGTTGATTTGCCAGGCTATGGTTATGCAAAACGATCACAAAAAGATCAATTGGCCTGGAAGCAGGCAATTGAGCCATTTATTGAAAAGAACCAATCAATAAAAATGATTTTTGTACTGGTCGATATCCGCCATGAGATACAGGTTTTGGACCTCGAGCTCATTCAATGGCTGAATTATTTAAAAAAATCTTATATAATTCTGCTGACCAAAAGCGATAAGTTATCCCGTCATCAGGCTCGACTTCAGACTGATTATTTTATACATACTATTCCCGATGGAACCATTTATCCGGTTTCAATCAAAGATCCGGCTTCTATCCAGCGGTTACGAGAAAATGTCTTAAGCATTTGATGCTGCATTGATTTTGTCCGTAGGTTTTAATATTATAACAACTAAAGTAAGTTATATATTATTAACAGGTTAAGTATTCTTTGGAGTTATGCTTGAAAAATTCAGACATTCTGATCAGTTCCTTCAACCTGAATTCTCCTTCCTGCCATAAGAATGAACATAATTGGTTAGACACTATTGTCGCCATTAAATCTGAGCGCCAAAAGATATCTGATGGTGGTGGGAAAAAGAATATTCAAAAACAGCATCAAAAGAATCGGTTGACCGCCAGGGAAAGAATTGCTCACCTGATCGATCCCGGTTCTACATTCCATGAAATTGGGCAATACGCGGCGTTTGGTATGTATGAAGAATGGGGAGGAGCACCAGCCGCCGGGGTGATCACCGGACTTGCCCGTATAGAATCCAGGACCTGCCTGATAATAGCAAATGATGCTACCGTAAAAGCCGGTTCCTTTTTTCCGATGACCGCCAAAAAAGTTATCCGGGCCCAAACCATTGCCTATGATAATGAAATACCAACCGTGTATCTTGTTGATTCTGCTGGTATTTTTCTGCCTTTGCAGGAAGATGTATTCCCGGACCAGGATGATTTTGGACGTGTTTTTTATCTAAATGCACGGATGTCCGCGAAAGGCATTCCTCAGATTACTGCTATTATGGGTATGTGTGTTGCTGGTGGCGCATACCTTCCGGTCATGACGGATACGATTTTGATGACGGAGGGCAGTGGCCTTTTTCTGGCCGGGCCGGCCTTGGTAAAAGCTGCAATTGGTCAGGATACTAATGCTGAGGAGCTTGGCGGAGCCTCCGTCCATGCTCAAATAAGTGGGACAATAGATTTTAAAGAAAAGGATGACCATACCGCGCTAACTCATATCCGCAAGTTAATCGGGGCTATAAATTTACGTCCGCAAGTTATTAAACCAGCCATAAATATCCGGTTGCCAAAGTATGAAATATCACAGCTCTATAAAATAATGCCTTCCATAGAAAGCTATGAATATGATGTCCGGGAATTAATTGCCAGAATTGTAGATGAGAGTGAATTCATAGAATATAAAAAAGATTTCGGCCAAACTATTGTCTGTGGTTATTCCCATATTGGTGGTTATTCTGTCGGAATCGTTGCTAATCAAAAATTGAATATCAGATTAAAAGGCCAACCGCCACAATTTGGCGGTGTTATTTACACAGAAAGCGCAGAAAAAGCCGCCCGGTTTATTATGGACTGTAATCAAAACCTGATTCCGCTTATTTTCATCCATGATGTTAATGGTTTTATGGTCGGCAAAGATGCTGAGTATGATGGTATTATTAAGGCCGGATCAAAAATGGTGAACGCGGTTTCAAATAGTGTGGTACCCAAAATTTCTCTTATCACAGGAGGATCGTTTGGTGCCGGAAATTATGCCATGTGTGGTAAGGCTTATGCTCCGGATTTTATTTTTGCCTGGCCAACGGCGAAGTATGCCGTAATGGGTGCCGCACAGGCGGCCAATACCCTTGCTGATATTCGTATCCGGCAGCTTGAAAGGGAAGGGAGTGAATTGTCAAACGAAGATAAACTAAACCTTTTGAATAAAGTAAAAAGCACATATAATTCACAGATAAACCCCAGGTATGCAGCAGCCCGTTTATGGGTTGATGAAATTATATTACCGGATGAAACCCGAGACCGGCTTATTTCGGCATTGAATTCGGTCAGTAACAGAAGTTCAATACCGGTTTTTACGCCAGGTAATATCCAGACTTAATGAAATGAATTATAACTATCTTTTAATTGAAAAAAGCGGCAGACACGCCATAATTGAAATTCATCGTCCTGAATGTAAAAATGCATTAAACCCGGAATTGATTTCTGAATTAAAGCATATTTTGAATGATCTGGAACCAGATCGGGAAATTCTTTCGGTAACCATTACAGGTTCAAGAGTAGCATTTTGCAGCGGGGCTGATTTAGAATATCTCCAGTCAATAAAAACAAAAACACTTGAAGAACAAATATCCGACAGTAATCATTTGGCAGAATTATTGTATAAAATATTTTCGTTTAAAAAACCGGTTATTGCCAAAGTGTATGGTCCGGCATTAGCAGGTGGATGTGGGCTTGTTTCTGTCTGTGACTATGTGTTTGCTGATGAACAGGCTGTTTTTGGTTATCCGGAAGTTAAAATTGGTTTTATTCCGGCTGTAGTCTCGCTTTTCCTGATCAGGTTGGTAGGGGAGAGGAAAGCCCGTGAAATGCTCATTTTTGGGAAAAAATATTCTGCGCAAGAAGCCTTAGAAATCGGCCTTATTAATTATTGTGGGAAATGTGAAGAATTGGAATTGGAATATAATAAATTGCAGCAAATAATTGAGTCTAACTCCCCATTATCAATGATGGCAACAAAAGCCTTGTTTTATGATGAACTGCTATTTCCACTCCGCGAGAAAATTTATCACGTGTCGAATATCAATGCACAAAGCAGACAAACTGCGGATTTTTCAGAAGGTATTTCTGCTTTTCTTGAAAAACGAAAACCTTACTGGAAATAATTACGAAAGGATAATTACATGTTAGTATTGACACGGAAGTTAGGTGAAGCCATTACAATAGGGGATAACATTCGCCTGGTCATTGTGGATATAGATGGCAATCAGGTTAAATTGGGTATTGATGCTCCCCGGGATATAGAGATTTTTCGCGAAGAATTATATCAGAAAATTAAAGGCTTTCCTTTTCAGTCAAGTCAGAAAGCAAACATAAAAGCAGAATAGCTGCCCAGGCTAAATCTCAGTAATAAATATCCTTCTTATCATCCATATATTTGTCTACAAATTTTTCGCTTTTCTCTTTGAAGTCCGCAATAAATTTAACTTTATATTTTTTATGCAGTTTCTGAAATAAACTGAAGGCCTGGTCTGTATCTTCAGGTACTTTTTCGGGATGCGCCTGGAAATAGATTTTTAAATATTCCACCACCAGCATTTCTTTGTCAGCCATAAGAGCCACCTTTTGTTCATGTAAATATGACAGAAATTGTAAAAAAGTATCAAACAATTCAAGAACAATTATAAGTTATTAATAATCAATATGTTACACAACTTGCAAGGGAAGATAATAGTTTACATAATATATGTTATATAACCAACACGTAGAATAAAGTGGATAGAGCCGGGCTCAAAATGTTCACAACATCATTTGTAATAAATCCATAGCCTTTTATTAAATTTGTCTTTTTGTTACAATGTATTTTTCTTTCAGTCCTTTTTCCGCATTCATGACAATCATATAAGCCCTGAACGGTTGCACCTATATAACTATCCAAAATTGTTCCCAAAAAACCGAATAAGACAATAAAGGACATGCTCAGAATTGTGGATTGGTTTTGAGTCAGACTAAAAACAGCGACAGAAAAACTACCAAGAATTCCACCGGAAAAACCTTGCCAGGATACGCCTCCGGACATTCCTTTTTGAATTGGCTTCCAGGGTTCGGTAATGCGAACTGGATTTCGGCCATAAATTAAACCAATTTCCGTTGACCAGGTGTCAGCTGCTGCTGCCGCTAAACTCACAAGATAAAGATTATAAACTTCTATATTTAATAATAAACCCGATAAAACAATCATTCCAGGAAAGCCACCATTGGCAATAACCTGCAAATGATCGCGCCGGCTTCCTTTTTCAAGAATCTCATCACCGAAAGAAAAATATTTTTTTGAAATTTTACTAAGTATGGATGAAAGTAAAAAAAATGACAATATGGGATAAATAAATTTGATCCCGCCCGCTTCAAGCAGAATTTCGGCAAGAATAAACGTTGCCAGTGAACCGCTTAGTGACAGAAATCGGAAATAATAACTGATTATAACAATAAGAAGAGATATTCCAATTATGGTTAAATGGGTCATCATAACTCAATAACTATATTTACCAGCTTCCCAGGAACCGCAATTTTTTTAAGGATACGATATTCCCCTATCCGTCTGGTTATAGTTTCTTCCTGAAGGGCTTTTTCAAGTAGAAATTCCCGGTTCATGGCCTGA
This sequence comes from Caldithrix sp., assembly GCA_020720405.1. GTDB lineage: Bacteria > Calditrichota > Calditrichia > Calditrichales > Calditrichaceae > DYOS01. The sequence continues at coordinate 44,839 of DYOS01000001.1, read as the reverse complement.
GAAACTTCAACCCGCATTTCTCCACGCAATTTTCCATTAATCTGAAGCATTATTTGCTGATACTCATCTTTAACATAGTCAGGATTAAACAGCGGCCATGATTGATTAGTTATAGTACTTTTAAATCCAAGTCTACTCCATAACTCTTCTGTTATATGTGGGGCAAAGGGATTAAGTAAAACGAGAAAGGATTTTAATACAGATTTCGGCCGATTCTCCCATTTATTTGCTTCATTGGTAAAGGTCATCATTGCTGCAATTGCGGTGTTAAAGGCCATTTCATTAATATCTTTTGTCACTTTATTGATCATGAAATGTAATTGTTTTTGTTGTTCACGGGTTGGTTGAATATCCTGTACATTTTTTAGAATCGTATCAGATTCTTCATCAATAGCAAGTCGCCAGACACGGTTCAGAAAACGGTAAACTCCCTCAACGCCACGCATACTCCACGATTTCATATCCTTCAGAGGTCCCATAAACATCTCATATAAACGAAGTGAGTCCGCACCGTACTGAACAATAATATCATCGGGATTTATGACATTACCTCTGCTTTTACTCATTTTGTAAGCCCGTGTATCAACTTTAATTTCCGGTTTTCCCTTTAATACAAATTTATCACCAACCTTTTCAATATCGTCCTCACTCAATCTTCTCGCTGTATAATCGTTGATTTTGCCAGGGACGATTTCATCGCCAGAAATTGGTTCCCCCGATCCCGATATGTACAGGTGATATTCAGTCTCACCTAAAATCATACCCTGATGAACAAGTTTTTGAAAGGGCTCTTTGGTAGAAACATAACCGAGGTCATATAATACTTTGTGCCAGAAGCGGGCATATAACAAATGCAAAACAGAGTGTTCGGCACCACCGACATATAAATCGACTGGCATCCAGTAGTTTTCCTTTGCCTTGTCCAAAAGTACGAGATCATTCAGAGGATCAATAAATCTCAAATAGTACCAGCATGAGCCAGCCCATTGAGGCATTGTATTGAATTCACGACGATAGACATATCCATTTCTCTCCACATATTTCCAGCTTTTTTCAGCACGGGAAAGTGGTGGCTGGGGCTCGGCATCCATAGTCTCAGCGGATTCTGGTTTGAAATCGGCCATTTCAGGCAGTAATAACGGCAGTTCGGTTTCATCTAATGGGTGATGAGTATTGTTCTGTTCGTCAAAAATAACCGGAAATGGTTCACCCCAATAACGCTGCCGGCTAAACAACCAATCACGTAACTTATAGTTTATTTTCTTCCGGCCTTTTTTTTCGTTTTCCAGAAATTCTATTATTTTATCCTTTGCATCTGAAATGTTCAGGCCATTTAAAAAACCACTATATATAGCTCGTCCATCGCCGGTATACGCTTTCCCGGAAAAATTGTCCGGTGGCTGAACGGTTCTTATTATCGGAAGATTGTACAACTCTGCAAATTCCCAGTCCCGCTCATCCTGTCCGGGAACGGCCATGATTGCCCCAGTACCGTAGCTTAACAGAACATAATCGGCAATCCATATCGGAATGGCTTTGCCGGTAGCTGGATTAATAGCATATGATCCTGTGAAGGTGCCGCTTTTCTTTTTGGCCAATTCAGTTCTTTCAAGGTCACTTTTTTTAGAAGTGCTTTCAATATAGCTATCTATTTCAGACCGATGCCCGGGTGCTGTTATTTTTTTAACCAGTGGATGCTCGGGTGCAAGAACCATATAGGTTGCCCCGAATAGGGTATCGGGACGGGTTGTGAATACAACGATGGTATCTTCTGAATTCTGAATTTGGAATGAAATTTCGGCACCCTCGGACTTGCCGATCCAGTTGCGTTGCATTTCCTTTGTACTTTCCGGCCAATCCAGCTCATCAAGGTCCGTCAGTAATCTCTCGGCATATTCGGTTATTTTAAGCATCCATTGCCGCAATGGGCGGCGGTAAACCGGATGATTTCCCCGTTCACTCTTTCCATCAATAATTTCCTCATTGGCCAATACTGTACCCAATGCCGGGCACCAGTTGACCGGAACTTCAGCAATATAAGCCAGTCCCTTTTTATAAAGTTGAAGAAAAATCCATTGCGTCCATTTAAAATATTTTGGATCGGTTGTATCAATTTGTCTGTCCCAATCATAGGAGAATCCAAGCATTTTGAGCTGATCCCGGAATCTCGAGATATTTTTCTGAGTAGTAATGGCCGGATGGGTTCCGGTCTCTATGGCATATTGTTCTGCAGGCAGGCCGAAGGCATCCCAACCCATCGGATGGAGGACATTAAATCCGTTCAGCCGTTTAAATCTGGCAACAATGTCGGTTGCGGTATATCCCTCAGGATGCCCGACATGCAAACCGGCTCCGCTTGGATATGGAAACATATCAAGAACATAAAATTTTGGTTTTGAAGTATCAATATGGTCTTCGGTTTTAAATGTTTTGTTCTCTGCCCAGAATTTTTGCCATTTTTTTTCAATTGTTGAAAATGGATATGCCATGAAGACTCCAGTTTATTTTCAAAATATCAATGATTGATTATATGTTCAAGATTGGATTGGCGGGAAAAAGTCGGGGCGAGAGGATTCGAACCTCCGACCTCACCGTCCCGAACGGTGCGCGCTAACCGGACTGCGCTACGCCCCGAAAAGACAAGCCATAAATATAAATTGCTTATATACTTATGTCAATTGGTAGATGGATTGATTTTTTCCATTTCGAGTGCAGAAACGAGCCCTAATCCCAAAAAAAGCAGTAAAAGCATATTTCCACCAGTACTTGAAGCAAAACCCGGAAAAATGGGAATAAGTGAACCAGCAACCAATCCGAGTAAAAAAAACATGGTTAACCGTGGAAAGCGGTTTAGCAAATAGCTGATCAATTTTGAGAATAGTAGAATTCCAAGACCGACCCCAATGGAAAAAATAGAAAGAATGGCGAAATCAAAATGCTTAATTGCCCGAATAATATTAATATACTGATTCATCACAACGAGCATAAGCGAACCACTTATTCCGGGAACAATCATTGCGCCGCCAGCGACAATCCCCGAGAGTAACAATAAGGGAATGGAAGTAGTACCGGCCAGAGATAAATCAGCTGCTTCACTGGCTGGTTTTGGGACAAAGGTGAAAATATACATGATCAAAATAGCTAATAGAAACAGGCCAATGTCATTAAAATCAATCTTCATATCAGAATGATTTTTATAAACCGAGGGTACTGAACCGGCAATTAAGCCACAAAAAAAGATATAAGTATAGATAGCATAATTTAGTAATAAAAAATCCATTACCCATGAAAGAGCAATAATAGCACTCGCTGCACCTGCCGCCAGAAAAAATATAAAAACCGAATTCGGACGGATGTTTTTCAGGTCAGTGAAGTAAGTGCCAATAATATTTATCAGTTTTTCATAAATGCCAAAAACAACTGCCATTGTTCCACCACTGACACCGGGAATAATATTCGCTACCCCGATCCCGCCGCCGAATAGAATCAGTTTCCACCAACTAATTACCACTCTTTACCATCCTTGTTTGCCGGTTAATGGTACAAATTTTAAGAATTCGATATCCTGAATAATTATTTCATTATTTCTTTTCTGATACAATTTGAGCATCTGTTCGGATCTGGAACCAATTGGGATAATCAACCGCCCTTCTGATTTTACCTGTGATAATAAAGACTCCGGTAAAACTGGTGCTCCTGCCGTAATAATAACCGCATCATAAGGAGCATATGTTTGCCAACCCAGCGTTCCGTCCCCGATTCGGGAAACAAACGAATAGCCCAACCCTTCCAGTAATAACTTCGCTCTCTGACCCAATGCTGTAATTTTTTCGATCGTAAATACCTGGGCCCCGAGCTCGGCCAGAATTGCAGCCTGGTAACCCGATCCAGTTCCAATTTCAAGGACTTTCTCTCCTTTTTTCAAATTTAAGGTTTCGGTCATCAGGGCAACTGTATAGGGGTGACTAATGGTTTGACCGAAACCTATTGGCAAAGCTTTGTCATCGTAAGCCTGGTGTTCAAGTCCGGGTGGAACAAATTTATGACGTTCCACCCTGCCCATCGCTGCAAGCAGACCTGGATCGGAAATTCCTCTCTCCCGCAACATTCCGATCATTTTGTTCCTCAGGTTTTCGAAAACCATAACCTTCTCCGGATTTCCACAAGGATAAGTTTTATGAAACCTATGGTGTCCCTTAAATGATGAATATTTGATCGGTGATTATTATAGATGGTTGGGATATTTACAAATCCAATTTTAAAACCAAGCCGGGCGGTTTCCAGAATAAACTGACTTTCAAACTGGAATCCCGTGTTACTGATATTAACCCGGGAAAGCAGATTTTTACTGACAAGGCGGAATCCGCACTGGCTGTCCGGTAAGGATTGGCTGGTAAAAAAGCTCAACAATTTTGATGTCAGGAAGTTGGAAATTCTTCTTTCAATCGGCATAACTTTCTTTCGCCCGATCCGGTTACCAATTATTAATTCAATGCCATCTTTTTCATATTTTTCCAGGAAGGCCGGAATTTGTTCAGGCAAATGTTGCAAGTCTGAATCTATACAGATAACTACCGGTGCAGATGAATTTGTTAATGCGTAATTCAATCCATGCTGTAAAGCAGAGCCTTTACCGGTATTTTTTTCATGACGAAGACAATGCTCAACATTCTGCTGTAAAATTGAAAAAGTGTGATCACTGGATCCATCATCAACCACTATCAGATTCAGCGGCGGACAACCCATCTCGTTAATCTGGCGCAGTAATTCCGGGATCGTTTTCTCAGCATTATAAGCAGGAATCAGTAAGTCATATATCATTATTAATATCGATTGGTTATAAAAAATAAGGCTGATCAGTTTATTGATTTTTGCTGATCAGCCTATCTTGTCGGAGCGACTGGATTTGAACCAGCGACCCCTTGAACCCCATTCAAGTGCGCTACCGGACTGCGCTACGCTCCGAATCAAGCGGTTAATTTAGAGTCTCAGCATATCGAAATCAATTCAATCAGCTGATCTTATTTCAGACAACAAGGATTTTAAGTAATCTATAATCCAATCCTTTTTATCGACTGGTGCAGTTGGTGTGGTTTGCCCGGATTCATCCACTGTTGACCTATTGTTCTTTAAAACTTTTTGAACCCCCTTTATGGTCATACCTTTTTCATAAAGCAGGTTTTTAATCTTTAAGATCAAAGTAACATCTTCATCAGAATATTGGCGGGTGCCACCAGGAGATTTACGTGGCGAAAGTTCTTCAAAAACGGTTTCCCAATACCTGAGAACGGATTGAGGCAATAAGCTAAATTCCGAGACCTGACTTATTGAATAAAACATCTTTTCCATAGGCATTCTATCCCAAATCTCAATTACTGAGTCAGAATATATCTACCATAACTTTAAAAACAAAAGCATTGAAATTTTTATCTTTTTGTGGCAAACAACTCTTTCAATATTTTGATTTATATAATTTTAGATTCTACATTCGTTTTTATGCAAGAATCCGGAAATATAAAATTAAGCGGGAGATTTTATGCTTCAGAATAGTCATAAGCCTTTTATTTCTGGTGATATTGAAATGAAGGAATTGAGTTTTAAAGCGCTTTTTCTCGGTGTTTTGATGGCTGTCGTTTTAGGTGCAGCCAATGCCTATCTGGGTATGAAAGCAGGTTTAACCGTCGCAGCAACCTTTCCTGCTGCCGTTGTGGCCATGGCCGCTTTGAGAATTTTTAAAGGTAATATCCTGGAAGAAAATATTGCCAGAACAACGGCATCTGTCGGTGAGGCATTGATTGCCGGTGCCATATTTACCATCCCGGCTTTTGTTATCAGTGGTGTATGGGATCATCTGCATTACTGGGAAAGCACCTTAATTATGCTTATCGGTGGTACTCTTGGTGTTCTGTTTGTGATTGTTCTGCGCCGGAGTCTGGTCGAGGAAGCAGAATTACCATTTCCGGAAAGTGTTGCCGCATCGGAAATTGTTAAAGCCGGACAAGGTGGACAAACCGGAGCCGGATTAGTTTTTGGGAGCATGGGGCTTGCTGCGCTTTGGGAATTGTTAAAAAATTCAAATGGACTTCACCTGATTGAAGACCGGGCCAGGACGTTTATTACTCTGGCTGATTCTAAAATAGAACTGCTCGGCGAAAAAATTACATACGGCGGGGGCTTCCTTATTGGTTCCCCTTCTGCATCGCCGGCCTTAATTGGTGTTGGATTTATAGTCGGTTTGCGGGTTGCCTCCGTTTTATTCGCCGGGGCAGTAATAGGATGGATGGTTCTGGTTCCGCTTGGAATTTTTCTGAATCCGGCTTTAGCAAATCTGGCCGTAGCTAATGGCTGGATGGCGGTCGCGGATGAAGTCTGGTACAGGCAGATCCGTCCATTTGCAGTTGGAACAATGATTGTTGCCGCCTTCTTCACACTGTACAAACTTAAGGATTCCCTCTTTAATGGTATCAGTAAAGCACTGAAGGATCTGAGCCGCAGTAAAGAGAGTATTGGCAAAGTAAACCGCCTGGAACTGGATCTCGACTTCAAAAAAGTCGGAATTGCGATATTGATTCTGGCATTACCTCTATATTTCCTCTATCAACATTTTGCCCAATCGGTTATGGGTGCGCTACTCCTGACCATTGTCATGCTGATTCTTGGATTTCTGTTTGCTGCAGTGGCCGGATACCTGGTCGGTTTGGTCGGTAGCTCGAATAATCCCATCAGCGGGTTAACCCTGAGTTCATTACTAATTTCTGCAATTCTCCTGGTTCTGATTGGTGTTACCGGAGATGCGGGTGTGATGGCCGTACTCGGTGTTGCAGGAGTCGTTTGCACCTCAGCAGGAATTGCCGGTGATATGATGCAGGATCTTAAAGTTGGTCACATTCTCGGCGGGACACCGTGGAAAATGGAAATTGGTGAGATAATCGGTGTAATTGTGGCATCACTCGTACTTGTTTTCCCTATGATTGCCATGGATCAGGTTTATGGTATCGGCAGTGCCGAATTGCCGGCACCACAGGCCGGATTGATGGCACTTATGTCCCGTGGTATCGTTGGCGGAGAAATGTCCTGGCCATTGGTTATTGCCGGAATGTTTTTCGCCATTGGGCTGATTATGATAAAGGCGCCTTCGCCAATGCTGATTGCTGTCGGCATGTATCTCCCCTTCTATTCAACCAGCGCTATTTTTACCGGTGGTGTTATTCGTTGGATCATGGATTTACGAATGGAGCAGAAAAAACTTCCATCCGAACTGAAAACAAAAGCAGAAAACCGTGGAGTTTTAATTTCTTCCGGTTTGATCGCCGGTGAGGCTCTGATGGCAGTAATTCTGGCATTTATCGTCCTCGGTGAGCGGTTAATGGAAATCAGTCATTTGGCCGGAGAAAATGAGGTCAGCACATTAAAACATTTTGCCTTTAATGTACTTGGCGTCCATGAGCCAAGCGCCTGGCTGGGAATCCTGGCCTTTGCCGGATTGTTTTATCTACTGGTAAATGGTTCTCTTAAGTCAAAATAATTACTAGAATAATGGCTTCCCTGGAATCATCTTTCAGGGAAGCAACTTTTTTATGCCAAGACCAAAAACTTACCAGGAAATTTTGATTTTATATCCCCGCCGGATCTGTGCCTGGGAGACTGACCCTGCTACGGGCACGGTTATGCTATATCGACCCAAATTTACCTCAGACCTTGGCCTTATATTTAGCCGCTGGTTCTTGAAGAACCGGTTATTAAGTCTCAAACTTGATCAGATCGGTTCGGTTTGCTGGCAGTTATGCAATGGACAAAATGATGTAGCGCAGGTAGTAAATCAAATGCAAACCATAATGGGTGAAGCTATTGAACCAGCCCTGGAGCGTGTGGTAAAATTTTTGATACATCTGGAAAAAAATGATTTTTTAACCTTCCGGAATTCAACAGTTTCACCCGACCAGGATCAATCCACTCTCTGAAGACGGCCGAACCCTGCCGATAATCCAACCATTAAACGGGTAGACATCCTTCAAATGGTGTAAATATTTTTTCGCATCATTCGCCGACATGCTCAAAACCAGCCCACCGCTTGTTTGCGGATCAAATAAAATATTGAAATGATTATCAGTTAAATCAGTATTACTAATAATTTTTTTAATGCTAAATTCCCTGTTGTGATAAAAACCACCCGGTAAAAATTCATAATTATTCAGGTAAGTCCGGGCATTCCGGTAAAGCGGAAGATCATCAACAAAAATTTCTATAGCTAACTCATAGCGCCCGCTGAGCATTTCTAAAAGATGCCCGGCCAAGCCATATCCGGTAATATCCGTACAGGCATGGACATTTATATCCAATCTCCGGCATAGTTCAACCGGAATTTTATTAAGTGTTTTCATACCGGTTGAGATTTCGATAATGTCTTCTGCAGCAGCCATATCCCGTTTTAAGGCCGTGGAGATAGCACCCGTGCCAAGTGGTTTGGTCAGCACCAATACATCATCGGGCCGTACAGTATTGTTCCGCCATATCTGCTGCGGATGTACTATTCCATTAACAGCCATGCCATACTTTAATTCATTATCCTGAATGGTATGCCCGCCTGAGACAAGACAACCCGCCTCATTGGCTTTGGCAGCGCCGCCTCTCAGAATTTCTGCAACCAAACCCGCATCCAGCCTGCCCTGAGGGAAACCAAGAATATTCAGGGCATTGAACGGCATTCCGCCCATAGCGAATACATCACTCAGGGCATTGGCTGCTGCAATTTCGCCGAAATGAAACGGATCATCGACGACCGGTGTAAAAAAATCGGTGGTGCTGATGATGGCCAAATCATCCCGAAGCTGATAAACAGAGGCATCATCACATGTATTTGAGCCAACCAGTAACCCGGGTGCCGCTTGTGCAGGAATATTATGTAAAATCTTGTCCAGAACCTCCGGATCAATTTTACTTGCTCAGCCTGCGCAATTACTGAGACTTGTCAGTTTAACCATTAAAAATGCCGCTTTCTGTTTAATAGATACTCGAATAAGGCGTTTCTTACCGGCCGCCCGGTATCGAGGATATGAAAATCGATGTTTTGGTCAAGCATACTCTGCATTAACCTGGATTGAAAATTTCTCATCTGACTAACATACTGTTTACGAAGCAATGTTGGTAACGTTTTCAAGGTGTAGTTTTCTTCCAGATCGATAAATTCCATCTCTCCCTGGAAAGGAAAATTCAATTCATCTTCAGTCAATATCTGAAAAGCAATTATATCATGATGGTAATGGCGGAGGTGTCTCAAACCGTCAATTAATTCGGTTTCCTCATCCATAAAATCAGAGAGGATAATAATCATAGATTTCCGGGTCAGCTGTTCGGCTAGTTGGTGGAAAACAAGCGAAGATTTTGTCCGGGCGGATGCCCTGGTCTGCTCAAGTATTTCAAAAACTATTTTGAGCTGGGACGGAGCTGAACTCGGTTTGATGCTGTTTTGGATATCCTGATTATATAAGGTCAGACCAACGGCATCACGTTGACGGATAATAAAATAAGCCAGAGACGCAGCAAGCAATTTGGCATAATCCAGTTTTGAAATATTTTTCCCATAACCCATAGAAGCTGAGATATCCAATAAAATATAAACCCGGACATTGGTCTCTTCCTCGTACTGCTTTATCGAATAACGGTCGGTTCTGGCTAAAACTTTCCAATCCAGATAGCGCAAGTCGTCACCCGGAATGTAGCTGCGATGTTGTGAGAATTCGACACTAAAACCATGAAAAGGGCTGCGGTGCAGACCAGTTAAAAACCCCTCAACAACCAGCCGGGCGATAAGGTCTAATGAATCAAAACCGGAAATAAGCTCAGCCGCAGTCAATTCAAGCGGGGTTCGATTCATTCTGTAGCCAATTTCATAAAATTATTCAGAACCAGGATGGAATTATAACAGGTCTCGGGAGATTCATATTCGAGGATAATTGGTATGCGTTTTTTAGATTTTTTTATGCTTTGCAATAAGGTACGAAGTGGCAGAATACCCGAGAATAAGGTCTTCCAGCCGGTTCTTAAGCCTTCAAGATCAGTCAAATCTATCAAATGGAGAAGAATTTTTCTATCGGCTGCAAGATGATAATCAATAATTTCACGGCTCATTGCTTCAATCTTCTGAAAATCAATATAGCGAAAATGCTGTTCAAAAAATCTGGGGACATCAAATGCTGAATAGTAATTCCCGCTCATTTTATATTTTTCTATGATAAACGAGAAATAACTTTGGCTTGAATCCATATAAGGGTGATCATTTTCCAGATAGAGATCTACCGGATAAAAAAAATCATTCATTCCAGCTATGGCTGGGAAAGAATCCTGATGCAGAATAAAATTTTTAGAGAATCTTTTCAGTAGGATTAGATTATTTAAATCGATAGTTGAGATATTGTTCGGTAAGTGCCAGAAAATATTAAACTCTTCCAGCAGGCTTAGATCACCAAGGTTGGTCAGCTGTTGTGAAAAATCTTCACCAATATATAATTGAATTAGATTGATTTCCCAGGCCCGGGCGTACTCTATGGTTTTTAACCAACTGTATCCATTAGCTTTTGCCACAGATGAGGCAATTCCGATTTCAAAAGGTTTCACTGATTCCATTTTGAAGCGCTGCAGCGTGAACGGTATTCTGCATCAGTACGGCAATGGTCAGCGGACCGACTCCACCCGGTACAGGTGAAATTGCCCGTACCATATTCTGAACACCCTCGAAATCAACATCTCCAACTAAGCGATAGCCAGTTTTTGTATCAGCTTTTATCCGGTTTATGCCAACATCGATAATGATAGCCCCTTCCTTTACCATCCCGGCAGTTACAAACAATGGTTTTCCGATAGCCGCGATAATGATATCCGCTGATTGAGTAAACTTTTTCAACTCGGGTACCTGGCTATGCAGAACAGTCACTGCGGCATTTCCATAGCGATTCTTCTGGACAAAAAGATTGGCCATAGGTTTGCCAACAATATTACTGCGGCCGATAATAACTATATGCTTTCCGGTTGTCTCTATCGAATAATATTTCAACATTTCTATAATACCGCCTGGCGTACAGGGCACGAACCTGGGTGAACCCATAACCAAGCGGCCGACATTCTCCGGATGAAAACAGTCCACATCTTTAGCCGGATCAATGGCATTGACAATAACCGCCTCATCGATATGGGCTGGTAACGGACTCTGCACAAGAATGCCGTGATTAAGTGGATCAAGATTCAGATTTCGGATATAATCCGATAAATCCGGTTGTGTGGTTTCCGCAGGTAGCGAGATGGTTTCTGAAAGCATGCCAAGTTCAAGACAGGTTTTATGTTTTTTAGAAACATAGACCATTGAAGCAGGATCATCTCCCACTAAAATTACAGTCAGTTTTGGTGTAATCCCCTTCGCTTTCAGTTGCTCGATCCGGTTGCGGACTCCGCTAAAAATATGTTCCGCAACCGGTTTTCCATATAAAATTTGTGTATTCATCTTTAAGCCTAGGCAAAATCAACGCTGCGAAATTCACGAATAATTGTGACTTTAATCTGTCCCGGATAATCGACATCGGTCTGTATTTTACGGGCAATATCACCTGCTAACTGATGCACACCGGCATCGGATATGTCTGAATGATTAATAATAATCCGCACTTCTTTACCAGCCTGAATGGCATAGACTTTTTCGACGCCGTCGAAAGACTGAGCGATGGTTTCAATATTTTCCATGCGCTGAATAAATTTATCAACTACATCCCTGCGGGCTCCCGGTCGGGTGGCGCTTATTTCATTGGCTACTTCAACCAGCACGCTGATCGGTGATATTTGTTTGCCCTCACCATGGTGGGTTAATATTGCATTGAGTACGATCGGATTTTCTCCATATTTTTTGGCGAAATCATATCCGAGCTCGGCATGATTACCATCGGCATGACGTTCAATTCCCCGGCCAATGTCATGTAAAAGTCCGGCTCTTTTAGCCTGAACCTGGTCCAGTCCAAGTTCTGCTGCCATCATCCCTGCCAAAACTGCAACTTCTTTACTGTGCTGTAAAATATTTTGTCCGTAACTTGTTCTGAAGCGGAGTTTGCCCAGGGTTTTGGTAAGTTCCGGATGCATGGCATGTACACCGGTTTCAAGCAAAGCCTGTTCACCCAATTCGTTGAAAAAATTATCCATTTCCTGAATAGTCTTTTCATGAGTTTCTTCAATTCGTCCGGGATGAATCCGTCCGTCAGTGACGAGTTTTTCCATGGTTTGACGGGCAGCTTCCCGCCGTAACGGATCATACCCGCTCAGGATGACCGCTTGTGGCGTATCGTCAACAATGACATCGATACCGGTGACCATCTCAAAAGAGCGGATATTTCGTCCTTCCCGGCCAATAATTCTTCCTTTCATATCATCGGAGGGTAGTGAGACCACGCTGACCGTTGATTCAAGCGCATGATCCACAGCAGTCTGTTGAATAGCCGAAAGAACGATATTTTTAGCTTTCTGAAAGGCTTCCTGTTTGCTTTTCTCGATAATTTGATACGAAAGGCTTTCAGCTTCCTTCTTGGCATCCTCAATCAGGTTATCGAATAAAACCTGTTTTGCCTGATCAGTAGTATAACCGGATATCTGTTCCAGGCGCTGGTTTTCTTCTTCCAGCATTTTATTAAGCTTCTCCTGCTTTTTTAATATTTGCTGGTCTTTATTTTGAATTTCCCTTTGCAGGATAAAAACATCCCGCTCTTTTTTCGAGATTAAATCAGCCTTACGGTCAATTTCATTTTCTTTCTCATTCAGAGAAGATTCATATTGTTTCAGAGCATTCTTTTGGGTACGGATTTCATCTTCAAGTTTTAGTCTCTTCTCATAGATTTCTTCGTCCGTCTCAATTAATTTTTCATTTTTAATTTCATTGGCCTGAAGTTTCGCTTCTTCTATCAGTTCTGCTATTTGTTGCTTGGCTGTTTTTCGGCTTTTAGTGCCGGCAAAATCATTCAAGACCCAGCCAATCAGTATTCCTGCCAGCATGCTAAACAGGAAAATGACAATTTCAGTTGGGCTCATCCATTACCTTTCATAAAAAAAACCCTGTACAAGACATGTCCTAGAGATTAAGAACCGTTTACCGGTACAGTGGGCACCTCCTGGTCGGGTCATACGTCCTTTCGATGAAGGCATGTATTAATCGTCCAGAGTCGAGTTCCCTGTTTTAATGGTGTTGGTCCTTTACTTAGGTCCATGTACAAGGTACAGGGCTTAAGTCGAATGTAGACTATCCTTCCAGCATTTCAACCAGCAGACGATTCATCTTTCGTGATTCTTCGTTCAGCTGATCCAATAAACGTTCCCGATATTTCCTTTCTTCCCGAAGTTCTTCAGCAATGTTAAGAGCTGCGAGAATGGCCACTTTTAAATTCGAATTAACGTTCTGGCTTCTGTCGATCTCTCTCATTTTTTGATCGACATATAATGCTATTTCCTTTACGTGCTCATTTTGCTCGTCGGCGACAAGTGAATATTCAGAGCCAAAAATATTAACACGTATTTTCCCGGTAGTCATCATGTCCATTTTTAAAACCAACACCGAAATTTCACGATTCGATATTTTGAATCAGTTTCTCGACTTTCAGTGCTATTTGTTCCTGTTTTTCCTTTAGCTTTTGATTCTGTTCTTCAAGCTTCTTCTTCTCTAATAATATTTGATCATAATCAGAATTTGTAAATTTTTCAAGCTGTTTTTTAAGTTCAATATTCTCTCTTTCAAGGTTGTTTTTATTAAATTTAAGCTGCTGAAAACGGATACTTATTTGGTCGATCAATTCTTTCATCTTATCAAACTGATCTAACTTCATACCTAATTCCTCAGCGTGGCATTAAATTTAACTTCACATAACCTGATTATGTTTTGGAAAATATCATCTATTTCATTATCTGTCAAAGTTCGGTCAGTAGCCTGAAAATGCAGACGAATATTAAGGCTGTGCTTGTTTTCAGGGAGATCAGTGCCTTCATACAAATCAAATACCCAGGCTCCGGTCAGGACTGCTCCGCCAATTTCCCTTATATAGTTGATTAATTCCAGAGATGGAACAGATTTCTCAATGACAAAGGCCAAATCTTTTTCAATGAAGGGATATTTGGGAATCGATATAAAAATAGTTTTGACAGGTGTCAGCAGCGGATAAAGCATCTCGATATTAAGCTCCGCGGCATAAACATCCTGGCGTACTGCAAATATCTTTAATATTTCCTTCCTGACTTTTCCAAAACTCCCGGCTTTTCCATGGCCACAAAAAATATCGACAGCCTCACCCTGAGCGAAGATCAACGATGGAGTCTGAATTTTAATCGAGTAATCCGTGTACTTGAAAGCAGCAAATAATTGCTCAATAATGCCCTTCATATCAAAGAAATCAATACTATCATCAGGCTGATTCCAGCTTTCTTCAAACCGTTTTCCACTTAGAAGAACGCCCAGGTGATAGGGCTGAATCGGAAGACCACCTTCTGTATCAGGGAAGAATACCCGTCCGGTTTCAAACGCACGGATGTTTTTCTGACCACGGTTGATATTATAGGCCGCACTTTTCAATAAACCGGGCAGTATTGATGGACGAAGGCAGGCCATATCATCACTAATCGGGTTGAGAATGGTAACCAGGCTGGTCTCTGAAAATGCCTGAAGTTCTGATTTACCATACATGCTTGTATTGGCGAATTCCGTTAACCCAAACATTATTAATTCCGAAGTGATCTTTGAATAATAATTGCCTGTTTCCTGATCCGAGCGGCTGTAAGGTACTGTGCTTTGATTACGGGCAGGCAATGCGCTGTATCCAATGAGTCTGGCAAATTCTTCAACCAGGTCCGCAGGTAGTTTCAGGTCGTTTCTGAAACTGGGAATAATATAAGAATCAGATTGATCATCCACCTTTATGCCAAGCCGGGCAAAGAGTTTTTGCACTAATTCATTTTCATAGGATGCACCAAGCAGGCGGCTTAACTCGTTAATATTAAAATCAATTTTATGCTGCGGAATAGGTTGTGGGTAAAGATCAACATATCCCTGACAAATTTTACCCTGGGCAATTTCCTGCATCAGATAAGCAGCCCGGTTCATCGCCTTGATTGTGTTTCCAGTATCCACACTGCGTTCAAAACGTCGTGAGGCTTCGGTTGATAAACCAAGTTTTTTCCCGGCTACGGCAATAGATTCCTGACTGAATACAGCGCTCTCGATAAGAATATCGGTGGTCTCAGGATGAACTTCTGAATTCTGACCACCCATTATACCAGCCACGGCAACGGGTTCATTCGTATCACAAATCAGCAGTGTTTCTGCCGGTAAATCACGTTCTTTTCCATCCAGAGTAATAAATTTTTCCCCGTTCAAACTTCGCCGAACTGTAATTTTCTTTGATTTGATTTTGGATAAATCAAAACCATGCAAGGGTTGCCCGTACTCAAAAAGAACGTAATTGGTGATGTCAACAATATTGTTTATCGGTCTGAAACCTACTGCACGAAGTTTTTTCTGAAGCCATTCCGGGCTCTCCCCGATCTGAACATTTCTGACAATCCGGGCAGAATATCGGGGACAGCCGATTACGTCCTGCACTTCTACTGATATCAATTCTGCGGTTGTACAGCCACCGGTCTCAGTCAGAACAAATTCGGGATATCGAATTTGTTTATCCAGAATGGCCGCAATTTCTCTGGCCATCCCGATCATACTCATACAATCGCCACGGTTTGGCGTGATAAAAATATCCAGAATATAATCCTGCTCACTGCCCAGATAATCATAAAAATCCAGTCCCATAGTAGTATCATCCGGCAAAATCCAGATGCCGTCTGAATGCTCCTCAAGGCCGAGTTCAGCCTGTGAACAAATCATACCTAAAGATTCCGTCCCGCGGATTTTTGCTTTTCTGATTTTAAAATCACCAGGCAGCTCAGCACCAATTTTGGCAAAAGGCACCTTTTGTCCGGCACGAATGTTTGCCGCCCCGCAAATGACCTGGTATTGTGCCTTGCCGTCATCAACTGTACAAACAGAGAGCTTATCTGCATCGGGATGCTTATACAATTCTTTTACAAACCCGATGACTACATCTTTAAAAAAAGGTATTTTTTGAATTACTTCTTCAACCTCAAAGCCGGCATGAGTCAATTTATCTGCCAGTTCATAAGGAGTTAATTCAAGATCAACATACTCCTTTAGCCATTTATAAGAAAATTTCATAACGGTCTCTAAAATTGATTAATGAACCTGAGATCATTCTCAAATAAAATGCGGATATCATTGATATTAAATTTCAGCATAGCTAAGCGATCGATGCCCATTCCAAAAGCATAACCGGAAATTTTCCCGGGATCATATCCGACATTTTTCAGAACATTGGGATGGACCATTCCGGCCCCTGAAATTTCCAGCCAACCGGTATTTTTACAGACCCGACAGCCTTTGCCTTTGCAGAAAACGCAATTAAAATCGTATTCCACGCTAGGTTCGGTGAATGGGAAAAAACTTGGCCGGAACCTGACTTTGATCTCCCGGCCTAACATTTGTGCAGCAAAGGATTCGATAACGCCTTTCAGATCAGCGAAGGTAACGTCTTCACCAACAACCAATCCTTCGCTTTGATGAAAAAACGGCGAATGACTGGCATCCGGTGTATCTCTGCGGAACACCCGGCCCGGGGCAATAATTCGGATTGGCGGCTTGCGGCTCTCCATAACCCGGATCTGAACCGGTGAGGTGTGTGTACGCAAAACCAGATTGTCGGAAATATAAAGGGTGTCCTGCATATCCCTGGCCGGATGAGTCCTGGGCATATTCAATGCTTCAAAATTATAATAATCCGTTTCAACCTCAGGACCGTCTGCTATTTCGAATCCCATTGAGCTAAAGATGGCCTTAATCTGATCAGCAACCTGGTGCAGCGGATGACGCTTTCCAACAGGCAGTGCCCTTCCGGGCAGAGTAATATCAACACTTTGCAGACCAGCGGTTAGCAGATTTAATTTATTTTTCAATTCGCTGAAGTGAATTTCTATTTCTTTTTTAAGCGCATTGATTTGCTGTCCAATGACCGGTCTGCTATCCTGAGGCACATCACCCAGTGTTTCGAATAGGGTTGCGATCAACCCCTTTCTGCCGAGAAACCTTATTTTTTCAGT
The DNA here is from genome assembly GCA_020720405.1 of Caldithrix sp. Lineage (GTDB taxonomy): Bacteria > Calditrichota > Calditrichia > Calditrichales > Calditrichaceae > DYOS01. The sequence goes on along the minus strand of DYOS01000001.1, from coordinate 27,661 downwards.
TTCCAAATCTGGCAAGGTCTTTATTTCCTGCAGGGATTTGTTGAATAAATTTTTAATTTCTGCAATCTGCTCAAGCATTTAAGGACCTTTTCAAAATAAAAAAGGAAGTACGATTGTACCTCCTTTTTAAAATTCAATTAAGTGCATTACAGAATTAAACGGCAACTTGCTTTACAAGCTGTTCGAATTCGGAAGGATTCGACATAGCAAGAAAAGCAAGCGATTTTCTATTAAGATCAACACCAGCTTGTTTTAGCTTGTTCATAAAAATAGAATAAGAAATTCCATTCAAACGGCAGGCAGCATTGATTCTGGCAATCCACAGCTGGCGGAAATTTCTTTTTTTCGTTCTCCGGTCACGGTAAGCGTATTGTCCGCTTTTCTCAACCTGATCTTTAGCTGTTGCATACAACCGGCTTTTACTTAACCTGTAGCCTTTTGCTGCTTTCAGAATTTTTTTTCTGCGCTGTCTGGCAGCAGCGTTGTTTGTGGCTCTTGGCATTTTATTTTCTCCTTCTTGGCATTCTATTTTAAAATCATGCGATGGACGCGCGGTGCATCTACATCCGCAACCATTCTTTCCTGCCGCAGATTTCTTTTACGTTTAGTAGTTTTTTTGGTAAGTATATGACTGGCAAATGCTGAATGGCGTTTAATTTTTCCGCTTTTAGTCACTCTGAATCTTTTAGCCGCACCGCGGTTAGATTTCATTTTCGGCATGGCGAACCATTCCTTTCTATTTTTGCGTTATAATCATGGTCATATTTCGGCCTTCAAATTTTGCTTCGGCTTCAACTTTTGCAATATCATCAAGAGCTTCGATGATTTTAACCATCAGTTTTTCCCCGAATTCCTTATAGGCCATTTCGCGACCACGAAACTGGATTGTAAATTTTACTTTGTTTTTTTGATCAAGAAACTCCCGGGCATGTTTGAGTTTAAACTCCAAATCATGCGCGTCGGTTTTTGGACGCATACGAATCTCTTTAACGACAATCGTATGCTGTTTTTTCCTGCTCGTCTTTTCTTTTTTACTCAGGTCATAGATGTATTTACCATAATCCATAACCTTGCAGACAGGAGGATTTGCTCCAGGCGCCACCTCAACGAGATCTAATCCAGATTCTTCAGAAAGCTGAAGTGCATTTTTGATTAATACCACACCGAGCTGACCACCATCCTTATCGATCAACCGAACTTCTTTTGCAGTGATCTCTTCATTGATATTGGCTTTTACTTTGGAAATTACCGCCTCCTTAAAATTTTACACCCAAATCATCAAGCAAGGCAAAAAGCTCTATTCTGGTCAACTGACCCTTATCACCCTGCCCTTTAATCCGCACAGAAATTTTCTCAGCTTTCTGCTCCGAATCACCCACGATCAGCATTACCGGAACCTTGGCAACTTCAGCCTCACGAATTTTAAAACCGATTTTCTCATTGCGCTTATCTATTTCCGCTCTTATTCCTTTTGCCCTCAAAGCCTGTAGAATGCTTCCAGCATAATCAAGATTGCGATCAGTGAGTGGAAGAACGCGAGCCTGCTCCGGTGCCAGCCAGTATGGGAAATTGCCCGCATAATGTTCAATCAGAATGCCAAAGAAACGCTCCAGAGAACCCATCAAGGCACGGTGGATAGTTATCGGTCGGTATTTAATTCCATCCTGATCAATATAACTAAGATCAAATCGTTCCGGTAAATTAAAATCCACCTGGATAGTCGAACATTGCCAGGACCGTCCTAATACATCTTTGATTTTAATGTCAATCTTTGGACCATAAAAAACACCCTCACCCGGATCGATAGTATACCGGATTGCTTTAAGCTCCAATGCTTTTTGCAAAGCCTTTGTTGCATGATCCCAATTTTCATCAGTTCCGACATATTTCTCAGGACGGGTAGAGAGATAAACGTCATATTCCGAAAAACCAAATCGCGATAGTATTTTTTTATTCAGATCAAGGACATTGATAATTTCATCGGTAAGCTGATCGGGATGACAATAAATATGGGCATCATCCTGGGTGAAACCTCGAACCCGCATCAAACCATGAAGAACACCTGATCGCTCATAACGGTAAACTGTTCCAAGTTCTGCATAACGGATTGGTAAATCCCGGTAACTGTGAAGGTGAGATTTATAAATCATCATATGGAACGGGCAATTCATCGGTTTGAGTTGATATTCGACTTCATCAACATTCATCGGGCTAAACATATTATCCTGATAAAAACCGGTATGTCCGCTGGTATGCCATAAATCAATTTTTGCAGTATGCGGAGTAGAGACAAGCTGATAACCATTCTGGATATGTTGTTCTTTCCAGTAGCTTTCGATCAGATGGCGAATCATTGCCCCTTTGGGATGCCATAGAATCAAACCACTCCCGATTTCATCTGAAATACTGAACAGATCCAATTCCCGGCCGAGTTTCCTGTGGTCTCTTTTTTTGGCTTCTTCGATTCGGGTCAAATGTTCCTGCAATTGATTTTTATCAGGATAATTTGTGCCATAGATCCGTTGCAGCATTTTATTTTTTTCATCACCACGCCAATAGGCCCCAGCCACGGAGAGTAATTTGAAATTTTCTCCAAGAACGGAGGTGGAAATAATATGGGGACCACGACAAAGGTCAGTAAATTCACCCTGAGAATAGGTAGTAATTTGTTCGCCTGTGCCACTAATATCATTTATTAATTCAATTTTGAGTAATTCATCTTTTTCGGCAAAGAACCGTACAGCCTCATCAGCCGTCAAATTATGCCGCACCACCGGAAAATCCTGACTTACGATTTTCCTCATCTCATCTTCAACAGTTCCAAACTCTTCCGGTGTGATAACATGGTCTAATTCAATATCATAATAAAAACCGTCTGCAACAGGCGGTCCAATACCTAATCGTATCCCGGGATAAATTCTTTTCAAGGCTTGGGCCATCAAATGGGCACTTGAATGCCAGAAAACATCTTTACCCTCAGGATCATCAAAAGTAATTATCTTGATTTCAGCATCCTCAGACAGCGGCTCAGTCAGACCCAGCAACTTTCCATTAACTTGTACGGCTAATGCTTTTTTTGCCAGTTTTGGACTGATAGCATATGCAATTTCATTTCCCGTGACACCGGTTGGCCATTTTTTTGCGCTTGCATCCGGATACTTAATATTTATATCACCCAAAATGATTCCTTCTTCCCTGCTTAAAAAATAACCACGGCACGCCGTGGTTTTGTGGGACGGGAGAGAGTCGAACTCACGACCTCTACGATGTCAACGTAGCGCTCTAACCAACTGAGCTACCGCCCCAAGCGAATCTTAAATATAAAATTTAAGACTAATAAAATCAATGCACTTAATAACCGAAAAGATTACAACTATTTAATTTATTATAAAAAAAGCCCCGACTCCGGGGCTTTAGTGGGGAGAGGAGGATTCGAACCTCCGAAGGCATTTGCCGGCAGATTTACAGTCTGATGCGTTTGACCGCTCCGCAATCTCCCCATACAAGACAAATAATATAAGCTACAATATCATTTTTTGCCAAATTAAAATCATTATTTATTGAAATTTGCGGGAGAAGATGGGAGTCGAACCCACCTTTCGTCCGAAAACGAAACACGCGGTTTTGAAGACCGGGAAAGCCACCGGGCCCTTTCAACTCCCAAATATTGCACAATTTATATCTTACCAGATCAATTTTCCATTTATAAATACCTGTATAATAATTGTCAGACATTTTGCAATTTATTAGATTCTCAAACAAATGGAGAATATTATGAGCACAAAACATCTTGTTCCGACCGATAAACTTACAAAAAGAATCACTCTCGACAGCTTAGAATTTAAAACAACAGCCGATTTATCTTCTTTAAATACAGTTATTGGACAGAAGCGGGCCGTCGCAGCGATTAATTTCGCTCTGGAAATTGATGATACCGGGTATAATCTGTTTATTACTGGTCCTTATGGAACCGGGCGTACAACCATTGTTAAGGACCTGATCAATAAAATTGCCCGGAAACGAGTCATACCGAATGATTGGGCCTTTGTGTATAATTTCCATAATGTTGATGAACCCATAGCCATAGAATTTCCAGCTGGTCAGGCTTTCCGGTTACGGAAAAATTACTCCAGGATGATTACAAACTTGAAGGATGACCTACAGAAAGTATTTCAATCAAAAAATTATACAACACGAAGAAATGAAATTGTCCAAAAAATCCAGAATACAAAGCAGGAAATCTATTCGGCTCTCGAGACAGAAGCTTTCGAATTACAAATAAAAATAAAAAATACCAGTATGGGATTCGTGACCATGCCCTTGAAGGATGGTAAACCCATTGAATCTGATGTCTTTATACAAATGGAAAAATCAGAACAAGACAGAATTAACCTTAATCTTGAAAAAATTCAAAAGCGCATCCAGGAAGTTGTCCGGCAACTTACTCTTTTAGACCGAACCCTGCAGGATGAACTTGATACACTTGATAAAAAAGTAGCAAAATATGTTGTCAATAATCATTTTGTACCCTTGATGGATGAATTCAATTTCTGTCCGGCTGCTCTGGATTACCTGAATGACGCGGCTGAAAACCTTGTTAACTCGGTGAGTGATTTTATTGAAATGGAGCAAGCAGAAGGACCTGAAACGAAATCTACGGAACTGCCATTTTTAGTAGACAAGTATAAAGTAAATGTCGTCAAAGATAATGCCGGCCAAACGGGTGCTCCGGTCATTTATGAGCAAAACCCAACCTATAACAACCTTTTTGGGAGAATAGAGAAGAAAACTTATCAGGGCTATGTTTATACTGATTACACGATGATCAAGCCAGGTTCAATACTAAACGCCAATGGCGGTTACCTGATTATTGATGCCGAGCCATTATTGAAGCAAAATTATGCTTACAGTTCACTAAAGAGAGCCCTACGCTCCCGGCAATTACGGCTTGAGGATATTAATGAGCTTATCGGATACTCATCATCTACTTCCCTGCGTCCGGCCGCTGTTCCCCTAAATATAAAAGTAATCCTGATCGGCACAACTGAGATTTTTAGATTGCTCCATAGCTATGATGAAGAATTCAGAAAAATTTTTAAGGTACATGCTGATTTTGATTATGAGGTCAAGGACACTTCAGATACAATTAAAAAGTATTTGGAATTTATTGCCCGTGTCGTCAATGAAGAGAATCTCCTTCCCTTTGATAAATCTGCAGTGGAAAATATTCTTCTTTTCAGTTACCGCAAGGCTGGTCATCAAAAAATGCTTTCTTTACAGTTCGGGGATATTGTCCGCATTATCCGGGAAGCCTCTTTCTGGGCTTCAAAATCCAGAAAGAAGGTAGTCAGTGCCGGGGATGTCCGGCAGGCAATCGAAACTAAAATTTACCGTCATAACCTTGTTGAAGAAAAACTGCAGGATTCCATCCAAAACGGAATCAAAAAAGTTAATGTCAGTGGATCGGTTATCGGGCAAATAAATGGCCTGGCTGTTTACGATATTGGCGATTATTCTTTCGGCATTCCAAGTAGAATTACCGTTAACACTTATATTGGTTCAAAAGGCATTGTGAATATCGAACGGGAAGCCAAAATGAGTGGCCGAACCCATGATAAGGGTGTTATGATTCTCTCCGGTTACTTTTATCAGAAATTCGGTTCACTGATGCCTTTGTCCTTTTCAGCCTCGGTCACTTTTGAACAAAGCTATGGGTTTGTTGATGGTGACAGTGCGTCATCGACAGAGCTCTACGCTTTGATCTCTTCTCTATCTGAAATACCTCTCCGCCAGAATATTGCGGTTACAGGATCCATAAATCAGAAAGGCGAGATTCAGGCGATTGGCGGTGTTAATGAAAAAATTGAAGGATTTTATAAGATTTGCAAATTAAAAGGTTTGGATGGTGACCAGGGTGTTTTGATTCCTAAATCAAATATCCCAAACCTCCTGCTGGATTCAGAAATTCTTCAGGCTGTACAGGAAAAGCGATTTTCAATATATGCGATTGACCATATTGAAGAGGGAATTGAAATCTTAACCGGTCTTCCGGCCGGACGATTGAGAAAAAATGGTACTTTTACCGCAAATTCAGTTTTTGAGAAAGTGCGCCTTAAACTGGTTGAATTTGCGATGCTCGTCCAAAAATTTAAGCATAATATTTCCAACCATATTCAGACGGACAAAACCGAGGAAGAAAACGACTGATTACCATCCGGGAGCAGTTGATTGAGCCATTGACCAGGAAATGCTCCGCCGGTCCATATTTTAAAACTTTGAGAAGCTTGCCAGACCAGCATCGGCCAGCCATTTATAACTGAAATTCCGGTATTCTCCTGAACTGCTTTTTGCAGAAACAAGGTTTTGGCCGGGTTGTAAATTAAATCGTAACATACCGCTCCGGGATTCAATCTGGTCGGAAAAATGGCCAGTGAATTTTTCTCTTTCACCGAGCCAAGCGGTGTAGTATTGACCACTAAGTCAAATTCTTTACTCTTGAACTCACTACCGTCCAGGGGATGGTAGTGACAGCTCAGTTCAACCTCAGCATGGTCTGAAAATGCCTGGATGATCATTTCCGCCCGGCGGACATTCCGGTTCAAAATGTGAATCTTCTGAATATTCTGCCGTCTCAGCAGCGCATAAACAACAGCCCGGGCTGAACCCCCGGCGCCGGCAATAAGAACTTTTTTTAGCAAATTTTGGTGCTGATCAAGTGGTGTTATAAATCCAAACCAATCTGAATTATGTCCGACCCAACGTCCGTCTTCATCCCGGGCCAATGTATTCACTGCCCCAATTCTCCCAGCCTCCGGCGAGAGCCTTGAACAATATGGAAGAATTTGTTCTTTAAAAGGTATAGTGATATTAAAACCCTGAGATTGCGGGTCTTTGAGCAGCTGGCCGATTCTATCGTCAAATGCTGCAGGATCAATTTCAAATTTTTGGTAGGTGTCTTCCCGGGTGATAAATCTGAAGGCCGGATTATGGAGCTGGGGCGATAAACTCTGCACCAGGGGGAAACCAATGATTCCGTAAACAGCCATCAGTCGGATACCGAATGCAGGAGTTCCCAGAAAGATGGCAATGATACTTCAACACATTCCGGTTTGTCGATTTTTACATCACTTTCAATCACAGTTGAAGCAATGGCGGCCGACATAGCAATGCGATGATCGTCATCTGTTGTAATATATCCGCCATTCAGTTTTCTTTGACCGGTTAAAATAAAGCCATCGGGCAATTCGTCAATATTCCCGCCAAAGGTCCGGATCATCTGCACAATCCGGGCGATACGGTCAGATTCCTTATAGCGAAGCTCTTCGGCATTTTTAACAACCAATTCTCCCCTTCCGAAGAGACCAAGTACGGATAGAATAGGGATCTCATCAATAATTACCGGCACAAGATCGGATGGAATCTCCACATTGCTAAATTCCTGTGATTCTATTCTGATATTGCCAATTGGCTCAGGCCTCAGCCGGGTTGTTTCTGTATGGTAAGTGATGCCCATAAGTTCAAAAACCTTTAGCAGGCCGGTCCTGGTCGGATTAAGGGAGACATTTCTTATTTCCAACTGTGAGCCGGGATTGATCAAGGCTGCAACGAGAAAAAAAGCAGCTGAGGAAAAATCTCCTGGAATTGGCATAGAAAGCTGGGGAATTTCATATCCGGGATTAACCTTAATAACGGAAGATTTTCCATTTCGGATAACCGGTAATCCGAGCATTCTTTCGGTGTGGTCACGGGTAACCCAATTTTCAGTAATTTCGGTTGGAGAGTTGGCATATCTTGCGGCAAGACAAAGTGCTGACTTAACCTGAGCACTGGCCACCGGAAGATTGTAGCCGATGCCGTGTAGTTCTCCAACTGGCATGAATTTTAAGGGTAATTTGCCCTGATTATGTTCGATTTTTGCCCCCATCTGCTGCAAGGGATCAATCACCCGCTTCATTGGTCTGTTCCGAAGCGAATTATCACCATCGATTACAGTTGGAAATGGAAGATGGCAGAGAAGTCCACTCATCAACCTTGTTGTGGTGCCGCTGTTTTTTGCATCGAGTGTACCGGCAGGCGGTTGCCATGAAGATAATTCGTTCCCGGTTATGGTTAGAAGATCATCTTCCAGTACCCAGTCTATCCCCAGATTTTTCAGAATATCCAATGTAGCCCGGCAATCGGCATTCATGTTAAAATTGGTAAAGGAATTTACAGCCGGGGTCAGAGCGGAAAACAAAGCTGCCCGGTGTGAGATAGATTTGTCGCCGGGCAATGAAATTGATCCTGTTATCCGGGGCATAATTTTATACCTTTGCTAATCCATTATTTCTGAGATGTTTAATAATCAGAACTATCCCGAGAAGAATCAGAGCAGCAGGCCAGTAAGTTCCTATCTGTTCTTCTATTTCGGCAAGTGATAAAGTGCCATAATAATGTGAAATCAGAAAAAATACTACCCAGCCGGCCATAAAAATATAAAGAATTAATCCGCTTCCAGCCCGTCCTTCAGATACTATTTTCAGAAAGGAAAGCAAAATGGTTAAGGATAATAATCCGGCGAACCCAATATGGTCATCCATTGGAATAATTTTCAAATTCATCAGGAGCAGCATAAGGGCGGCACCGATAAAAAATAAACCGCCACGCATACTTTCTTTGGAGCCGGATTGGTTGGCACGGCTGAGAATTAACAAACCGATAATAAAAAGAATGATTATAACGATATGCGCCCGGCTGAAATTAAAATTCATAAAATTATCCAGCAAAAGCATGATGCCGATTAAAATCATCACTACGGGCAATAAGATTTTTGCTTTCATCATCGTACATCTCCCCCATTATTTGTGCGGCTGCCTTCCTGATAGGTGGAAATTTTTTCTGGGAGTGTAATGGACAGAATCAGATAGGCGATGAGGCCAAAACCGAATGACACAAATGTCAGCAGCAGCCAGCCAATACGGACAATATTTGGATCGGTGTCGAAATACTCACCAAGCCCGGCACAAACCCCACTGATTTTTTTATTTAGCACAGAGCGATAAATTTTGCGGCTTTGTCCTCCTGCTTTTTGAGCTTCTGCGTTCCGCTTCTCCGGCAATACAAGAAAAAGTCCAAATGCAATAAACGCAAGCCCCCAGATAATTTCCCAGGAAAGATGGAAAAGATTAAAATCAGGTATAACATCGAGTCGGTGTAACAAAAGGACTAAACCGATAACAATCAAAAGACCACCCCATAGAATGGTAGAATTAGTCTGTTGATCTGGATTTTTCGCAATGGGATCAGACCCAGGATTTTTTTCAATCAGGATTATTGAAGCAATATATACGAAAACACCTAATCCGCCGGCAAAAATGGAGGCGAACCAAATAACCCTGACCAGTGTCGGATCTAAATCCATATATCTTGCAAATCCTCCACAAACACCAGCTATAAAACGGTCATCGGTTGATCGAAAAAGTTTTCGTCTCCCTGAATAATCTTCCATCACATTTCCTCCGCTAAATTAATGTTCAGAAGACGATTAGTAATCTTGATTGTTTCAATACAAGGCAGGTTTGATATCAAGAATTTTAAAATGAATGATGCCGGCCGGAATCTTGATTTCTGCGGTTTCACCAATCTTCTTGCCGAGAAGTCCCTGACCAATTGGGGAGGCAACAGAAATTTTATTGAGCTTTATATCTGCTTCTTCCGCGGAGACAAGTGTATAAACCATTTGTTTATCACGTTTGATATCAGAAACCGAAACTGATGTTAATATGGCAACCGTGTCTGTTTTTATATCATTTTCACGGATAACCTCGGCATGTGCCAGACGAGTTTGAATCTGCTCGATTTTTGTCTGAACCAGAGAAAGTTCCTCCCGGGCGGCGTGGTATTCTGCGTTCTCCTTTAGATCGCCATGTTCCCTGGCTGTGGCTACTTTTTGTGAAACTTCCGGACGCCTTTTGAATTTCAACTCATGAAGTTCGGCTTTAAGTTTTTCCAATCCTTCTTTAGTCAGGTAAACTTTTTCCAATGCTGACTCCCTGTTAATAAATACAATTTTCAAGATAAAAATAGCTTTTCACCGATGCAACCGGTCTCAGGAGGTTCCTGTATTATCAATTCGTTCCACCGAAAAAACACCGCCTATCTTACGGATGCTGTTCATAATTTTATTCAGCTGCTGTAAATCCTGTACTCCAATTACCAAATGACCTTTGGCATATAAATCTTCAGTTGAGAAAAATGCCGTAATAATATTGATTTCCATTTTTGAGACGACGTGGGTAATATCTTTGAGCAGGTTTTTCCGGTCTTCACCTAAAATGTCAAGATGAACCTGGAAATTCTGACCTTTTTCAATATTCCAGTCAACATCAATAACCCGCTCGCGGTCATCATAGAGTTTAACCATATTGCTGCAATCGGTACGGTGAATGGTTATGCCTTTGCCCCGGGTTAAATAACCAATAATCCGGTCGCCCGGAACAGGTTGGCAGCATTTGGCAAAATTGATCAGAATATTATCCATTCCCTGTACTTTGATCCCGCTGGTTGTCCGGGCGCGTTTCAGAAAACGGACAAACATATTTTCTTTTGCCGGAGGTTCTGCTTCGGCTTTTTCGGGGAATAATTTTCTGGCCAGGTTTTCTACAATAATTTCTCCGGACCCAATGGCCGACATCAGGCTGTCCACCGTTTGGAAGCCAAGCTTCGGTAAAAGATCGTTGATTTCCTGGCTATCCGAACGGAGCTTGTGCTTTTTGAGAAACTTATCGAACAGTTCTTTTCCAAATTGCAGGGTTTGACTCTGTTGTTCTTCCCGGATAATCTTTTTTATCCAATGCCGGGCTTTGCTCGTACTGACGTAATTCAGCCAGTCCTGACTCGGTTTCTGATTCTGAGAAGTGATGATTTCGACCTGTTCCCCGCTTTTCAGTTTGGTTTTCAGGGGAACGATACGTCCGTTTACTTTGGCGGCAATGCAGTGGTTACCAATATTGGTATGAACCATATAGGCAAAATCAATTGTCGTCGAACCGATCGGCATTTTGTAAAGATCACCTTTTGGGGTAAACACAAATACTTCATCCTGAAACAGGTCGATTTTCAGATTTTCAATGAAATCTTCCGGATCTTCATCACTGGTCTGCCGTTCGAGCAGGTCGCGAACCCATTTGATATGCTTGTCGAAGTAAGTTGAGCCCTGAATTCCTTCTTTATATTTCCAGTGGGCAGCGATGCCGTCCTCGGCCATACGATGCATATCCCAGCTCCGGATCTGAATTTCGACCATTTTACCTTCGGGGCCGACCACGGTAGTGTGTAGTGACTGGTATCCATTTAACTTGGGCATGGCGATATAATCTTTGAACCGGTCGTAGACAGGCATAAAAAGCGAATGGACAATGCCCAGGGCGTAATAACACTCCTCCAATTTATCGACGATGATACGGATGGCGAACAGATCGTAAATTTCCTCAAAGGGCCGCTTCCGTTTCTCAATCTTTATCTGAATGCTGCAATAACTTTTCGGACGACCCTGTATAGTTGCGCCAATTTTATGTGACGAAAGTTCTCTGAACACCGGATCAGCAATCTTCCGGATATAGGCCTCACGCTCTTCCTGGGTCAGTTCTATCTTTTTTTCCAGTTCCTGGAAAGTTTCCGGTTCAAGATATTTCATGGCCAGGTCTTCAAGTTCGGTTTTGATCCACGAAATACCCAGGCGATGCGCCAGCGGTGCATAAACTTCCTTGGTTTCCATGGCAATGCGCGGCCGTTTTACCTCAGGAACATGGCTTAAGGTGCGCATATTATGAAGCCGGTCGGCAAACTTGATTATTATAACCCGGATATCATCGGCCATGTGCAGCAGCATTTTTCGGAAGGTTTCAACCTGGCGGATCTCCTGGCTTTTAAAGCGGATACCGCCAATTTTTGTCACACCGTTGACCAGATCGGCGACTTCCCGGCCAAAACGATCCTGTAGATCTTCGTAGCTTAGTTCGGTGTCTTCGATAGTGTCATGCAGCAGACCGGCCAGAATGGTGGCCAGATCCATACGCAGGTCAAGCAAAATGGAGGCGACCGCTATGCAGTGAACAAAATAAGGTTCGCCGGAATGCCTTTTTTGATAGAGGTGAGCTTCCAGCCCGATTTCAAATGCCTGTTCGAGAAGCTCAACACCGTTTGCATTATATTCGGAGGCGCGGTTTAGAATTTGTTCCTTAAAAAGGGGCAAAAGCAGAGAACGTGTTTCGAGAAATTGTTTTTCCCGCTTGGAATTGTTTATTTCACTCATCAGAAATTTGACGGATTCAAAGGCCCGCCACCATAATACTCAGCCGAGTCACCAAATTTTCCATATTCCTTCAGGAAGGTAAGCCGCACCGAGCCGGTCGGACCATTACGATGCTTGCCAATGATAACCTCGCATTTATTATGGGTCGATTCATTGGTATCATCGAATTCCTGGATGCCATAATATTCGGGTCGGTAAACAAACATAACCACATCGGCATCCTGTTCAATAGCCCCGGATTCACGCAAATCGGAAAGCTGAGGCCGCTTGCTTTTATCGCGGGATTCTACAGCCCGCGAGAGTTGACTCAGGGCAATTACCGGTATGTCCAGTTCTTTGGCAATACCTTTAATGGAGCGGGAGATATGGGTGATTTCCTGCTGCCGGTTCTCGCCCCGTGTACCTTCCATAAGCTGGATATAATCGATAACCAGCATCTGAATATTAAATTCTGCCTTCAGGCGGCGGGCTTTGGCCCGTAATTCAACCACAGTCATGCCGGGCGAATCGTCGATATAGATTGGAGCATCCATCAATTTGGTAACGTGTGTGGTCAGCAGATTCATCTCGTCTTTTGATAAACGGCCGGTACGGACAGCCATCTGATCGACTTTTGACTCGGTACAAAGCAGACGTAAAACCAGTGCTTCAGAAGACATTTCCAGGCTGAAGATGCCCACGCCCAAACCATGATCGACAGCAGCATTACGGGCCAGGTTTAAGGCAAAGGCGGTTTTGCCCATACTCGGCCTCCCGGCCAGGATGATCAGATCCGATTTCTGGAAGCCAGCGGTCATTTCATTCAGCTTGCGGTAACCGGAATTGACACCGGTTACCCCGGACTGACTGGAGTGAAACAGTTCATCAATGCGCTCGAAAGTACGGTGCAGAATCGGGTTGATGGAGGCAAAACCTTTCTGCAGGCGCCTTTCGGAAATTTCAAAAATCCGCTGTTCGGCAAAATCGAGCAGACCGTCGATGGTGTCTTCCTGCTGGTAGGAGCGCTCAACAATTTCGGTGCAACCGGTGATCAGCATTCTGGACAGGGCTTTTTCTTTGATGATATTGAGATGGCTCTCAATATTGGCAGCGGTGGCTGTGCTGTTGGCAATCTCAGCCAGATAAGCCATGCCACCGGCTTCTTCCAGCAATCCGCTGCGCCGCAGTTCGTTACTCAGGGTAACCAGATCAAGCTCAGTTTTGTTTTCAAATAATTTGAACATGGCTTCAAAAATGATGCGGTGCCGTTGCCGGTAAAAATAAGATTTTTCCAGCTTAACCATGGCATGTGCCACGGCATCCTGATCCAACAGCATCGAACCAAGCACAACCATTTCCACTTCCACCGCCTGCGGTGGAAGATTAACATTATCAAACTGATTCTGGGATACGTTTTCCGGATAAGATTCCATATTATTCCTGCTTTAAACTGTAGTCAGCATTTTCCTGATGCGTTTTAAATCCTGCCAGGTTTCGGCCTTCCAGTGCGGATTGCGCAGCAGGGCCGCCGGGTGATAGGTAACAACCAAAGGGACTCCGTTAAAAGTCAGGATGTTTTGCCTTAATTCTTTAAGGGGTTTTTCCTGACCGGCCAGGGCCTGCCCGGAAATCCGGCCCAGCGCAACCAGCAATTTGGGCTGAATCAGTCCGATCTGCCGGCGCAGATGTTCATCACAGGCCCGGATTTCATCTGGCAGCGGGTCACGGTTTTTGGGCGGCCGGCATTTGAGGAGATTGGCTATATATACCTGATCGCGATTCAAATTGATCGCCTGCAGCATAAGCGTTAATAATTGCCCGGCCCGGCCCACAAACGGCAAACCGCTTTCATCCTCCTCTTTGCCCGGTGCTTCCCCGATAAACATGACCCTGGCCGTTGATTGACCGCTGCCAAAGACAAAATTCAGCCTTGTCCGGCCAAGGAGACAATTCTGGCATTGATGAATTTCTTCATAAAGAGACAATAGTAACGGATCATCCGGTTTTGACGACTTGGTACCGTGGGTTGGCAGAAGAGGTTCCGGTTGGCTGACCCGGGGTTGAATTTCGGGTAGCGGCTTTGTTGCCTGCAAACCGACCTGGCCATCCAGGAGAAAATGATTTCCATAGACCTGGCGGTACCATTCAAAAAAATGTTCAGCCTGGCTAAGCATTTTATTCATGTTTATAGACTTTCCCCGAGTGCGGTAAATATTTTTTCGGCCACCTCTAATTTAGGCCGAAGCGGTAAATCGAGCCTTCGGCCATCCGGCCAGAGAATGGAAACCCGGTTGGTTTCATGAGCAAAGCCGCTGCCCGCCTCCAGCGGATTATTGACGATGATAGCGTTCAGTCCCTTACGCTGCATTTTATACAGCGAATTTTCAAGGATATTATTTGTTTCCACCGAAAATCCGATCATTTTCTGATTGCTTTGTATCGCTTTCAGGCTTTGCAGAATATCCGTCGTCCGGCTGAGTTCGATGTTCAGTTTTTGATCTTCACCCTGTTTTTTGATTTTCTGCGGCTGGTAATGCGCCGGGCGGAAATCGGCTACTGCAGCCACGGCGAAAAACCAGTCGCAACCGGTAAATAAGTCGCGTACGGCCTCAGCCATTTCCGCTGCCGAACGGACCTGCTTCACTTCCAGATAACCGGGTAATCTTTGTTGCAAAGGTCCGGCTATCATCCGAACCCGGTTTCCGGCCCGAAAGGCAGCTCTGGCCATGGCGATACCCATTTTTCCGGTCGAGCGGTTGGAGATAAAACGCACCGGATCAATATCCTCGACGGTTGGTCCGGCGTCAATTAAAATTTGTTTGGGTCCATTGGTAGTGGCCTGACGGTGATAAATTAGATCGAGGCAATCACTAACCGATCCGAAAGCAAATGGAACACCCGATTCAGGCAGGATGGCGGCGACACACTGGCCAGTAACGAATTCTTCTTTAAATTCCTTAATATAATCAAGAACTTCGGGGCCAAGTAAAACCGGGTAGTAAATGGTGTTATCAGCAGACCCTGTTTTTATCTGTTGCGGATGGTCAATCACAGCCAGAATGGTTTCAGGCAAATCCGGCTGTCCGGAATCTGTATCATGCTGTTTGATGATGGGAAAATCAATATTTTTTGTTGTCTCAATTTTATAATTCAGACCAGCTGTCTGCAGGGCGAGAAGTAATGGTTGCGCAAAAGGAAAATGGCTGCGGGTTAAATCTTTAATGATGAGCACTGGTTTACCTCAGGATAATGCTCTCGATTTGATGCAGGGCATCCTCAAGCTGGTCGTTAACCACGACATAATCGAATATTATCTTTTGGCTGTATTCATACTGGATCCGTTCCAGACGGGTGGCCATGGTTTGATCATTTTCGCTTTTGCGGGACTGGAGGCGGTTGATCAGCGTATCCTGATCCGGCGGAAGGATGAAGATGAGGATGGCCTGTGGGTAAAGCCGGCGGATGGATCGGGCGCCATTGACATCAATGTCAAAAAGGATAGTCTGGCCTTCATCGAGTGCATCCCGGACTTTGCTTTTCAGGGTACCGTAATAATTACCGTGAACCTGCTCGTACTCAATAAAAGCATCCTCTTCAATTTTTTTAATAAAGGCCGCTCCATCCAGAAAATAATAGGCCTGCCCCTCGGTTTCTCCGGGCCGGATGGGACGGGTGGTCGCGCTGACCGATAAACATAATTCCGGGTATTTTTCCCGCAGACGGCTAATCAGCGTGGTTTTTCCGGCCCCTGACGGCGCAGAAAATACAATGATTTGAGATTTAAACCGATGGTTGTTCATACCAGATTCTGGGCTTGTTCTCTTATTTTTTCGATTTCTTCTTTAACCGTGATGATGCGCCGGGCTGTTTCGATATCCGTTGTTTTTGAGTTGGCCGTGTTTGCTTCACGCAGCATTTCCTGGAGAATAAAGGTAATCCGTTTTCCGACCTCATTCCCGGTCTGCAGGGTCTGATGCATCTGCTGCAGATGCGAACGGAACCGAACGATTTCTTCGGTGATATCGACTTTGTCGGCGATAAGAGCAATTTCCTGCTCCAGCCGGTCATTACGCCTGTCTTCCGCGTCAATCAACCGGTAAATCCGTTCCTTTAATTTTTCAAATTCCTGCCGCGTGTTGTGGCGCGAATACTGTTCAATTTCATTCAAAGCCTGTTCGATGATCTCCAGCCGGTTGATCATATCGGTGCGGATGGCTTCCGCTTCGCTGCGGCGCATGGCCAGCATCTGATCCATCGCTGCGGAAAGAGATTCACGGGTCAGTCGGGTCAGCTCTTCCTCATCGGGACGCTCTCCTTCGCTCTGAAACAGATCCGGGATTTGTAGCAGATGCTGCAATAAAACCGGCTCAGAGCGGCCCAGATGTACCGAAAGTTCTTCCAGTTTCCGGTAATAGACCACCGCCAGCGTCTCGTTCAGATGCGCTGCGCCGGCGGTTATGTTAATAGGTTTTAGGACAATAAATACTGATAATTTGCCGCGGATAAAGACGTTTTTAAGCTCGTCCCGGATAATGTTTTCAATAAATCCCAATTCCTTGGGCAGTCTGGTATTTACTTCTAAAAAACGGTTATTAACGCTCTTTAACTCGGTTGATATTTCCCAATTTTCATCATGGGCCTCGCCACGCCCGAAACCGGTCATACTTTGCATGAATAAAATCCTGATATTATTAGGTTTAGCTGTTACTTGACCTGCTCAAAACGGCTTCGTATTCTAAGTGCAGAGAGCAATATAATCGAATGATCTCTAAAATGAAACAGCCCTTAGAATTCTATTTACAGGTTTCCTGTTTCCATAAAATGTAAAGGCATCTCAAACCGTAAACGGCGCTGACCAGTCACTAAACCATGCACACCAGTTATTTCAGTTTTAAAAAGCAAGCCGGGTTCATCAACCCCTTCCTCTGTGGTGCAACCATACGCAAAATTTTTACAGCGCAGCCCAGAGAACTGGTTTTGGAGGTAGATTCAGCCGGGAATACACTTTTTCTGGTACTATCCCATCACCAGCTATTCCCTGGCCTGTTTCTGCTCTCCTCTTATCCGGAACGGAAGATCCGCTTGCAACTGTTCACCTCACTGGGTGATAAAACCATACAATCATTAAGTCTGGCCCACTCAGAACGGATGATAAAAATTGATTGCGGCGATGCATACCTGCTGGCCCGCTTTTCCGGGCCGGATACAAACACCCTGCTTTACACTACGGATGGTGTAGTGCATGAGTCTTTTCTGAAAAATATTTCATCGCCCTTGCCGGCCGACTTTGATAATCCGCCGTTTGATTTGCAGGAACTTCATAAATACCACTTCCCGCCGCCGGCGGAATTGACAGAATTTCTTAAAAATAATTTCCGAGTTTTAAATAACAGAATGATCCGGGAAATTATTTTCCGTCTAACAATCCGGGTACAGAATGGAACAGAAATACCTTACCAGGAATATGCCGGGCAGATAATTGATCAGATCTGTACTGAAATGAATCAGGCTGCCGCCTGGAAATATGACCTGGACGGCCGGTTGAAATACTTTTCCCTGTTTCGTCTTCAGCACCTGGAGAATGATGTTTCCTGTCACGGACGGACAGAGCCCGATTTTAATACATCCTGGTATTCTTTCAGCCGGGCCATGATGGTGGAGAAAATGGCTGAAGAGCTGAGAACACGCATCGGGACGGTTCTGCGCAGGAAAAAAGAGTATCTGGCAAAAGTCCGCCACGGGCTGGAGGAAGCGGACACATTGCGCCAAAAACAGGATCAGGCCCGGCAAACCGGAAATCTGATTTTGTCCAATTTACACAACATTAAGCCGGGTGTATCTGAAGTAATGCTTGAGAATTTCTATAGCGAAAATGGAGAAATAATCCGGATCAAGCTTGATCCTAAGAAATCAGCCGTTGAAAATGCCCAAACCTTTTTCAGTAAATATTCAGAGGAAGGTATCCGTCAGCGGATTGAAAAAAACCAGATTAAATCACGGGCACTGCGTGAAGAAACCGAACGACTGGCCCAATTTCAGTCCAAATTTGATCAGGCCGAATCAGTCGCCGGGCTGGAAAAAATTGAAGAACAGCTGATACGAAGCGGATGGATGACCTCCCGGGATCCGAAACGAGGTCATTCGGATCGTGAGCCGTCCGGCATCATTCCGAAATATCCGCTGGATGAGCGTCATTTTATCCTTATTGGCCGGAATGGACTGGAAAATGACCGGATCACCTTCCAATTAGCGGGACGGGATGATTTATGGTTCCACGCCCAGGGTGTCAGCGGAGCCCATGTGATTCTTAAATCGAATGGACCGCTGACTCCCGGAAAAAAATTGATTGAACAGGCTGCCGCTATCGCTGCTGCCCATAGTCAGGCCAGACATTCCGGGCTGGTACCGGTAATTTACACCAGAGTGCGCCATGTCAGCAGAATTCGCAAACAGCCCCCGGGAACGGTCCGGGTCAGTAATGAGGAGGTTATTTTTGTTGTCCCGAAAGATATTCATTAGTCTTTTTCTGTTCTCAGCCCTCACTTTCGGGCAAGACCTGGCTGGCGAAAAGACACAGTCAAAAATTTATGCGGACTGGCTTTTAGCCGCTGAACTACCCAGCCAAAATGCTGAAATCAGGTTTTATTTAAACGAGATTGAGTTATTTCTCGGACATTTTCCGGAGTCGGATAATAAAGAGCAGATTTTTTTCCGTCAGGTAGAGCTTTATTTCGTGCTGGGCGATTACACAACGGCGTATTATATTCTGGAAAGAACGACGTTTCTCTACCCAGAAGCTTCACATATAAATCGCTATAAAACATTCCGGCCTGTTCTTACCGATTCCATCCGCCGTTTTATCCCGGCTTTATCTTTTGAGTCTCTCCGGGCACTGCACAGCGAGTCGTACCTGAAAAACGAGCCTGATTTTTTAAATAGGTATTTCCATTGGATCAGTATTGTCTATGCCCTGAACCAGAAAAAATGGAATGAAAACCTGCTGCTTGATATTAGTAAACTCAGAGCAAGATTACCGATTAGGCATGAATATCAACCGATTCTTTTCCTATGGCAGGCGCAGATTTTAACCAGCCAGGAAAGGTACAATGAAGCAAAGCAAACATACGCTCTGGCCCTTCAGTTTTATGAGAACACGTCATCTCAGTTTGAACTAAAATACCAGTTTGCCCGGCTACTACTGGATAAAATGTCTGATCCTGTGGCCGGACGACAGCTTTTGCAGGAACTGATCAACAATTATCCAGGGAAAGCGGGCCTGGCTGAGCTCCAGTTTCTGATTGGTGAGTCTTATTTTAGTGAGAAGCGCTGGGCGGATGCCCGGATTGAATACCGGATGCAGCTTGAACTTTTACCTAATGAAGAATTTGATGCGAAAAGCTGGTGCCGTCTCTGCCGGATTTATCTCACCGAAAACGATTGTCCGGCTGCTTATAATACCGCCCGGGAAGCAATAGATACAGCCGGAATAGAACAGCTCGGTGATTTAAAAAATTTGCTGGAAGAATTTAAAAATTACTGTTCACCATCGGATGCTGCAAAACTGGAACAGTTTCTGAATAAGAAATTCCCAGCCAGATAAGTA
>DYOS01000001.1:0-7687 GCA_020720405.1 Caldithrix sp. | reverse complement strand
TTTCGGGCGTAGCGAGAAATCTATAAGCCCAATAAAAACAGAGATTCCTTGGCGCAGGCGGGTCGCAGGCTCCCAGGAATGACGGTCTGTGTGGAATGGTCTGAAAATAATATATCGTGGTTTCTCTGCTCAGATTGTGTTTAGAATATCTGAACCTGAAAAGATATACGGTGGATATCACCTAACTCGGCGCTATAACCGGTAAATGAGTAATCAATTTTTAACCGTGGAATGGAAATACCTGCCCCGGCATTCAGTCGGTTTTGCTGATCGAGACCAGCGCGGATTGCGAAACGTCCGGCATATACGGTTTCCAATCCCCCGCTAAGCCCGAACGAAAGAGGTCCGGCTTCCGCTGCAGCGGTATATTCCCGGCCCTCCCCGAGAATTTCCAAATCAAAGACCGGTGTAAATTCCATTGGCCAGCGCTGCAAACGGTGGGTGTAGGCCAAACCAAGACGAAGTGACGGGTAAATATACTCACGGGTTTTGGTATTCCAGATAATCGGTGTACTGAGTGCGTCACGAAGCACCGCACCCAATCGAAGGTTTTCGGCCAGATGGTATTTCAGTGCCAGGTCAAACCCAACGCCAAAAGCTGAGGCCGCATAAAAATTACGGATAATGGTTTTAAGCGAGGCACCGGCCTGCAGACGGTCATTCACTACCCGGCTGTATGAAAAAAATACAGCATAATCACCGGTATTGAAATATTTGATTTTTGAATAATCGACCTTGTTTTCAGCGGAGTTATAAGCATCGCGTGAATCCTTAATACCGTTAACGGTCAGGTACAACAGGGATATGCCGGCAGCCTGTTTCTGATCGATGCGGTAAGAAAGAGCCAGAAAATTATTTTGAACCGAAGAAATAAACTGTTTACTGTTCATAAAATGAGCCTGCCAGCCATCGGAATCAGTCAGGCCGGCCGGATTCCAGTATGTAGCGGTGGCATCGCCCGAAAGCGCAGTGGCTGCTCCGGCCAGAGCCATCGCCCGGCTGCCAACACCAAGGGCCATAAATTCACCGGCATATTTGGATGATCCTCCGGCAGAAGCCAGACCAACCAATACAAAATAAATGATCAGGATATTTTTCATAGCAGGCGCCTCAGATTAATATGTGCAACAAATAACCGCTCAAAACCGGAATGAGCAGATTATCATCGAGACCTAAAGGAAGAAATTCAATCACAGCCGCAGCCAGCGCCACGAATAAACCACCCCAACTAAAATCAGTCAGGATAAGAATAACTGCTGCTGCGGATAAATAAAAAGCCAGTGAACCTTCAAGGGATTTATCAAAATACTTTTGGGTACCGTATTTACGACCGATAAGAGCGGCCGCCGGGTCGCCGATGGTCAGAAAGAGAATGGCCGGTATCGCAGCTTCCCTTTCAAAAAGATATACCGTCAGTAACATGCCAATCATCATAAAAGTGGCTCCGGTCCATTTGCTGGCCAATTCATAATCCCTGGTCACACTGCCCAGGTATTTTAGATACAGGTTTTTGAAAAACGTAAAGTAACGGCGCAATAGTTCACCGGCGATCATTCCGGATGTGGCAGATACAAGCAGCCAAAGCATTTGTTCCCGGGTCAGAAAAAAATAATAGAGCAGCGGAAAAGCCGAAGATGATAAGTGAATCAGTTTCCGCAGAATTTCATTCTGGAAGGTGAAGGTCCTGGTTTTTTCCATCTGCCTCGTCCAATAGATTTTTTAATTTCAAACAGGTTGCGCCGGGATCGGGCTGACCAAAAACAGCATTACCGGCAACCAGTATATCGGCACCGGCTCTTCGCACCTGGCTGATATTTCCTTCATGTATGCCGCCATCCACCTCAATCAGGCAAGCCAGACCAGATTCGTCAATCATCCGCCGGGCGGCCTTGATTTTCTCTGTGACATAACCAAGATATTTCTGACCGCCAAAACCGGGATTGACACTCATCAGCAGCAGCAGATCAATTTTAGGTAAAACATATTGAACTGCATCAAGCGTTGTGGCCGGGTTTAATGAAACACCGGCCTTGCATCCACTTTCACGGATTTGGTCGATTAACCGGTCCAGGTGATGGGTTGCCTCGGCATGTACCGTTATAATGTCCGCCCCGGCGGAAGCGAAGGCGGAAATATATTTTTCCGGCTCAACAATCATCAGGTGGACATCAAGCACCAGCCGGGTCAGCGGGCGCAGCGTCTTAACCAGCCACGGTCCAAAGGTTATATTGGGCACAAAACGACCGTCCATAACATCAATGTGAAGGTAATCGGCCTTATTGGCCTCGACCATACTAACCTGCCCGGGCAGGTCGAGAAAATTTGCCGAAAGTATAGACGGGGCTAAACCGGACATACTCAATACCCTGCGGCAGAAGAATCACTGCCTATTTTACTGACCACCAGGTCAACGGTTGTATGCTCATCCAGTGCAGAGCCGGCCCCGGGGGACTGATTTAGTATGGTCATGGGCAGGATATTGCTGCCCGCTTCATAAATAACCGAACCGACCGACAGACCAAGTAATTTTAATTGCTGGGTGGCGGCATCAAGGCTTTTACCGATCAGATTCGGAATTTTTCTCTGCCCGGGCATTTCGCCCAGACTAACCGCAATATTAACCCGGCTGTTTTGGCGAACCGGTTGTCCCGGCGGGAGCGACTGCCGGCAAACCGTACCATCGAGATAATAATCGGAATATTCATAGGTGGTATAACCGGGTTCCAGATTGTAGGCACGTAAAGTCAGTTCGGCTTCGCGCGGCGAAATACCCTGAATATTGGGTACGGTTGCCGGCTGTTCGCCGATGCTCAGCCGGACATAGACCCGGCGGCCCTTTTTAACTGTGGCAAAGGGCGCCGGCAATTGTTCGGCGATGATTCCCGGGGGATAATCCGGAGTGTAAACCGAATCGGTTACAACGATGTCAAATCCGAAATCACGTACAGCCTGCCTGGCTTCATCTGTATTTTTCCCAACCAGGTCGGGCATTTCAAATTCCCGGCCATGTTTCACATATAAAGGCATAACCAGAAAATCCATAATGCCGATTAGAAAAATACCGGACAGCAAAAATGCTGTAATTATACCGGTTTTTGTTTTCAGAAAATCCTTCATATCCGCCTGTTAGATAGTTTTATTTCTCTGATCCGAATCTATCATAATGGTCACTGGTCCGTAGTTCAGAAGCTCAATTTCCATCATCGCCCCGAATTGTCCGCTTTGAACCGCAATGCCCTGTGCCCTGATTTTATCCATAAACAGGTTATAGAACAACTCACCTTTTTGGGGATCGGCGGCAGCAGTAAAGCTGGGTCGCCGTCCTTTGCGGGTATCAGCCAACAGGGTAAACTGGGAAATAACCAACACTTCCCCGCCGGTTTCTTTCAGGCTGCGGTTCATTTTACCCTGTTCATCTTCAAAGATGCGCAGGTTCAAGCATTTTTCAACCATATAATTGATGTCTTCCGCGTCGTCTGTTCCGGCAACACCGATAAAAATTAGCAATCCGGTAGCAATGTTTGCGGTAATTTGAGCAGCGATTTCTACAGAGGCGTGGCGAACACGCTGTATCAGGATTTTCATCAGCTGTTCTTCTCGACGAGCAGATGATTCTGTCCAAACAGACTGCACAATTTATTCAGGATATGGTTATTCATTTTCACCTGCAATTTTGATGAAATGAACTTCCGCTCCACCTGGCCATCTTCAACAAGAATGTAAATCCGCAGTTTTCCCGGACTTGAGCCTACGGTCATTTTCAGTTCGTAGATCAGCGCATCGGTCAGCCGGGCTTTGTCATAGCGCAGGCCGATCGCTGTGGTTAGCAATTCGGGAACCTCATCTAAGGGTACAATTTTTTCGGCGGTCATGCGCAGGGTACTGCCGCCCCAACTGCCTTTATCGATCTGGCCCTGAACCATAACCATCTGATCCGGTTGCAGCAGATGTTCGGTTTGCGGAAATAAAGAGCCGAAAACGGTAATATCGTAGGTGAAATTAAAATCTTCAACTTTGACAAAGGCCATTTTCCGGCCCTGCTTATCGATATGCGCCCGACGCTCAATAATTTGACCGCCAATTTTTAGGACGGCCGGAATCGGCATTGTATCCACCGGTAGTGCCCGGGTCTCTGAGCCGTTTTCATCTTCATCATTACCCGCAGGCAGGTAGGTATGCAATGGTGTCAGGTAAATATCGATCAGGTTTTTATAGGGACTAAGAGGATGCCCGGAAAAATAGAACCCAAGCAGTTCGCGCTCCTGTTTTAGTTTTTCGGTAACTGACCAATCTTCCATTTTACGCAGGTCAGGAACTTTGACCAGGTCTGGATTATTGTTAGCCTCCGCACCGTCAAAAAGACTGCGCTGATTTTTGTTTTTATTTTTAGCCGCCTGAACCTGCTGCGCCCATTCGATAATCATTTCAAGATTGTAATAGAGTTCAGCCCGGTTTGGATATAAAGCATCAAAAGCGCCGGCCTGGGTGAGATTTTCGAGCACTTTTTTATTGACCAGCCTGGTATCAACTATCTGCATCATCTCAAAAATATTCTTGTAAGAACCGTTTGTCTGGCGGCCATCGACAATCGAAACAATAGCGCCATGGCCGACATTTTTTATCGCTTCAAGTCCGAAAGCGATGGTCTGCCGGTCGAGGGGCTGAAAATACGCATCGCCTTTATTGACATCCGGTGCTTCGATTTTCAGGCCAAGTTTTTTGCATTCATCCATCAGAACCATAATCCGTTTACTGTTGCTGAGTTCGCTGGTTAAGTTGGCCGACATAAACTCAGCCGGATAATGGGCTTTCAGATAAGCGGTCTGATAAGCAATAATAGCATAGGCGGCGGAATGCGATTTATTAAAACCATATTCCGCGAATTTTTCGATATGATCATAAATAGCTTCGGCTTTTTTTTTCTCAATACCGGTGGTCAGGCAACCGGTAATAAAATTTTCCTTCTGCTTAACCATCTCTTCTTTTTTCTTTTTACCCATTGCCCGGCGTAATAAATCGGCCTGGGCCAGGCTAAACCCGGCCAGGGTGGAAACGATTTTCATCACCTGTTCCTGGTAAACGATAATACCGTAAGTCTCTTCCAATATCGGAGCCAGCAGCGGGTGCATATATTCAATTTTCTTCCGGCCGTATTTACAGTCGATAAAATCATCAATGTTACTCATCGGACCGGGGCGGTAGAGGGCATTCATGGCAATCAGGTCTTCGATGCGACCGGGTTTCAGCTTTTTCAGGTACTCCTGCATGCCCGAACTTTCAAACTGAAATACACCAACCGTTATCGCCTCGGCAAAGATGCGGAAAGTTTTTTCATCATCCATGGGAATCCGGTTGATATCGAAATCCGGATCATAGCAGGCCCGGATCATATCCTCGGCTTTCTTGATTACGGTCAGGTTGCGCAGACCGAGAAAGTCCATTTTGAGCAAACCGATTTTTTCAGCCCAGCCCATGCTCCATTGAGTGCAGACCACCTTATCGGCGCCAATATACAAAGGCACATAATTGGTCAGATCATCCGGTGCGATGATGATACCGGCGGCATGGGTGGAGGCATGGCGGGAAAGACCTTCCAGAGTAAGAGAGTAGCGGAAAAGGTTGCGCATCACCGGATCATTCCCTTCCGCCTTTTCCTTTAGTTCCGGAACCGCCTGAATAGCATCGGCCAGGTCGTAGGGTTTGGCGCCTTTCATCGGCACCATCTTGGCCAGACTATCAGAAACTGGCAGGGGCACTTTTAATACCCGGGCCACATCGCGGATAACGCCCTTGGAAGCCATGGTTCCAAAGGTGATAATCTGGGCGACATTCATCTTACCATATTTTTCACGGACGTAATCAATCACTTCATCGCGCCGCTCAACGCAGAAATCGATATCAATATCGGGCATGCTGATCCGCTCGGGATTAAGGAAGCGTTCGAAGAGCAGATCGTAACGCAGCGGATCAACTGCGGTGATACCGAGAGCATAGGCGACCAGGCTGCCGGCCGCCGATCCGCGCCCGAGTCCGACCGGAATATCTTTCATTTTTGCGGCATTTATAAAATCCTGTACAATCAGGAAATAACCGGCAAAACCCATTTTGTTTATAACCGATAACTCGAAATCGATGCGTTCAACGACTTCCTTGCGCATATCCGGATACAGCTTGCGGATGCCATCGTAAGTAAGTTTCTGCAGATATTCTTCTTCAGTCTGGCTGTCATTATCCGGAGCGATGGGAAATTTCGGAATCAGTTTATTGTCAAAATTTATTTTAAGATCGATCTTTTCAAAAATCTCCATGGTTGTTTCAAGAACCTGTGGCCGGTCCTTAAACAGCCTGAACATCTCATCCGGAGATTTGATGTAAAGTTCTTCGGTACCATATCGCATGCGGGAGGGATCATCGCGGTCTTTGCCTGTCTGCAGGCAAATAAGGACATCATGGGCTTCATGGTCACCATGATTCAAATAGTGATTGTCATTGGTAGCAACCACCTTTACGCCCATCTCTTTGGCCAAATCATAGATCATGGGGTAGACCCGGGCTTCTTCCGGGATGTGATGATCCTGAATTTCGAAATAAAAATCATCACCAAATATTTCGATGTACTGCTCAGCCGCTTTCACTGCCTGATTCTTCATACCCCGGGCCAGTTTCCAGGCTATTTCGCCTTTCATGCAAGCCGAGGTGGCGATCAATCCTTCAGAATAACGGCGCAGAAGTTCCTTATCAATACGCGGCCGGTTATAATACATGCCCTCAAGGTAGGCGTAAGAACTAAGTTTAATCAGGTTTTTATAGCCCTGCTCGTTTTTGGCCAGCAGAACAAGGTGGTAAGAATGGGACTCATTTTCGAGAATGTGCATATATTTTCGGTCGCCAGGAGCGATATAAGCTTCTATGCCGATGATCGGTTTAATATTCGCTTTTTGGGCTTCTGTGTAAAATTCAAGGCTTCCGAAAAGATTACCGTGATCGGTAATGGCTATTCCGGGCATATCCATTTCTACCGTACGGCGTACGACTTCTTTGATTTTCGCTGCGCCATCCAGTAATGAATATTGGGTATGGCTGTGGAGATGAACAAATGACAAGTAATAGCTCCAGGGCTTTTAAATACAATATATTCAATTATTTAAACAGTTCAGATTGTAAACTGAAATTTAGTCCATACCCGGATGTGATGCAAAAAGAAATCGGCATTTTTATGGATACAAGAGATAAAGGACAGGATGATTCAGGATTAAAGATCAAAGATTAAAGAGCAGAGCAATTCGTCACAATTATTAATATCATCCCCCCGCCCATCCTTTTAACAGGATTTGCACTATGAAAAAATCAGCCATGCCCAGGAGTGTGAGATGAGGAATCTGTGCTGCGCATAAACTTTGAGATTTCTCCTCTCCCGCCCGGGCGGGATTCTTCGAAGACTTGTCCCGCTCCGGCGGGATGACGCAGGGGGTTCTTTAATTCCCAATTCAAATCGGTGTGAATCGGTGTCAATCGGTGGCTACTTTTTCGTGTTAATTCGTGCTGTGCCCGGCTCTGTCGGGTAATTCGTGGACAAAGGATTTTGGGTTCTTCAATTCCGAACTCCGAATTCCTTTCGGTGGGTATCGGTGGCAATCGGTGGCTACTTTTTCGTGTTAATTCGTGCTGTGCCCGGCTCTGTCGGGTA
>DYOS01000007.1 GCA_020720405.1 Caldithrix sp. | reverse complement strand
GCGGAGAATTAATACAACAGAACAGGGTTCAGCCACGATTCCCGCCAATCTCAGAAACAATCAGCTCCGCCCGCCGCGACCACAAATACTGCTCTGCCCGTTGATAATTATTCAGGCTGACCGCCTCCAGCCGGGGCCTGTCGTTATAAACCCGGTCAATAATTTCGCTCAGAGCTTCCACATCCCCGGGGGGATAAAGCCAGCCGTTTTGACTGTCATCAATCAGTTCCCGCATGGTTGGCAAATCCGAAGCAATCATCGGAATACCAAAAGCATAATAATCAAAGGTTTTCAATGGTGAGGTCAGAAAGCGATTGAAAAAGGTATCCTTGAGCGGAATAAATCCAACCCGGATTTCCGGCAAAGCCCGGTACAGGTCATCCTTATTCATCCAGCCTGTAATTTTAAATTTCTGAGGATCATAAATCTGGCCGTATTCCTTTGTCCGACTCAGTATCTCAGCCTCATTTTTCCCGCCGATGATCAACAATTTGGGTTGGACCGAAGATTTTGCCGCTGCCTGGAGTAAATCGGTGACACCTTTGTGGTCATCCAGTGAACCGACGTAACCAAGATATTCACCGGCGAAGGAATGCTGAATAATTTTATGGATTCCGGTGCGGGCGGTGAAAATATGGCGGTCCGGATAATGGTTGAGATACAAGCGGCGCTGGGCATTTTGCAGACAAATAATACCGCTGATTTTGGGCAGGTATTTTAGTTCAAGTTTCTGATGACGACGGTCTTCTTTTTCTTGATGATGGGTGAGGTCGGTATAAAAATTATGAGATTCAAAATAAGATTTCACACCGTAGTTCCGTGAAAGCTGCTCGAAATAAGGCAGGAAGGCTGTATTGCGGGTAATGACGACATCGAGATTTTTCTGTTTCAGTAATTGGATCAGTTCGCGGTAAACACGCCAGTAGTAGAGCTGGTTGGAGTTCAGAATCTTTCCCTTTGGCACATCATGAATAATCAGCGCCGGCGGCCGGTTGAGTGAAAAATAATTTGTAAGTACTTCATCCGGGGTCTGCTTTGAATTACGCTGAATAAAAAAATGAACCTGTTCCGCCTGACCGGCCAGCGCCCAGGCAGTCATGGTCGAAAACGTGGTACTCGGCGAAGGCGATGGCCACAGGCCATTGTGAACATAGGCAATTTTCATCTTTTACTTATAAGCCTTGGTAAAAATTGTTTTTCAATACCCTGGAGAAACAGGCACCTCTTCCACCAACCGCAGAATTATCAGCCGTTACCGTTTACGGCAAAGCACCGCAAGGTATGCTGCTTTCCCCGGAAATAGAAAATTCACCAGCCTGTCCCAGAATACCAGCCGGTAGCTGATCCCTGTTTTTAATCCCGCAAGGCGTTTGACCAGCTTGTTATTGGTATTCAATCGTATTTTGATTACATCAAATCCGGCTTGCTGTATGGCGCGGGTAAACGATTTCCGGGTGAAACTGTGCAAATGGCCGTTTTTATGATAGCGCTGGCCACTGACCGGATCGGTTATCATTTTTGCTTCAAGATTCTCGCGGTTGGGTACGCAGAAAACGGCATGACCTCCCTGTTCCAGAAATGCAGCCATACGGATCAGCGTTTGATGAACATCCGGCAGATGTTCGATCACCTCCTGCGATACGATAACCCGGGCCGGTGAAATATTCAAATTGAATAAATCAGCCTGGATTTGGGTGATTCCGAGCTGACCGGCCATTTCAGCAAACAGAGCCAGCCGGTCCGGGGAAAGATCAACCGCTGTAATTTTAACTTCGGGATGCCGGCCGGCCAGTTCGGTGACCAGCTTACCGGTACCGCAGCCAAGATCGGTCAGGGTGGTAAATTTGCCAGGGACCTGTTCAATCAGCCGGACAATCTGAAAATTCCGGAGATGCTCATTATAGTAGAGTCTGCTGGTTTTATCCGCCTGCCAGATATTATAAATCTGATCTTTAGCACTTATCAGATAGTCATTCATCAGGTTTGTTTCTCCTTCTGCAGAACTGAATCAAAAAGGGTCTTTATTAGTAATGCCTGTTCACTCCGGTCAAATTGCCGGATCAATCCTGAATTTGGCGCTTTAGCTGATAATCCCTTCTTTTTCTCAGCCAGCATCCCGGATAGGTGATCGACAATCTGAGCAGTATCAACCTGCATGGCTATCCTGCCCTTACCGGAATCTTCCAACAATCTGCTCAGTTCGCCCGGCGCAGACAGGATGGCCAGAATGGTTTTGCCCAGTCTCAAATATTCATAAACTTTAGCCGGTATAAATTCTGTTTCCTTCATGTTCGTAGCCAGCAATAACAGAGCATCAGTGTTGGCCATGAGCTGCAGAACATGACGATGCGGTTTATAACCTTCAAAAAAAACAATGTTATTTAGATCGGGAAATCCGGACAGCCAACGGGAATTCTCCTCACCGCCGAAAATTTTCACCTCGAGCAACTGGTCCAAAGCTCCGTTGTGCATTTTATTCAATTCCTGAAGGGCTTTAAAAAAAACAAGCGGAGAATGCAGCTCGTTTAAACGGCCAGCGTAAACAATGGATAGTTTTTTTGTTTGTTCTGTCGCAAAAATCAAATCGATAAAATCTTCAGGATCGAAACCATTGGCGATAAGGCTGATTTTATCTTTACCGGCAAGACTGATAAAATTTTCCCGGGCCCGTCTGGTAACCACCAGAATATGATCTGCCTGACTGAGTACTTTTTGCTCCATCTCCTTTTGCCTTGCCGGTGCGGCAGATTTAAAAAAAGTCGGATTCCTGCTCCACTCATCCCGGAAATCAGCAATCCAGGGCAGCCCCGTCTCTTCGGCAATCCGGGCTGCAGCAAGCTGTACAGAATGCGGCGGGGAGGTAGAGAAAATTAGCTGAATGTTATGTTGACGGACAAGCTCTATCCCCTGCTTGACCACCGACCGGGACCAAAACGCCATTTTATCAGGAATAAACCAGGGCTTTAATAAGCGGCGCAACTCACCGGGTACCCAGCGCATTATGTCTTTACAAATAATTACTTCAATTCCCTTTTCAGCCTTAATTTCTGCCCATAAATCCTGATCACTTGTAGCATCCGTCTGACCTGCGGTTAAAACCGTACATTCAACACCGGCACGGCTTAAATATTTAATCAGTTTTGCAATCCGCTGAACGGCAGGACCACCCTGTGGCGGAAACTGATAGGTAATAAAAAGTACATTCATGGCAATCTGTTTACCTGATCAATCGGTAATTTTTAAAACCGCCGAGGGCATGCCCGGCCAGTAAATATTTTTCGATAAACGAAATTACCCGGTATTTCAACCGCTCGTGCTTGTGCGGCTCCCGGGCCGGATTCGGTTTACCCTTTATTTGTAGTTTATCCGCCCAGCTCATCCGGGAAATCATTCCGGCCATCACAGCCGGGTGCGTATCCTTAAAAATGGCCAGACGATCCAGCGGGCCGTAATCAAATTCACCGGGTAATTTTGTATAAAAATCTTCAGCTTTATTTTTGCCCCAATGAACTGAATCCAATGCCCGCTTTTTATTCTGCATCAGCTGCGGCGGCCGAACCCAGCCATAATGATAAATTTCAGCTTCAACCCGGGCTACCTTCAATTTTCGGGTACCATTTTCCTGGCGCGGCTGATCATACGGATCGAACCAGCGAAATGATTGTGCGGACTGCCAGGAATGAATCTGAGGTAAATTACGGACCATACGGATTTCATTGGGATACCAGCCATGGCCGGCGTGATAATGCTGATAATCACCCCAGAAATGGCGGTAATGAAAAAGTAAACCTTCAACTTCACGGTCCTCAAGATATTGCTGGCAGGTTTTTTTGATGAGCGGCAGATATTTTTCATGGACCACCTCATCTGCCTGTACATAAAACAACCAGTCTCCGCTGCAGGCTTTCATGGCGATATCCGTTTGCAGGGCATTGATGATGCCCTTTTTAAAATACTGCTCTTCCCATTCGGTATCGATAATCCGGATTTTGGGATCGCCGATGTCCGCAATGGCCCGGCGTGTATCGTCATCCGCATCACCCCGGCCAACTGCAACAACAAATTCATCGCAAACCGGCAGAATAGATTGTATCGATTCAACCACCGGGTAGTATAGTTTCAGTCCGTTACGGACAAAGGAAAAACCACTGATTTTCAAAATGAATACCTCAAAATTTGTTTGCCACCGATTGACACCGAAACACACCCCTGGAATTGGGTATTGAAGAACCCAAAATCCTTTGTCCACGAATTAACACGAAATCAGGATTCGGAACCGGGAATTGAAAAACCCACTCATTAAGTGTTGTCAACCCTACTGCAGCAAACTGCCCGGTGGAATATGCTGAGCCATATCACCCACCTTGTTTCTGGGGCAGGTTAAGTTTCACCCATTACTTTTGTTCAAGTATCCCGGCTTGTTTTTTATATTTAACCTTCTTATTTCTTAAAAAATATAGCCCAGCCGACGCATGATCCCGGCGACCTGCTCATTATTCATTATTTCATCGACCCGGTCCCGGTATTCTGGTTTTTTCCATTTCCCAATAGAGTTGGAGTGTAATTTTTCCAATGGCCGGAACCAGGCCCGGTTTTGTCGGATCTGGGTATGATCAAACCAATTGAGAAGCTCGGGTCTGGAATCCTCTCCGATAAATTCGCAAATCCCCCGGATAGTCGGTTCATAATTCAGAATCAGGTCTTCATAACGCACCATCATAACCGAGGGGTGTCCGTCAAATTTCAGGCCAGCCTGCATATCACGGAGGTAGCGCCAAACCGGAATCCAATATTCTCCTGGCCGCTCAGGGTGGCGGGAGGTCATCACATCCCGGCCATCCCGAACCAGGTGAATAATTTTTACATTACTGTTAAAATATTCCAGAATCTGTTCCAGCCAAAGGATGTTCTTTGGCGTTTTTTCACAGTATCTCCGGGCCGACTCCGGAATCGACCGGAACAGAAGGTATCGGTATAAGCGGTCCATCCGGTAAGGATGCCAGGCTTCTTTCCCATCCGGTTTGGATATTTTTTTCCACTCGGTCAACATCCCTACTTCATGGGGAATACCATACAAACCGGGATGCGCCGATAGCATGGACAGGAGCAGGGTGGTTCCGGAACGACCGACCCCGCCTATTATTACCGGTGGCTGGTTGAAATGACGATTCATTTTTGCTGCACCAAGCTGTGCCAGCCAGGGTTGGATTATTCGCTTCAGCGCATGGTCAGCCATCGGATATCTTTCTAAACTGCAATTTCATTGTATTCGGCAAACTGCCGGATCCGGTCAAGAACAAAGGGCAGAATACGCTGAATTTCATCCCGGATTTCCGTTCCGTTCTGGCGGTAATATTCCATGGAATGGCCAATAGGGTCAGGAATGGATGGATTGGACAAGGGCTGATCAACCTGCCACTGGCGCAGTAAAACGATTTTTTCACGCTGCTCCGGAAAATGCCGTCGCAGATAATCAAAATGGTTTCGGGCCAGGGCAATAATCAGATCGGCTTCACCGGCCAGCTGCAGATTTATTTTGCGCGATTTATGCTCTTTCACGTTCAGCCCCTGTTCAGCAGCAATTTTCTGGGTCAGCTCGTGAGCCGGACTTGAGGACAGGTCCATTGTTCCTGCGGAATCCACCCTGATGTTTGCCCGGTATTTTGTTTTTTGCAAAAGGGCACCAAGAATGGCCGCGGCAAGCGGTGATCGACAGATGTTCCCGGTGCAGACAAAGCGGATGTCGAATTGTGTCTTACGAAGATTTACTTTTCCCGGGCCAAAGTCTTTTTGCAGCGAGACAACACTTCGGGCACCCTCACGGATTACCAGATACGGCTGGCGGGTAAAGTCGATAATTGTTGAGCCGCTGATCTCCGGCAGCGCACCGCCATCGATTACCAGGTCGAGCTTATCACCAAAATGAGCAATCAGCTCCTGGATATTGGCGACATCTTTTTTACCGGAAAGATTGGCGCTGGTGGTCGAAATCGGGAAACCGGCCTGTGCCGTCAGAGCATGGCAAAACGGGTGGTCGGGGATGCGGAAGCCAAGCCGGGGCAAAAGCTGTTTCTTCGATTCTGCCTTAAAAGCCGCCACAGGTCTGGTCAGCGTATTGGGCAAAAGAACCGTAACCGGCCCCGGAAGAACCAGCTCCAGATCCCGCAAGATTACTGCAGGCAGACCGCCTAAAAGGGTATCAATATCGCGGATCGAATTCACCATTGCCGAGACAGGTACCGATTTCTGGCGTTTCTTGAGCAGATATAGCTTTTGCAGCGCTTTCTCATTATTCAGATCCACGCCCAGACCATAGAGCGTGTCCGTGGGGTAGGCGATGACACCTCCGCTACGCAGGGTTTTAATGGCGTTTTGAACCGCCTGAGTTAGTCTTTCGGGTGAATCAATTTTAAGATATTTCATGAAATAAACGGTTTTCCCGCATATCCGTCCACGTGGATTGAATTAAACAGGCTTCAGGCCGCCAACTTATTTCAGCCTGGCCGGAATCGGTTCATCTATGCCTTTGATCCTGACCAGCTCGGTCGTGATATTGCCAACGATAACCTTACTTTTCATCAGTACCGGAATTTTGAGGTGATCATCAGTAACCCAGATGCGCAGCCGGCCCTGTTTCTTAAAAATACCCTCACCCTGAATCAACGGTTCAATAACCAGGCAGCGGAATTTTCCAGCTTCGGTTTCAACTATCTCCGTACCGTAGCGGCGGACTTCCAGATCGTAGGTTTTTTCCGATTCGTGGGTCGATATGTATTGCGATTTCCCATCCTCCAGGACAAGAGTACGGACATAATAGAATGCGGATAAAATATCATAGGTGGCCGGTTTGACCATGACATCATAGCGCTTTTCTTTTTTGATTTTATTCTCACTCTCGTAGCGGATAAAATGAACCCGGGCCAGAGAATCGCTGACAAAATAATCGACTGTCAGATCAGCCAGGTAATTGCCTTCCCGCAGCTTCTTCTCAAAGCGGAGCGGAAACATGGTCTGAGGATCAACAAAGGCATCAATCTGATCACGCACCTTGTACATCCAGTCAAAACTGGGAATGCTGTTGGCTTTGGTCTGGATATGAAGAGCCGCCTTTCCCTGCCAGTTGGTTAAGCCGATCACTTTCATCTCAGCGGTACCTGCTTTAACCAGACCATAGCGTATTTTGAATTCCAGCACCTCACCATATCTGAAGGGCATTTTAACCGGTTCACCGGCCTGGATGGATGCGGCAAGAAGCAGACTTAGGACAAAAATCAAATTGTATTTCATGATTTCAGAACCTGATTTTCATACAAATTTCTATAAAGCGGGCTTCGGGATAATAAGTCATCGTGGCCTCCGGTGTCGGCCACCCGTCCATCCTTCATAACCACAATATTGTCTGCATGCTGTACAGTCGATAAACGATGGGCGATTACCAGAACAGTCCGCCGGCCGTGCATCTGCTCGATGGCCTGCTGCACCAGTCGTTCCGATTCTGTATCAAGTGAACTGGTTGCTTCGTCAAAAATCAGAACAGCCGGATTTTTTAAAATGGCCCGGGCAATGGATAGACGCTGTTTTTGTCCCCCGGAAAGCCGGGCGCCCTTTTCACCGACTACCGTATCCAAACCCTGCTCCATCTGCCGGATAAATTCCCAGGCATGGGCAGCTTTGGCCGCTTCGATGATTTCGGGTTCAGTCGCTTCCGGCCGGCCGTATAAAATATTCATCCGGATGGATTCATTAAATAAAATCGTGTCCTGGGTAACGATGCCGAACAAGGATCTCAGTTCGGGCAAAGCCATTTCCCGGATATTTTTACCATCAATTAAAATTCTGCCCTGATCCGGTTCATAAAAACGGGGCAGGAGATTGAGCAGTGTACTTTTACCGGCACCGCTCGGCCCGACAAAAGCAACCAGCTGCCCGGCTTTGATATCCAGATTAACATCATCAAGAACCCGGCTTTCCCCGGAATTATAGCTAAAACTAACCTGCTCAAAACAGATATTTGTGGTAAACCCACCGGGTAATACCGGCTCAGCTCCGGCTGGCACAACCGGCTCCGTTTCCTGATCAAGAACCTGAAAAATTCTCTCTGCTGCGGCCATTCCATTCTGAATCACATTATTAAAACCGGAGAAATCCTTTATAGGTTGGAAGATAGCAAACAGAAAAATAAGAAACCTGATAAAATCTTCTGCAGCAATCCCGGTGTTAGCATAAACCTGGTTCCCGCCGTACCAGAGCAGTCCGACCACAATCAGAACCAGTAATAGTTCGTTCAGCGGACTTGTGGCAAATTTTAGTTTATTGGCCCGGAATGTTTTTTTGAACCATTCATCATTTCTTTTTGCAAAGCGTTTTATTTCATATTGCTCACTGCTAAAGGCCTTAACAATGCGCATGCCCGACATCGCTTCCTGAAAGGAGGACATCACATCGGCAATCTGCTGAAAAACCTTCCGGCTGCGGCGGCGCATGCCCTGCCCGATTTTAATAATCACATATCCGCTGACCGGAATGACCAAAACACTGAACAAGGAAAGCCGCCAGCTAATCAGAAACAGGATGACGATATTGGTCAGAATCTGCACCGGCGCCGTGATCATTTTCCCAAAATTCTGGTGCAGCACATTGTTAATGGCGTTGACATCATTGAAAACAACCGAGGTCATTTCCGCTGTATGGCGCCGGTCGAAGAAACGCAGCGGCTGGTAAATAAGCACCCTGTGCAGCTGCCGGCGTAAATTGACCACAATCTTCACTTCGATATAATTCAGAACCAGACTGTGAATATAGTGGACAATATTTTTTAGAAAAAAAGTAATAAAGATGACAAAGCAAACCATTTTCAGCGTCGCTACCCGGTTCTCCCGGACCAGCACGCTGCGGATGGCTGTATTTAATTTATTGTAAATGCTCTGCCCTGCGCCAAGGCTGACTGGTAAAGCGGATGGTTCAGTGATTACCTCGCTATTACTGATGTATTCTGATGAAAATAATTCTTTGATAAAATCGACAGCGATCCAGAGCGACAGGTTATTCAGCACAACAAAAAGGAAGGAAAGAAAAATGGCCAGGCTCAGGTGACGCCAGTATGGTTTGATATAGGAGATAACCCGGAGGTATAGAGTCATTCAGATTTCCTGTATTATAATGATTCAATTTATGATTCTGACCGGGATTGGGCAAACCAAAGGTGATTGGTGATTAGTGATTGGTGATTGGTGATTGGTGATTGGTGATTGGTGATTGGTGATTGGTGATTGGTGAAACAGTGAAACAGTGAAACAGAAAAAACTCAGTGCTCTGAGCGTTCTCAGTGGTTAATCTTTTAATTGGTGTTAATTCGTGCTGTGCCCGGCTCTGTCGGGTCATTCGTGGACAAGATTTTTCCATTCCGCAAACCAAATGATTATTTCTTCTCTGCACTCCCCGAGAAACGGCGGATTTCATCCCGCAGCACTGCCGCCCGTTCAAATTCCAGGTTGGCCGCAGCTAATTGCATTTCCCGTTGCAGACGACCCAGTAATTCATTTTTCCCAAGATCACTGCCATAACTGACCACAGGTTCTGAAACAACCTGATGCTCCCGCCGGACATCGGCCACCGCGGTCGCCCGTAAAATTTCCTCGGCTGTCTTGAATATCGTTTCCGGTGTGATATTATTAGCCCGATTATACTCCATCTGCTTTTCCCGGCGCCGTGAACATTCGTCCATTGTCCGTTGCATACTATCGGTGATGCGATCGGCATAAAAAATAACCTTACCGCCGACATTCCTGGCAGCGCGGCCGGCAGTTTGCATCAGCGATACGTAGGAGCGTAAAAATCCTTCCTTATCGGCATCGAGTATAGCGACCAGCGAAACCTCCGGTAGATCCAGTCCTTCACGGAGCAGGTTAATCCCGACCAGCACATCAAATTCAGCCAGACGCAAATCGCGCAATATACCAACCCGGTCCAGCGCCTCAATTTCCGAGTGCAGGTAGCGCACCTTTATGCCAGCCGCCTGCAGGTAATCGGTCAAATCTTCGGACATCCGTTTGGTCAGCGTGGTCACCAGAACCCGTTCGCGCTTTTCAGTCCGGTTTTTAATTTCATCAATCAGGTCATCGATCTGTGTGGCCACCGGTCGAATCTCAATTTCAGGATCAATCAGTCCCGTTGGACGGATGACCTGTTCGACGATGACCCCGCTGCTCTTTTCCAGTTCATAGGCGGCGGGCGTTGCCGAAACAAAAATGGCCTGCTTTATCTTCTGTTCAAATTCATGAAATTTTAAGGGCCGGTTATCCAGGGCGCTGGGCAGTCGAAATCCATAATCTACCAGAACCTCCTTCCGCGCCCGGTCGCCATTATACATAGCCCGGACTTGAGGCAGACTCTGATGCGACTCATCCACAAAAAGCAGAAAATCATCCGGGAAGAAATCAATTAAAGTAAAACCGGGCGAGCCGGGCTCCCGTCCGGCCAGGTGTCTTGAATAATTTTCAATTCCCGAGCAATAACCGATTTCCTCCATCATTTCGATATCGAAATTGGTGCGCATTTCCAGACGCTGAGCTTCCAACAGCTTATTCCGGGAGCGCAGAAGTTCCAGTCTTTGAGCCAGTTCATCCCGGATAGCGCCAACCGCATTTTGCAGCTTTTCCTGGGTGGTCACAAAATGTTTGGCCGGAAAAATAAAAGCTTTATCGGTCTGACTGAGAATTTTCCCGCTCAGCGGATCAAGGGTTTTTATGGCTTCAACTTCATTGCCGAAAAACTCAATGCGGTAAGCGAACTCCTCGTAAGCCGGAAAAATATCGACAATATCGCCGCGGATGCGGAAAGTAGCCCGCTCAAACCCGACATCATTCCGGGTGTACTGAATATCAACCAGAGAAAGCAGAAGGCTTTGCCGGTCATAGCTTTTCCCGGTTTCAATAATGACCACAAGTCCCTTATAATCCTCCGGCGAACCAATACCATATATGCAACTGACTGAAGCAACAACAATGACATCGCGGCGCGACATAAGGGAACTGGTTGCCCGCAGCCGCAGCTTGTCAATTTCCTCATTTATCGAAGAGTCCTTTTCAATATAAGTGTCCGTTGTCGGGATATAAGCCTCGGGCTGATAATAATCGTAATAGCTGATAAAATACTCGACGGCATTGTCCGGGAAAAAACTCCTGAACTCTGCATAAAGCTGGGCAGCCAGGGTTTTGTTATGCGAAATAATCAGGGTCGGCCGGTTGACCTGTTCGATAATATTAGCCATGGTAAAAGTTTTACCGCTTCCGGTTACACCAAGCAGGGTCTGCGCAGGTAATCCACTACGCAGGCCGCGCACCAGCTCGGCGATAGCCTGCGGTTGATCGCCCTGAGGCTGATATTTTGAGACCAGTTTGAAACCGGATGACATTTGTACTCCTGTTTGACGGTCGAAATATAAAACTAAAAGACTTAAGATTAAAGAATAAAGATGAATCCAGCATGGGCGGGCTTGAATATGAATTGCAATGGAGAAACCCGTTGAAAGATGGGAGATTAAGCAATGAAGCTGTTGGGTTTAAAGATGACCGAAATGCTAATCCGAATTATTCATAAATAAGTTTCCTGGTGGAATAAAGTCCATTAAATCAAGAAGTTCGAAATAGCCCCATCCCGCACCAGCGGGATAGGGGTTAAAGAGAGCCTACTCTCCCGGTCTTTAGCCCAAATTTGGAATTGATCAGGTTATAAGATCAGCTTGGCAAAATGAAAATATTGTCTAAAATTTTTGAATCCATAGGCTAACT
Organism: Caldithrix sp.; assembly: GCA_020720405.1. Classification (GTDB taxonomy): domain Bacteria; phylum Calditrichota; class Calditrichia; order Calditrichales; family Calditrichaceae; genus DYOS01. The sequence continues at coordinate 45,091 of DYOS01000007.1, read as the reverse complement.
TCCGCCCTGCTCTGTCGTCAAAGGCAGCAGAAGGAGATAAAGCATGACCGATCAGCAGCTTGTGTCCGGCACCTTATCCGGCAACACGTTCTACTACGACCAATTAATGCAGCGCTACCAGGAACTGATTTACACCATCGCCTACGGGTTTACCCGCTCTCCGGATGATGCTCTTGATATTTGTCAGAACGCTTTTTTAAAAGCCTACCAAAAACTCGGTTCATTCGAAGGCAAAAGCACATTCAAATCGTGGCTGGCGCGCATCGCTTACCATGAGGCGGTGGACTGGAGCAGACGCGGGAAGACGCACAGACAAGCGGACAGCATGGAAACAGACGAATTGCCAACGATCGAGAAAAATGCGGATGAAATGATCAGTGATGAGGAGGATCAGATCGGTCTGCTCAATAGCCTGTTCCGGATAAATGAACGCTACCGGCAGGCCATTATCCTGAGATATTATAATGACTTCTCCCTGAAGGAAATCGCCCGGACTCTGCATTGCAGTGAGGGCGTCATTAAAAGCATGCTGCACCGCGGCATCCGTCAACTTAAAGACCATATAACAAAAAGCGGGTTTTAAATGTCAAACTGCGAAAAATTTGAAGAGATGATCCTGAGCGGAGAATGGCAAACCCTTTCCCCGGCTGAGGATGAAGCCCTGTCTCATCACATCAAAGATTGCCCGGCCTGCCGGGAATTTCTGAAGCTGCATGGTCAATTGCAGAGCAGTGCTTTCCGTCTGCCGCTGCCTGGTGGTGATTCGTTTTTTAGCATGCGCCGCCGGGTGCTGGCTGCCATTCCACAGGCGGAGAAACCTGGCAGATCAATCTGGCCCGGTTATCCGCTGATCTGGCAATTCGCCGCTGCTTCCGTATTACTGATCTCCGCATTTCTGCTGGGAAGATTCAGCACTTCTTCGCTTCAAAACAATTTTGATTCCGGTCTGATCAGTGACAACAGTGCTGAATTTAGTAATGTCCGGGTTACTCCGCTCAACCGTAACCGGGTTGAACTGACCTTTGACCTGACCAGAACAGTTTCACTGACCCGGCCTGAAGCCGATCCCGATGTATCAGCAATTCTGGTCAATTCCCTGCACCAGGATGACACGATTGCCGAACGGCTGGCCTTGATCGCCCAATCCATCAGAATTAAGAATCAGTCGTTTAAAAAAGTACTGATTCAACTTCTGGAGGTGGACAGCCATCCGGTTATCCGCCTGCGGGCCTTACAGGCTCTGGGTTATTTTGAAGCGGACAGCCAGGTCACCAATACTTTGCTTAAAATCGTCAGCACGGATGCCAACATCAGTATGCGTCTGACCGCCCTGGATATCCTGATTACCCAGCAATTTGCCGCCGACAGTCTGCAACAGTTAATCAACCAGGAAACCCTGCCATTCCAGGCCGCACTTCAGCAAAAAATTTTGCCCTATGTCGAATTAAGCAATACACAAAAACAAACTAATCATTAGAGGAGAATACAATGAAGTATTTTATTTTATCAGTCATCGTTTTATGGCTGGCCCTGCCCCTGGCCGGACAGGATTTAACCCGGACTGTCGAAACCAAACCAGGTTTAAACTTAGAAGTTGATCTTGATGCCGGCGGTTCGGTTAAAGTAACCGGCTGGACTAAAAATCAGGTTGAGGTCAAGGCTTATTTCAATGGTGATGTTGAGGAGGAAGACATCGAGATCAGAGAAAACAGCAACGGTGTGCTGGTGGCCATCGAAGGCGGCAACTGGAACGGACGGGGTAACCACTCTGTCGATCTGGTAATCAATGTTCCGGTGAATTTTAATATCGAAATTGAGACCATGGGCGGTTCCATCGAATTGGATAACCTGAACGGGAAATTTGATGGTCAGACCATGGGCGGTTCTCTTGAATTCAGCCAGCTGCACGGTGAAGTGAATTTTACGACAATGGGCGGTTCTATCGAAGTTTCCGAATCCGACCTGGAAGGACGTCTTAAAACGATGGGCGGCAGCATTGAATTTGATAATGTCAGCGGTGATGTCAATGCCAGCACCATGGGCGGAAGTATTGAGTACCGTAATGTGCAGGGCAATAAGTCGAGCAAAAAAGCAGTGGAAGTAAGCACTATGGGTGGCGGGATTCTGATTGATGATGCACCCAACGGGGCCAAGGTCAGCACCATGGGCGGCGAAATTAATATCCGTAAGGCCGGCGTTTTTGTCGATGCTTCAACCATGGGCGGTGAAATCAATCTCGATGAAATTGATGGTGCTGTGAAAGCATCAACCATGGGCGGTGATGTAGTTGTAAAGGTTATTGGTGACGGCAGCAAAGCCGGCCGGGATATTTCTCTCAGTTCAAAAGGAGGCGATATCACCCTGACTCTGCCGGCAAATACCTCAGCCGGATTCGAACTTGAACTGGTCTATTCACGCTACAACCGGGACCGGGAAAAATACCGCATCAGCAGCGATTTCAAGCTCGATACTGAAGATGAAAAAGGTGATAACGAACGCAAAAGCCGCAGAATAACTGCTGCCGGTAAAAGCGGAGATGGTAAAAACCGGGTAAAAATTTCGACCATCGACGGTAATATTACAATCAAGAAACAATAGTTTTTTGACAGGGTTGACCAAACAACGGTCAACCCTTTTTTAATTCTTTATTCTACAGTCTATTGTTCTATCAGATTCCTTTACAGATCACCCTGATTTGCAATGCAACCTGTTCTTAAAAAAATCGCCGTGCTGTTTAAAGGACAATATTAAAAAGTGGAGGTGGAAATTAAGAAGCACCAGAAATAAAAAAGGGTTTAATCATCAGTAAAATTTGATAATTAAACCCTTGTTCCCAGTACCGGGGACCGGACTTGAACCGGTACGGGATTTAACTCCCGAGGGATTTTAAGTCCCTTGTGTCTACCAATTCCACCACCCCGGCAGCCGTTTGACAGAGGCGACGGCCGGATTCGCCCGCCTCAGGCGGGTTGCATACTCTCAGCCTTACAGACCGTGATCTGACAAATATTGCCGCCCCTGTCCGGTTTTAAAGAACATCTCGCGCTTCTCAGCTTCTTTTTTATCTGAATATTTTTCAGTATGTACTAATTTTAATGGCCGCCGGAACTTTGTGGATTTCACTAATCCCGATTGATGCTCTGACAGTCTGCGTTCAAGGTCTGCTGTATAACCTATATAGCGCCGGCCATCTCTTTCGCTCCTCAAGATATAAACAAAGTATTCTTTGCCCATGGAGGCGACGGCCGGATTCGCCCGCCTCAGGCGGGTTGCATACTCTCAGCCTTACAGACCGTGATCTGACAAATATTGCCGCCCCTGTCCGGTTTTAAAGAACATCTCGCGCTTCTCAGCTTCTTTTTTATCTGAATATTTTTCAGTATGTACTAATTTTAATGGCCGCCGGAACTTTGTGGATTTCACTAATCCCGATTGATGCTCTGACAGTCTGCGTTCAAGGTCTGCTGTATAACCTATATAGCGCCGGCCATCTCTTTCGCTCCTCAAGATATAAACAAAGTATTCTTTGCCCATGGAGGCGACGGCCGGATTCGAACCGGCGCATAAAGATTTTGCAGACCTCTCCCTTACCACTTGGGTACGTCGCCATAAATAGAAAGAGCGAGAGACGGGACTCGAACCCGCGACCCCAACCTTGGCAAGGTTGTGCTCTACCAACTGAGCTACTCTCGCTTAAAATCTTTTCTGACCGATAGAAAGAACTTTCTCAATCCGTTCAAATGAGAAGGCAAATATATTACTTGGCACTAAAACTGTCAATCAAAATTTTGAGATCTTTCTCGAATTTTTTCTTTAAGCGCCCGGCTCTTTTGTTGGGTTTTGCGGCTTTTTTGCTGTGCCGAATAAAGCAGAACCAAAAATAAAATGCCCAGGATAAGGATAATCAGACTATTCATAAATTTGTGGAGACGCCGGGAGTCGAACCCGGGTCCGGACATAGACCAACGTAAACTTCTACAACCTTAGTGCTTTGTGATATTTAATCCTGATGCTGAACAAAACACAAACCCGCATCCAGACGATTTAAAGTAAGTTTTAAATGGCCACCTTTAAAATATGACCATTCAAATCTGCCCAGGCGGCGTTCAATCTATCCCCGGCAGATTGGAGAACAGGTGAACGTGGCAATCAATTAAGCTGCCAGTGCGTAATCGTAGTCGGCACTTATCGTGCTTCCGGTTAATTGCGGGGTAACCGGGATCCCGGGTTGCCGTTCACATCCTTCTTATGCCCGTCAAATCCAAAAACGTCCCCATAATTTGAAAGAACAATTCCAAAACGGACGGGAAGATAAACATCATCACGCCATTTCTCAACAGGAAAAACCACCTACTCTAAAAATCGTTCCATATGCCCGGGCAGATTATAAACGCAACTCTGGCGCCGGCCAAAAAGCCGGAAACGATGGCGGGCAATGTAACGGTAAGCCTGATCGCTCACCAATTTTGGCAGGATGCGCAAGAGACGCAGTAAATTCCAGGGAAAACGCAGATAGCGGCAGATTTCGAAAACTGCTTCCGACTCAGTATAAATTCTGCCTTTATCAATAAACAAAACTGAATCGGTTGATGAGTCTACGCAAAGGTTTTTTGCAAATCCGGATTGAAGAGCAGAAAAATAAATGAGCGGAGCTTTTTCATTTTTCAGAATAAAGACAACCAGACCATGGCACAGATTACAGATGCCATCAAAAACGAGAACCGGCCGCTGCTGATCAGGTCTCATCCAATGATTTCCCGGACAAACCTAAGAGATGGTAACTTGAAATCCGGTGCTGTCTGAAGTTGATTCTCATCACCCGGTCGGTATTTCCCGGTCTCAACCAGCATGGTCATTAAACCAGACTGCTGGGCGCCGCGCATATCGGATTCGATATCATCACCAATCATCAGCAAATTTTGTGGCGGGATATCAATGGACTGCACCGCCAAATCAAAGAAAGCTTTGTTCGGTTTGCCAAGAACCACCGCCTGAACACCGGCGGCAAATTCCAGCATGGCCACAAAAGCTCCGGCATCAAGCGTATAACCAAAATTACTCAGCCAGAAGCGGTTTTTCTGCAGAGCCACAAGTTTTGCACCATTCAAAAGATGCTGGAAGGCCCGGTTCAGCGGAGTAAAGAAATTTTCCTGCCCCAGATCGCCGACCACAACTACATCCGCATTCTCATCATGGTGAGCCTGAGAAAATTCACTTTGGGCATCCGGAGTCAGTAAAAAATATGGCCGTTCCGCAGCGATATTACCCAGATACAGAACGCCGGCATAAACGCTGCTGAAAATATGTTCCGGCCGGCAGTGAATGCCCATGAACTGCAGTTTCGCTGATAGACCCGATCGGCTTTTCATGGTTGTATTGGTGATAAAGCGGAAGGGTATTTTTTTATCGGTTAAATATTGAATCGTTTCAGCCGCACCGGGGATAACCGTATCCTGATTATAAATGACACCATCAAGATCAATCAGTAATCCTTTGATCTCACGACCAGCGCTCATAGCGAAACCACCTGATCATAAAGGCGGAGATAATGATGAATCTGAATATCCCAGCTGTAATCTTTCATCATACCGTTGCGCATTAATTTTTTCCAGCTCTCTTTATAATTGAAGGTAGTCAGGGCATACTCCAGCGCCCAGCGCAGACTGTCCTGGCTGAAGGCATCGAACACAAAACCTGTTCCGGTCTGCTTTTCCCAGTTATACAGCTCAACCGTATCGGCCAGGCCACCGGTTTTTCTGACCACGGGTACTGTTCCATATTTCAGGCTGTAAATCTGATTTAAACCACAGGGTTCATACAGGGATGGCATCAGAAAAATATCAGCCGCTGCTTCAAGCTGGTGCGAGAGTGCATTATTATAACCTTTAACAAATACAAATCGGCCGGGGAACTGGTGTTGAACCTGATGCAGATAATTCTCAAAATGAGCTTCGCCTTCGCCGAGGATGACCACCCTGACCTCAAAATTTATCAATAACCATTCCAGCGTACCATGCAAAAGACTGATTCCCTTCTGATGAACCAGCCGGGAGATCATGGTCAGAAGCGGTGCATTTTCACCCTTTTCCAAACCAAGATCGGAGAAAACCTGCATTTTAATTTTTTGTTTCAGATGCGCTGTTCCAGCCCCGTAATGCATAGGCAGAAAAGGATCAACAGCGGGATTCCAGGTATCATAATCCACACCATTCAGAATGCCGGTCAGGTGATTGGAGCGGTAACGCAGAAGTTCATCAAGACCTTCGCCATATTCTGGGGTTTGAATTTCATGGCTGTAGGTCACGCTGACCGTTGAAATCCAGTCGGCGTGTAAAATTCCGGTTTTCAGAAAGTTAAGACGGCCGGAATAAAGTTCTCCCGAGTCAAACCAGGCAAAATGAGCGGCCAGGCCAAGCTGGTTGATGGTATCGGCGCTGAATAATCCCTGGTAACCGATATTGTGAATGGTCAGTAAGGTCTTCGAATGAAGAAACAGAAGATCCCAGTGGTAAATTGATTTCAGATAAACCGGAAGCAAAGCAGTCTGCCAGTCATTCAGATGAAAAATATCCGGTGCCCAGCCCAGCCTTTGACACAACACAATACTTGCTGCGGTTAAAACAGCGAAGCGCAGCGCCTCATCACCATCCGTAGTGTAAATCTTTGGCCGGTTATACAAAAAATTTTGTTCGATGAAAAATACATCAGCCTGGCTGCCCGGCATCCGGGCGGAATAAACATTTATTTTAAGTTGGCCGGGCAAAAAGGAGAGGTCAATGTCCTGGGCAATTTCAACCGGGGCCAGATCAAAGGCTTCCCGGTCGATTTGTCCGTAAAGGGGCATTACCATCCGCACTTCGTGCCCGGCCAGGCTTAGATATTTGCCGAGTGCGCCGGTCATATCAGCCAAACCGCCGGTTTTGGCATAAGGAACAATTTCCGGGGAGATAATGCAGATTTTCATAAACTCACAGGTAAATTATCAAAAACAGAACCGGTAAAACAATACCGATCAGAGTCAGCCACCAGCCGCGACCGGCCAGTCCGGTTTTTCCCTTCAACAAAATAATGCCGCTGACGGCCAGAAAAAGCAGAGCCACTGCATACAAATCCGAAAACCAGGTCCACCATTTTTTGGCATGATTGAGATGCAGATAATTCATCTCGTAAAAGATCCGCCGCTGGCGGACCTGTTCCGATTCGACGCGGCCGTCCTGCAGATAAACGGTAAAGGTTTGTTTATCAAAAAAATACTGCTTCTGACCGGGCGCGGGTGTAAATGTACTTTCTATGGTTTTTCCGCCGGCCTTCTCCCGACTGAGAAAACCCGGAATTTCATCCGGATTCTGAAGAACTTCATCAGGAAGATGGAATGTCTCCCTGATGATCTGATAATTCGGATTCCAGTCTTTAATATGATTAACCGCTACACCGGATACAGAAAAAATGACCGTCAGGCCAAAGGCCAGATAACCAATATCGCGGTGCAGGATACGGTTGATTCTCCGCCAGCCCATGCCTATTGAAAAATCCGGGCGCCCTGGCCTTTTATGCGGAAAACGGTCATGCCTTCGGTAACCGTGGCCGGATCGAAGGCGGTGCCATGCTCCTCGGCCTCATGCTGTTTGATTTTCCGGACATCTTCAACGGAATAAACCAGTTTTTCGAAAATGCCCTGGGCCTGGGCTACTTTGCCTTTGGCATCCAGAGGAAAAACAATTTCACCGTCGTTGACTTTTATTTTAATACTCTGCTCTCCATTTTCAGCAGCCAGATTCATCCAGCAGCCACGGTTTTCACAAACCGCTACAATGCGGCCCTGAACCAGTACAGTCTGACCGACAAAGGATTCCGGGCTGGCCAGCAGTTTCTGGATACTAATGGTATCCTGGACTGATATTTCGTGACCGTAATTTTTGAACTCTGACTGGGCCGACAAATTAAAGCTGAGTGCCAGAACTATTAATAAAATTGAACGCATTAACATTAACATCTCCTTTTAGTAAAACAGGTTACAGATAAAAACTGCGGTCGTTAAGCCGGCCGCATCGGCTAATAATCCAACCGGCAGGGCATACCGCGAATTGCGGATATTAACTGCCCCAAAATAAACTGCGACGACATAAAAAGTTGTTTCCGTACTGCCAAACATGGTTGACGACATGAATCCGATCAGCGAATCAACGCCATGGGTTTTCATCAACTCGGTCATAATACCGATTGAACCGCTTCCCGAAAGGGGCCTCATTATGGCCATCGGCAGAACTTCAGCCGGCATATTGATCAGATTGGTTAACGGTGCGAAGAGCTTGCTTATCAAAGCGATACCGCCGCTGGCCCGGAACATGGCGATGGCAACCAGCATGGCCACAAGGTACGGAATGATACGAACACCAACTTCAAAGCCTTCTTTGGCGCCTTCAACAAATTTTTCATAAACGCGGACTTTCTTAAAACCGCCGTATGCCAGAAAAGCAAAAATGATAAAGGGGATGGCCAGTAAGGACAGCCAGTCGATGATAAGTTTTATTGTTTCCATGGCTTGTCCTTTATCTGCCAGTCGCAGCTTTGCGTCTGTTCATAAAATGCTGGATGGTTTTCACAGCGGTAACGCCAACAATTGTAGCTACCGTTGCCGAAATAATAGCCGGAACGACAATTTGCTGGGGATTGGCCGAGCCGAGTGAAGCCCGGATGGCAATGGCCGTGGCTGGGACAATGGTGATGGCACTGGTATTTATAACCAGAAAGGTAATCATATCATCGCTCGCTGTTTCCTTCTCCGGATTAATTTTCTGCAGCTCCTCCATGGCTTTCAAACCGAGCGGTGTCGCTGCGTTACTCAGTCCGAGCATGTTGGCAGCAATATTCATAATCATCGCCCCAACCGCCGGATGATCATCCGGAATTTTCGGAAAAAGGCGGCGGGTCACCGGCTTGACCGCTCTGGCTAAAATTTTAATAAACCCTGATTCTTCGGCAATCTTCATCAAGCCCAACCACAAAGCCATTACCCCAATCAACCCAATGGCAATTTGGACGGCTGTACCGGCAGCTTCGATGGCTGCTGAGGTAACCTGACCAATTTTGGTATCCTTATTCAGGTTTACCTGCCCGCGGCTTTCAGCTGCGGTAACCTGCTTCTCCGAAAAATGATCATAGATGTCCGAACCAGCGGCGAAAAGCAGACTGATCATGATCATCCCCAACCAGATATAATTTAACATTCCAGGCTCCTGTTCTTAAGCAGCTCGCATCTTACCATAATTTTTTTTTTCTTGCAATCCCTGTCATGTTTTGAAGTAACATCAGGGGTGACTCCAGTCACAATCGGAAATTCCGGTGATCTGTAAATAACCGACTCATCAAGGAAGGTGTAATGAATTCATTCGATCAGTACTTCGGTCTGCGTTTCTCGGACCGGATTAATCTGCGATTCAGTTTTTTTCTGCTGAGTTCATTGTTATTTACTCTGACTATTATCTTGTATCTGAATTATTATGATTTCAAAAATCTCAGCACTGAGAATGATAAAATAATCCACCAGCGTTACCGTCAGTTGATCTCTGAGCTGATTGTTTCCCAGTTAACACCCGAAGCGGTGGCTATCGAAACAGAAATTGTATTCGAATCCTCTGCCAGACCTTCCGCCACGCCGCACCCGGCAAGCTCTCCGGCTGAGGCACGGCAGGCTGAACGGGAGGCCCTGCTCCGGGAAATTGAAAAAGTCGGTATACTTTCAGCAATCAAAGACCTGAAATATCAGGATTTACCGGAGCCGGATGAGTTCGAGCTTTCCTATGAAGTTGAAGAGGCAACACCGGATGAGAAAATTTATTCGCGTTACCGCCGGAACAAACGACTGAACGAACAGTCCGGTGAAATGGGCCAGGTTCATTTCACCCTGGATGATGATTATTTTATCAGCGAAATTGACCGGCGCGGCAATCTTTACATCAATATTGATGGTGCTGGGGATGATGAAGCGGTCACCACTGCCGGCGGTTACCGGAACCAGAATGAGATCGATCAGGTCATCGAAGATCACAAACCAATGATCAATTACTGCTTTCAAAAAGGTCAGCGCACCCAGCCCGGTCTGCGCGGTTATATTAAAATCACTTTTCAGATTTCACACAACGGTGTGGTCATCCCGGAAAGCATCCGGGTGATCAGTGCAACCATAAATAACCGCAAAGTGGTTCAATGCATTAAAAACACAATCAAGAGCTGGCGTAATTTTGAGATACTCGATAAATCGATGGGTATCGCCACCGTAACTCAGAAATTTATTTTCAACTAATTTTTTCTGCTGCGCGGGTTTTCCAGTTCCCGCTGCCGGTTTATCAGCGCATCATAGACCTGTCTTGCCTTTTCTTCCAGCTGAGCCATATCACCATCATTTAGAATCACATAATCTGCCCAGTGCGCCTTCTCACTGAGATCAATCTGGCGCTGATTTCGTTCCAGAAATTGCTGCCGGCTCATTTTATCGCGTTCCCGGACCCTTGCTTCACGCACAGGCAGCGGGGCATCAATTACCACAACAAAATCAAATAATTGTTCAATATGAATTTCGTAGATCAGCGCCGCATCAATGACAATCAACGGAAATTTGCCGGAGAATCTGCTGGCCTCCATTTCCTCAACCAATAGCTCAACCATGTGCGGATGAACCAGCCGGTTCAGCGTCTGGGTCTGGAATTCATCCCGGAAGGCAAGGCGGGCTAATTCTTTATTATTCAGGCGGCCGTTGGTGAAAATGCCCGCGCCAAAGGCCTGGCTAAGGTCTTTTTGTAATCCTTTATCGGAGGCGATCACCTCTCTCGCTTTCTGATCGGCGTTTATAACCCGTGCTCCCCATCTCTGGAAAAATCCGGCTACAGTGGATTGTCCGCTGCCAATACCGCCGGTAAGAGCGATAATCAGCGGTGATTTATAGTATTTCATGTTTACCTCACAATGGCAATTTTGCCGGTTTTTTCCTGTGATCCGTTCTCTGCCCGGAAGAGATAAATACCGGTAACCACCGGCCGGCCCCGGCTGTCCTTTAAATCCCATTCCAGTCCGCCAAAATAAACCGGGCTTTCCAGGCTGCGGACATGCTGGCCGTTCAGAGTAAAAATATCAATCCGGGTTCTCTCCGGAAGACCACCAAAAGTCAGACCTGTTTGTCCCGGCCGAACCGGCTGGGGATAGGTAATAATTCCGGAAAGGCTGCGGGTTTCGTTGAACAGATTAATGCGCACCGTGTCGGCCATCGGCACACCGGCCGCGCTGTGCAAACCGGCGATATTGAGATATTCCGGCAGTCCCCAGGCCCCGGCCGCCGCGGCTGCCGGTAGGGAAATCATGGCCAAGGTACCGTCATCGCCGCCGACCTCAACTTTTTCAACTTCTCCCAGCCTGTCCAGCCAATATTTTGATTTATCGAGAAGGTCAGCCGTATTGATTTCACAGCTAAACTGAAGTGCGATATGCCGCCGGTCGGAGATAGAGTATGTTTTCAGGTATGGCACCTCGGGCGGCGGAGAATAGGTAAATTCCAGCGCAGGCAGAATGCTGCTGACCGGAAGACCATTGCCGAGATGAAGATCATTCAAATACAAAATGAGCGGAATATCCGCCGGCAGCGGCCGGGTTAGTGATAAAAAAATCTCTCCGTCTCTCCCGGAAAACAATACCACATTGGCCGGAATGCGTTCTTCCCCGCTCCGGACGTGGACATCAAAGGCCGAATTATTGGAAATCTGCACCGCCTGATCAAGCCCGAGCATGAGCTGGGTTGAATTGAGAACCCGAAAGGCGGTCAGGTTCAGGCTGTGCACGGCAATAAAAGTATCAGCCCCGGCAAAGCTGCTGCGGGCGGCATCCTTTCCTGCCTGAACCCGGTAAAGCAGTGTATCAGCAAAGATGCTGTCTGTAAAAACATTTGCATCGGTCAGCCCGGCTTCCGTCCATTCCTGACCCGGAGTTTTTACCTCCACCCGGTAAAAATCAGCCCTATCCACCGCCGGCCAGGAGACTAAAACTTCACCCGGCGTTTGCTGCTGCACCGCTACGGGTGAAGGCGCAGCCAGTACACCAGGTTGACCGAAGCTGAGCGCCATAAGATGTTCCCCGGTTTGATAAAGGATATCTGTGCCAGCTGGCTGACCGTTTTCAGCGCTGAGAATGGTATTGGAACGGGCATTGGAATTATACCAGACCGGTTTCCAGTGTTCATTCTCCCGCTCTAACAGATAGAAATCCGGGAACAACGACAAGGCCAGAAAATCCTGTCCGTCCCTGTGGATAAGTTTTAAGCCGCTGTCAAAATCACGTACCGACTGATAACCATAGATATTCAGCGTATCCGGTGCGGAAAAATTCTGAGACTGTACATCGAAAACGACTGTTTCAACCGACCAATAGCGGGCATCAAATTCATGCTCGTAATTGACATTATCCAGCGAATAGGCAGCCTGAACGATAAGCAGATTACCATCGCTCATCTGCAGCCCGTCAAAAAACCGGGCCGTATTGCCAAAATGATGACGGTGCAGGCCAATCTGTTCAAAATGATTTCCGCTAAAGCGGTTGATGATCAGATCGCCGTCTGTATCGCCAAACAGGATAAGCGGCCCGGCTTGAGCCGGGAATATTTTGAGCGCCGGAACGCCGAGGTAATTCTGACCGGCACTGTTATTGGCAAATCCGGACGACCATTCGGTAAAAGCCGAGCCATCCCGCTCGAGTGCGATGTACTGTTCACCGCCCGAACTCGTCGACCGGTAACCGATAATTTCACCCTGGGCATCACCGTCCAAATCGGTCAGCGCCGCGGCCCAGAAATTCTGTGTATCCGACCAGATCAGTGAATCAGGCAGAGAGCGTCCGGGTCGCATTTCATATAGATAGCTGCGGTTTCCATAACCGCACAGCAATTCCGACCGGTTGTCGGCATCACTATCGCCGGCGGCCCGGGGAATAAGCATTTCGGCGCTTAGTCCGGTCTTGATAAAGCTGCCAGCCTGTTCTTCGTAAACCGCAAGCGGACCATAGCTGAAATTTTGATCATATTCCGACTGTACAATTTCCGCCAGGCCATCGTTGTCGAAATCTGTAAATGAATTTAAAAGGTAACCGGCGGGAACCGGCAGGGTTTGCTCGGTGAGGGCTGTCCGGCTCATGGCCGGCGGAAAATCGAACTGCCCGGGAGCAGACCGGTTTTTTAATCCGGCCGCATTGCTTAATTCAAAATAGTAAGCATGGGCATTCTGGTATTCCCGACCGCTGAGCAGAAGTCGCTGCTGAGCACTACGATAAGATAGAAAATGCTCCCGCCATTCCTCTGCTCCGGCCACCTGTTCAGATAAAACCGCATCCACCTGATCATCGCTTTCGCATTGCAAAAGTACCGCCGGCTGATCGCCGTCCCAAAGATAAATTTCCGGGTGGACTATTATTTCAGGGGCTGTTTTATCAATGCTGAAACGGGTTCGAATCTGCTGCCAGCGGCCATTAAGCAAAGTCATTTTTAATTCAAGGATAACAGAACCGGAATCGGCAGCACTTAAATCGAGCCAGGCCAGCGTATCCTGTTCTGAAAAAGTCTTTTCAAATTCACAAATAAGCTGTGGGTTTCCCCCGTTTACCTCCATGCTGAGTTCGGCCTTTCGCAAATCCGGATGGCGCAGGGTAACCACGACCGGGATATTCCCGGCCGGATATGCCTGACCGGGTTGTGGTTGATGCATGATCAATTCGCCGTCGCCATCGTATTGCAATGCCCGCCCGGGATTGAGCAGTCCGTGTCCGGTGTATTCATCCCAGCCGGGAAAGTACAAATCTGTGCCGGTCGTGTTCAGCCGGCTGCGAACTTCACGGGCGGTCAATTCCGGTTCGGACGAAAAAAGCAGGGCTGCTGCCGCGGATACCATGGGCGCACTGAATGAAGTGCCGTTAAACGACCGATATTTCCCGGCGATAGCCGTACTTTGAATATTGGTGCCCGGCGCAACCAGATCCAGGCTGACCCCATAGGAAGAAAACCCGGCAATTAGCCCGGTTTCATTCACCGCGCCAACCGACATAACCGGCTCCAGTCCGGATGGAAAATGATCCGTATCGTCACCACTGTTACCGCTGCTGGCAATAAGCAGTACGCCCTGCCCGGCGGCATAATTCAGAATTTCAGCCAGAAATTGCGAGAGCACCACATCGCCAAAACTCATATTGATGATCCGGGCTCCGTTTTGGACAGCATAGAGCACAGCCCGGGCAACGTCATCTTCTTCAAGATATCCGCCGGCGGTTCCGGCCCGCAGGTTCATTACCCGGATATCCGGAGCCAGACCAAGCATTCCACCCTCGCTGCCATGAGCGGCAGCGATGATTCCGGCGATCGGTGTGCCGTGGCCATCACCGAATTCATCCATCGGATCGTTATCGGGAAACTGGTAATCGCCGCCATCGGCGAAGCGCGGCGCATCGGTAAAATCCCAGCCCATAACGTCATCTGTAAAACCGTTTCCGTCATCATCCAGGCCATTTAAATCCGCCTCATCCAGGCGCCCGTTGCCGTTCAGGTCTTCCGGCCCGTTTATCCAGATGGCCGTTTGCAGATCGGGATGTCCGTAATCGATACCTGTATCAATGATGGCGACAATGATATCCGGGTTTCCGGTGCTAATCGTCCAGGCTTCTTCAGCATGTAATGTGGATAAATACCATTGTAATTTTGCGACGGAATCCGGATCGGCTGTTTTCAATTTAAAAAACCCGACTGCTTCGAAAAATTCAATCTCACCTGTTTCAAGCAGCATTTGCAGCATATTTTCAGCGTTGGAATCAGCGTCCGATAGAACAGCCCAGCGGCCTGAAAAGCCGGGCGGCAGATTAAGCACATTCAGGCTGGCCGAAGGCAGTTCACGGGCCACACGGGACCTTAGCAGTGGCAGGTTTGCGTTGGTATGGAGGGACTGTTTTATAAAATAGTCAGCAGCTATGGAAATCTGACACCATAGAAATACAGCCAGAAAACAGATTTTTTTTAAAGGCATGTTTACCCGCATTAATTGAGAGCGATCATGCGGTCTATAAATTCAATCTTGCGCAACAACCGTTCGTTCCCGGGGTCCTGATCAGACAGTTTTCTAAAGACTTGTCTGGCTTCGCTGAATTTTTTTTGGGCAATCAGAATCTCGCCAAAAGTAGGTGTCAGCAATTTCGGATTTTTAAGAATTTCATCAATACCATTTTCTTCTCCGGTCATATCTTCAATCACCGGTTCCGTTTTCAGATTTTTAAATTCCAGGGCCGGGCGCACCTTTTTACGCAGCTCTTCAGGCTTCACCGGAGCAGTGAAGACGCCTGCTTTCGGTGGTTCAGGCGGTTCACTTTCATCGTGAATATTATCTATAAAAATATCCATCTCTTCCCGGACCCGGTTTAAATCCCCGGTTTTTTCCGCCTCCTGTTTATTTTCGAGGAAAATAATCGAGGTATCGAGAAGCGGTCTTTCTTCAGCTTCGGATTCCGGTTCTGCCGGAAAATCATAAACCGGCTCAGCATTTTCAGCAGTTTTCGCATCTTCAGACTCGCTGAAAATACCATGCATGACGGTGGAAAAATCATCCCTGACATTATCAAACTGGCTCAAATCCAGTTCGGCCTGAAAAGACCCAACCCGCGGATCGACAAAATCATTGGCAACCGGTGTCTCGTCTATAGGTAATTCAGAATCCACGGATTGGGTGACAATTTCCAGTACCCGTTGATCTTCCGTTTCCATCTCGATAACCGGCTGTTCTTCATGAGCCATCTGAAAAACAAGACCAGATTCACTCATCACCTGACCAATCGTTTTCTGTGGATCGATAACCACATCCACTGCCTCCGGAATTTCAACCGGAACTGTTTCCGATTCTTCAGTAGCGGACGGAAGCCGTTCCGGCTCGGGTGCGGAAATTGGCGTAAAGACAAAGGCTGGTGTATAAATATTTTCTTTTTTTAGATAATCGATCAGTTCGGTATTGTCAAAATCATACAGAACGGCCTGCTGCAGGTATTGATTACCAAGGGTTTTCAGCCTTTTCTTGAAGCTGATAAAAGCCAATGACATCAGTGCGCGGTAATTACCCGGTTCATAAAGAATCACCCGTTCATATTCCGCCTGCGCCTCATCCATCCGGTTATCCTGATGATAAGCTCTGGCCAGAATAAGATGCCCGGTTGAATAGAACGGATATTTCCTGACACCGACTTCTGCCAGCTCGATGGCCACGGCGAGATTATTATTTTTCAGAAATTCATCGGCCTGCTGGGCGAAAGTGATATCAATGTTGTCCGGCCTATAATTACTGCTTTTTTCCATTTCAGCTCCGTTTTACCAGCCACCAAGGGTGGCGTTCAAAATATCTTCTGTAATCAGCTCGAGGGCTGCAGCAATTGCTGTTTCCCGTTCATCAGCTCCGGCTGTGGCCTCAATCAGGCTGTACTGAACAAAGGAATTATCGTACAGTACTTTATTTTGACGAATATCCTCACACTTCACTTTCACTTTAACCACCAGTTTAATCTCCTGCACAGTTTCACCAGTAGTAACTGAAACGAAGTCGTCAGTTATCGATTCAATCCGTCCGCTTAAAATGAGGTCGGCCTCAGACTCGTCAACAATTTTCAGAGTATTATCGCTAATGAATTCATCAATAAGCTGATTGGTCAGCTTTTCTTCAACCTGGGCATACGGGGAACGATTTTCAAACAACGGAATCGCAATCCCTTTTAAATGAGAAGGCAAAGCACCTTTAAAAGAATAGTAACCACAGGACTGAAAGACAGCAAGACTTAAAAAGAAGAGTATTCGCAGGCATAAATGTACCATGTTTTTCACAAACCAAATTCCTTGATTTTTCTGTAAAGCGTTCGCTCACTGATTTGAAGGGCCCGGGCGGTTTTCCTCCGGTTACCATCAAACCGGCTCAGGGTCTCTTTGATCATGTTTCTTTCCATGGCATTCAGAGATTGGGGTTTTACCTCACCGGAAGTTGCAGCAGATTGGGATTCGGAGAGCAATGAGCCAAATTCGCCATTCGACCGGTGCATGAGCTGAATCAGGCTTTCTTTGATCTCATCTATATCGAGTTTCAGGGTAATCAGCGTTCGGTAGATTAATTCCCGCTCAGCCTGTTCGGGGGTTTTGTTAAGTGGAATGGGCAATAATTCTGATGAACGCTGCGCCGGATACAGATTTAGCGAGGACCGGACATAAGCACTATGAACGATTTCGCCCCGGTTCAGGATAATGGCGGTTTCAATAAAATTTCTAAGTTCACGAACATTCCCCGGCCAGTTGTATTCTTTCATAAGGATGATTGCTTCCGGGGCAAAACCTTTGAAACGGATATTATTTTTTTCTATATAATTCCGGGCAAATATTTCAACCAGCTGGGGAATATCCTCTTCCCTTTCCCGCAGCGCCGGAATCTTTATCTGAATAGCTTTCAGGCGGTAATAAAGGTCACGGCGAAATTCGTTGTTGGCAACCGCCTGCTCCAGGTTCTTATTTGAAGCAGCAATAACCCGGACGTCAACTTTATGGGTAACCGTACCGCCAACCCGCATAAATTCTGAACTTTCCAGCACACGCAGTAATTTTACCTGAGTATTGAGCGGCATCTCACCAATTTCATCCAGAAAAATAGTGCCGCTATTTGCTGCCTCAAAATAACCCTTCTTCTGGTCGATGGCACCGGTAAAGGAACCTTTTTCATGACCAAAAAGCTCAGATTCCAGAATCCCTTCGGGAATAGCCCCGCAATTCACTGAAATTATTGGTTTTTTAGCACGGGGGCTAAGCTGGTGGATGCCCATGGCAATAACTTCTTTTCCGGTTCCGCTCTCTCCGTTAATAAGTACAGAGAGATCCGTTGGGGCAACCATGCTTACCGTTTGTAACAGTTCATCGACCTTAGCCGAATCACCGTAAAAATTGATTTTATTCTGAATATCTTTTTGCGACAATGTAATGGACAATATCAAACCTATACTTGCTAACCATGTGGGCAATTTATAAAATGATAAAAATACTGTCAATGTTACCGGGAAGTATCACGATTGATTAAAAAGGAGTAAATGATGAATAAAATGTCACCCAGGGCTTACACCCGATTCTCGGAAGAATATCCCGAAGTATTCAGAATGTATGAAGACTTTGCAGATAAGTGTCATCAGGCCGGTCCTCTTGATTTGAAAACCCGCCGCCTTATCAAACTGGCGATCGCAATTACCCAGGGTTCAGAGGGAGCCGTTCATTCAAATACAAGAAGAGCTGTTCAGGATGGTATAAAGGCTGAAGAAATAAGGCATACCGCAATTTTGGCCATTCCTTCTATCGGTCTCCCCCGATCCCAGGCAGCACTTAGCTGGATAAATGATATTCTGGATGCTGAATGATCAATCCGGAGATTACTTGTACTGTTTTAAATGGTGGTCAAAGCCGACGCTTTGGTTCACCCAAATTCCTGGCCCGGATAGGTGGACTTACTTTGCTGGAGAGGGCCATCATACTTGCCGGGTCTATTGGTGCCGAAACCATATTGGCCGGCACACAACCAACTGATTCACTTCCACTGAATTTAAAAATAGTCCCGGATTATCTATTAAACTCTGGTCCGGCCGCCGGAATTGCCGCCGCATTGGGCTATATCAAGACGGAGTGGCTGGCTGTAATGCCAGTAGATATGCCGTTCCTGAATAAATTAATTTATCAGGAGTTATTCAATCAAAAGTTGGATGCATTGATTATTGCGGCCAGGTCGCGATCCGGTTTGGAACCGCTTGTTTCTATCTGGAACCGGCAAATTCATCAGACTTTGCAGACCTGGCTGAGAGATGGAGGCCGCAGCCTGCACCATTTTTTTTATTCAGATTTTCCAGAACAGAAATTTAGAGAGATTGAATTTTTAGCAGATACTTTTTATCAGCCGGTAGAGTGTTTTACGAATATAAATTATTCGGCGGATTTACTCAGAGTCGAGTCCTCACCGCGTGGTTAGCTTCGGGGATGGTACTGTTTGTATTCTTTTTTGATGAATGATCGGTCCAAATGTGTATAAATCTGGGTTGTACTTATATCTGCATGGCCAAGCATTTCCTGGACTGCCCGGAGATCAGCACCATTTTCCACGAGGTGGGTTGCAAAGGAATGTCTGAACGTATGCGGATGAATATTTCTTTTAATCCCGACCGCTTTCACATATCGATTGATGATTTTCCAGAAGCCCATCCGACTCATGCCCAAACCCCGATTGTTTAGAAAAAGTATGGGCGGGGAAATACCTGTTCTGCTGAGAGACGGCCGAACCTCATCCAGATAACGGCGAATCCAGGCTAAAGCCGATACAGAAACTGGAACGTATCGTTCTTTACGTCCTTTACCAAAAACTTTCACGATCATTTCATTAAAGAAAATATAGTCTGTCTGAATAGACAATAACTCTGAAACTCTCAGTCCACAGGCATATAATAATTCAATCATTGCCCTGTTCCTTATCCCCGGCGGGGAATCTATCGGGATTTGTGCGATGATGTCCAGAACTTCCGGGTAACTTAGTACTGCTGGTAATGTTTTGGGCAGTTTTGGATTTTGAATGGCACTGGTTGGATCTTGATTTAGATAATTATCTGCGATTAAAAAGTGAAAAAAACTTCGGATCGATGACAAATTTCGTGTTGTACTGGAAGCCGACAGACCAATTTGGGCCAGAATCTGAAGAAAGCGCTGGATATGTGCGCTGGCTATTTTATCGACCGATGGAATACCCTGTGTTTCAATATAGTCAATAAAGCGTGAAATGTCCCGGAAGTAGGCGTCAATACTGTTATCTGAAAGATTTTTTTCAAACAACAGATAATGTTTGAATAAATTCAGATACTGGCGCATCAGTCCTTTTTATTTTCAAGTAATGGCTCCGCCAGTGACAGGGCTATTCCAGAAAGCATTACCTCCGGTGCCAATTGAGTAAAATCTCCGGAAAGCAGGCTCGAATCCACATTTGAGAAAGCTGAGAACGCAGCTCCTTTTTCAACCACAATTCCTGAAATAAAGCCTTCTAATTCAGAAAAAAAAGTTACCTCCCCTAAAACTTCGCTCGAAACAAAACCGGTACAATTATGAAGCTGAATATGAGAGTTCCTGGTATAAATGGATAAAAGATTACCTGATTTTTTTCCTAATTTCATCTCTGGATAAATCTCAATGCTTAATCTTCTGCCCTGTTCAGAATTAACCAGGACCGCTCTGAATTGGCTTTCTCTTCTGGCAAATTTAACATCTAATACTTTTTCTATCTCACGGAAAATTTCATCAGTGAATGTGAAGCTCATTTATACTCCAATTTTGCAACCATACGCAAAATTAAAAATAATGTTGTAAACAGGCAAAGTATTTAATTTTTGTTGTTCAGATGGCTGTATTTAATTCGAAATTGAAGTGTTCAGTTTCTTCAGAATTGATGCAAGAAGAGATTTATGGTCACAGACCTGATGGGCTTTTTTAAGATATGTGATAGATTTTTCATAATCACAATACAGATAGAGAATGCCTAAAACCTCATACAAATCATTTGGTGTTTCGGAAAAGGATAATTTCTGTTCCCAGCTTGGAAGTATTTCAGGGCATGGACAATCGTCATGATAAAAGTCCGTATCTATTATGATATGCGGATCTTTAATAATTATTTCATAAAATAGTTTCAGTGCTTTCTCCAGCTGCACGGTCTGCACATAACAAATAACTAATTTTTTCTTAACTTTTTCCACATTGGCATCTTCTGTTAGAGCTGCTTCAAGTTGTGGTATAGCTTTGTCATATTGACGGGCTATGAAGTATCTGTTTCCGAGCATTTCTGACATTGTGCACCTCTTCACAATGTCCGGAGCAAAATATATACCAAGCGAGAATAGCAGAATTATTGAACAAAGCCGTGCGAAAATGGAACAAATAGTTCCATATTTTATGATGTTGAAGTACTATATTATTATTTATTTTAAATTTAGAGCAATAAAAACAAATTGTTTCATTGAAACATACCATTAAGATTCCGGATTGAGTAAACCTAAAACTTTCATTTTTCGCCAGAGTGTAGTTCGTCCGATTCTAAGTTCTTTGGCTACTTTTGATCTGTTCCATTTATTTTTTTCCAGGATCGTTTTTAAATGTTTAATGTCCTGACCCAAATGTTCTGGGTCGGTTTCGAATTCAAAATATCTGGCGGATTGGGCCGGCATCGCATTTTTAATTGATGGGGGCAGTTTTGATGCGCGTAGAATTGATTCTTTTGTTCTGGCAAATGAGTATTCAATCGCATTTTCAAGTTCTCTTACATTGCCAGGCCAGTCATAGCTACAAAGAAGGTCCATGGCATCATCATCGATTTCAGCAATATTTTTAGAAGATAGTAAAGAGAACTTATTAATAAAATGTTGAACCAAATGGGGAATATCACTTCTTCGTTCCCGAAGAGCGGGCAGATGAATCGGAATAACATTCAAGCGATAATATAAATCATCTCTGAAATTTCCAGCCGCTAATTCTTTTCCGATGTTCCGGTTCGTAGCGGCAATTACTCTTACATTTACCCGGCGGGTTGTTGATTCACCCAATCTTTCAAATGTTCCCTCCTGCAAAACCCGTAATAACTGAACCTGCATCTGCAATGGCATTTCTGCTATCTCATCCAGAAAAATCGTACCAGTATTTGCTAAATCAAACCGACCGACTCTCTCCCTGATTGCATCGGTAAACGCTCCTTTGACATGTCCAAATAATTCACTGGCCAACATTTGCGGTGGAAAAACCGAGCAGTTGATTTTGACATAGGGTTTTCGGTTCCTCGGACTTAAGGCCTGAATTGCATTAGCTATCATTTCTTTCCCTGTTCCCGACTCCCCTAAAATCAAAACCGAGCTGTCAGACTCAGAAATATCCTCAATTAATCTGAAAATTTCGGACATCGATTTATGTTGCCCGACAATCCCCTGGAAGGAGGATGCTGATTTCAATTCTTCACGATATTTTTCCAGGTAGCTCATATCCCGAAAGGAGACAACACCGCCAATTGGACGCTGGCTTTCATCTTTTAGAATGGCCGCATTTACTCGAACCGGGATTTTCCTGCCGCTCGTGTGACGCATCTGCCCTTCAAGATCATAGACATTCTCCCCGGTTTCCAGGACTCTCTGAATAGGACAATCCCCAAGACATCTGTCAGATTTGAAAATATTCTTACAAAAGTCACCTAATACATCTCCGCGTTTTAACCCAAAAACCAGTTCTGCAGCCCTGTTGATACTATTTATCCTGAAGTCCTTATCAACAGTAAAGAGACCTTCGCCGAGCGAATCAAGAATATCTTGTGTCAAATTGTGTTGAATAATATCCATTATTTACCTGTTCCAAATTGAAACATTGAAATTTTTTGTTTCAAATATAACTTATTAATGAAATGGAACAAAAGTAAATTATAATCTTATCAGATAGAATCTTCAAATGAGTTAATCATGATCAAAAGCTGATGGATGATCACATGCACAATCTCAATAGATGACCAAATAAAAAAACTTTAACAAGTTGCGGAGGGTAACAATGAATTCTAAAATTCTCAGAATTATATTTACATTAGTGATGTTAAACTTTACATCAGATACAACAGCACAGGAAAATAATATGAAGACTAATTCTCTTTCAGATTTTGAAAAATGGGTAATCGAAAAAAAAGGGACTGAAAGGCCTTTCAGCGGTGAGTACTACGATTATTGGGATGATGGTGAATACACATGCAAAAGATGCGGTACACCTCTCTTCCGATCTGAGAATAAATTTGATGCCCAGTGTGGCTGGCCAAGCTTTGATGACGAAATACAGGGTGCGGTACGACGTCAAACTGATGCCGATGGTTCAAGAATAGAAATTCTCTGCAACAATTGCGATGCTCATTTGGGTCATGTTTTTCTCGGCGAAGGATTCACTGAAAAGAATACAAGGCATTGCGTCAATTCGACTTCACTATCCTTTGTTCCTCTTAAAATTGAAAGACAAAATGTAATTTTTGCCGGGGGATGCTTTTGGGGAGTAGAATTCTATCTGCAGAAAGAAAATGGTGTTATGGATGTAATCTCAGGTTATACCGGTGGGTGGAAAGAGCATCCAACCTATAAGGAAGTTAGTTCAGGTAATTCAGGCCATTTCGAAGCAGTGAAAGTTGTTTACGACCCATCTAAAACAAATTTTGAAACCCTTGTCAAGGTGTTTTTTGAAATTCATGATCCTACCCAGGCTAATGGACAAGGTCCGGATATTGGCCCACAATATCGATCCGCTGTTTTTTACCAAAATACTGTGGAAAAAGAGATTATTGAAGATTTGATAAAACAATTAAAAGCCAAAGGATTTAAAACATCAACTCTTGTTTTACCGGCTTCTGTATTTTGGGTTGCCGAGGATTACCATCAGGATTATTATGAGCATAAGGGAACCATGCCCTATTGCCATTTCAGAACAAAGCGATTTTAAATCGCTATACCTATTTTATAAATCTCAAAAGTAAGGCTTATATATTATTTAGAAAAAAGTACCTGGTAATATTTCAATTATTTCGGGTTTTGTATTTCAGCGATGGTAATTCCATTTATATTTAATTATGGGTCAAGACTATTCATTTTCATCTAAGTTAATGATCAATAAAGAATTGAATATTCGTTTGGACTTGTAGTTAATCACATATTATTTTTGCCCTTCAATAATTTGAAAGGAATGATATGGTTCTCTCCGGCCTTGAAATTAAACGCCGTTTGGGAAAAGATATTGAAATTGAACCCTTTGATGAGTCCTTATTAAATCCCAATAGTTACAACCTCAGGCTACATAACAAACTATTGGTTTATGACACGCCCGTTTTGGACATGAAAAAACCGAATAAAACAAGAGAAGTACTAATACCCGAAGATGGTTTTCTACTGGAACGAGGCACGCTCTACCTTGGCCGAACCATTGAAAGGACAAGAACGGAAAACCTGGTGCCGATGCTGGAGGGACGATCGTCCATTGGCAGACTTGGGCTGTTTGTCCATATCACCGCAGGATTTGGAGATGTAGGCTTTAATGGCTATTGGACATTGGAAATGCTCTGTGTTCAACCCATTCGGATCTATCCGGGGATTCAAATATGCCAAATATTTTATCATACTATTGAGGGTGATTTTATACCGTATCATTCAGGAAAATACCAGAATAATGATGGTGTTCAGCCTAGCCTACTGTATAAAGATTTCAAAGCAGACCTATAATGAAAAGCGGTGAATTTTCCGTATTCTGATAAAAATATTATTTAAAAAATCTTAATGAAAACAAATAAAGAACAATTTGAGAGAAAAAATACTTCATCAAATAAACACCATCGGCATCGGATTCAGAGAGATACCATTCAAAACAGAATAATATTTATTTGCGAATATAAACATCCTTCTCTCCCTGAAGACAAAAGAGATTTGTTTGGTTTTTCACAAATGGAATTTAGTAGAGGCAGAATGTATTAAATTAACCTTTACCTGCCGCGAATCCGCGACAGGTAAAGGTTGAATTTTAATGGCCGTATAAATTAATACGAACGACGTTTGAAATTTCTATCTCTGTCTGTCTTTTCCTCACGTGGCTTAGCTTCATTTACGGTGATGGTACGACCCTTAAATTCTTTACCATTTAATCCGTTAATTGCATTTTCCGCATCAGCCGGGGTTGACATTTCAACAAAGCCAAAGCCTTTTGATTTGCCGCTGAGCTTGTCTTTGATAACCGTAGCAGAAGTAACCTGCCCATAAGTCTCGAAAGCCTGCCGTAAATCATCTTCGCTAATACCGAAGGGCAGATTTCCTACGTAGATATTCATCCTGATCTCCTTAAATGAAAAACACTTGACCATCGCTAAAACTTATAGCGATTTTGTAATATAGGATAAAATATTATGGAATACACTAAAAATCTTTTTATTTTTTAAAAAATATTGGGTGGCATAAATAATAAAAAGTCCGATCCATAAAAAAACGAGCCACCAGGCGGATTCGAACCGCCGACCTACTGATTACGAATCAGTTGCTCTACCGACTGAGCTACGGTGGCTTTTGAGCTGTTAAATATAAAGTTCGGGTGCGGTTCTGGCAATAACTACGTTTTGCTGGTTACGGTTATCATATTATTGGTACAAAGATCGCATTGACAGAGATTTCGCAAATATTCGTAGCGATAAATACCCGTATTGTGATGATCAGAAAAGTCAAATCCTACGGCATACCGACCCAATAAGAACCAGGAATTTATGCTTATATTTTCAAGCCTGACAGAAATTATTTTGAATGGTCCTTTTTCCCTTTCCAGTTCCCGCTCCTTATCACAGGCCGCACAAGGACAATTTTTTCTCAGGTGATCTGCAAAATATAAACCTTCATGACCATCACTCCAGACTATAGTCAATACCTTGTCACTGATCATCTCAATTTTTTCTGGAATTGTCATTTACTTTTCTCAGACCAGATATTTATCAGGTGAAGAATCGTTTCAACCGCTTTTCCCATATCCTGAATCGAAATCCATTCGCGCTGACTGTGGAAATTATGCCCGCCTGTGAAAATATTTGGCGTCGGCAAGCCCATAAAAGAAAGACGGGCACCATCTGTACCACCTCTGATCAGATTCTGAACCGGTTTTAAGCCAGTCCGGGCTACAGCTTCCATTGCATAATTGACTACATCCGGATGCTGGTCAAGGATGTACTTCATATTTCTATATGATTCTTTTATCTCCATCTCCAGCCTGGCTGACTTGTATTTTTCATTCAACCGATCACAAAGATTTTGTAAGAATGCTTCCTTTTCTTTTAAACCATCTACTGTAAAATCCCGAACCAAAAAGGTTATTTCAGTATTTTCAACCTGACCTTTTAAGGCATGCGGATGCAGGTACCCTTCGCGCTTTTCGGTCTTCTCGGGTGACATTGTATTTTTAGGCAGCTGATCTATAAATTCTGCAGCAATTTTAATCCCGTTGACCATGCGGTCTTTGGCATATCCCGGATGCACATTAACACCCTTTATTCTAATTATTGCCGTATCCGCACAAAAGGTTTCGTCTTCTACTTCACCAGCGGTTTCTCCATCAATAGTATAGGCATAATCAGCCCCAAATTTATGCACATCAAAGTGCAGGGTTCCGGTACCAACTTCCTCATCAACTGTAAATGCGATTCTAATCTTACCATGTTCGAAATCGGGATTCTCCTTCAAATAAACGAGGCTGCCCATTATTTCTGCGATGCCAGCCTTATTATCAGCGCCAAGAAGGGTCGTACCATCGGTTGTAATCAGATCATGACCAATACAATCTGCCAATGCCAGATTCTGTAGCCTGGTTATCACCTGTTCCTTTGACAGGATGATATCTCCCCCCTGATAATTCTTATGAATCACTGGATTTACATTGGCTCCGCTGACTTCCGGTGAGGTATCCACATGGGCGATCAGACCAATGACAGGCACATTTTTCTTTGAATTGGAGGGTACTGTGGCAAAAACATAGCCATGTTCAACCAGCTCAACCTCATCTAAGCCCAATTCAGTCAGTTCTTCGACTAATCTCCTGGATAAATCCAGTTGTTTCAGGGTACTCGGGTAAGTGTCAGATTCTTCGCTGGATTGAGTATCGAACCGGACATAATTCAGGAAACGGTCTAAAAAAAGTCTGCGCTCTACGGGCTTCATAAATTCCCTCTGTTTATTTGATTTTAATTATTTTCATCCTATTCAGACAAACTATGCACACTGAAAAATGATCACTGCGCTGGCAAAAATACGAAATTGAAAATTAAAATCAAAGGCTTTGAATTCGATCTTCGTGTCTTTAATTTTCTTCTTCTGTAATTTAATTCTGAAGGAGAAGCCGATGTTCAGGGATAAAATTTTTACCGGTAAAACTGTTCTGATCACCGGTGGCGGTACTGGTCTTGGTAAAAGTATGGCTAAGCAATATGCTAAATTCGGAGCCAGTCTGATTATCGCCAGCCGCAAACAGGAAGTACTGGAAGAAGCCGCTGCTGAGATTAGCCGGGAATTTCCGGTAAAGGTCTTACCAATTGTTTTGGATATCCGCTCGTATCGTGATATTGATAAAGCAATTCATCAGGTTTTGGATGAATTCGGAAAAATAGATATTCTGGTCAATAATGCGGCCGGAAATTTTATCAGTCCGACCGAAAAATTGAATTATAAAGCTTTCGACACTGTGGTTGATATCGTCTTGCGCGGCACATACAACATGAGCCTGGCCTTAGGTAAATACTGGATTGGTCAAAATATACCCGGGTTGATTTTGAATATTGTTACTACTTACGCATTCACCGGGTCCGGATATGTGGTCCCTTCTTCGGTCAGTAAAGCAGGTGTACTCAACCTGACCCGTTCACTGGCCGCAGAATGGGGTAAATACAATATCAGAGTAAATGCTATCGCTCCCGGACCGTTTCCGACAAAAGGAGCCTGGGAAAGACTGTTCCCGGATCCATCATGGGAAGAAAAGCTGATAAACCGGATTCCGTTGAAAAGAGTTGGTCAACATCAGGAACTGACCAATCTGGCCTGTTACCTGACCAGTCCATATGCGGGCTACATTACCGGTGAGGTGGTAACCATTGATGGCGGAGAATGGCTGGCCGGAGCTGGTGAGTTTAATTTCCTGAATGAATTAACAGAAGCAGATTGGCAACACCTCGCCAAGGCCATCAAACGGTAATTTTCTCATTTCTTACTGAGTTTTTACATTTCGGCCGATTCAAAACACGATTTTAAAAAACCCAGGCTGGGCTGCCCGGGTTTAATCACGTACGGGATTATCATCTGTCCTGAATAAACTCAGGATTTTTTATCCCGGACATAAATAATTTTATACATAGCAGGTACGACCAGCAAGGTCAGGAAAGTGGCAAAGGATAAACCGAAAATAATTGTCCAGGCCAAAGGGTTCCAGAAAGCCACATTATCTCCGCCGAAATAAACATGAGGATTTAGCTCAGTAAACAGGGTAACGAAATCGAAGTTAATTCCGATGGCCAGCGGCAGCAGCCCCAGTATAGTCGATAACGCTGTTAATAAAACCGGAGTCAGCCGTGTGGCACCAGCCTGGACTATAGCATCAATTTTATTCTCGTATTCAGGCAGAGAAGCATCAATATAGTCGATCAGGATGATCGCGTTTTTTACGACAACACCAGCTACAGCGATAATACCCATCCCGGTCATAAAGATCGAAAAATCTACCCTGAAAATGACAAAACCTAAAAGAACACCAATGATGCTAAAAAGTATTTGCACAGTAATTATCAGCGGTTTCCAAAGGGAATTAAACTGGGCGACTAAAATGATGGCAATAAGCGCTACGGCAATAAACAGGGCCTTTAGTAGATATGAACCTGTTTCCTGCTGCTGTTCCTGTTCACCGGTGAAGCGAACATTATAACCATCCGGTAATTCGAATTTCGGCAGAACCTGGTTAATCTGAGCGATGATTTCATTCGCATTGTAACCGGTTAACACATTTGAGGACAAGGTTATAACCCGTTCATTATCCAACCTGTTAATTCCCCCATAGGAGGAGGTATAGTCAAACGTTGCAACTGCACTGATTGGAATATTACTGGCCGGACCTCCATTCCGCCCGGGGATGGCAAGTTCCTGACCAAGCAGCAAATCAATATTATCCCGATAAACATCAGATAGTCTTAACCGGATATCATACTCATCGTCTCCTTGGCGGAATTTTGAGATTTCCTTGCCATAAATGGCTGTTCTCAAAGTCATACCAACTTGTGCTGTGCTTAGGCCAAGTTTACTGGCCTTATCCCGGTCGATGTGCAGCACTATTTCCGGTTTTGCAATTTCCATATTCTGCTGTAGATCTTCGATACCTAAAATATTCTGCTGACCAATAAAAGATTTTAACCGCGCTGAAATTGCAAGCAGCTCAGCAATGTTCTCACCCGCAATTTCGATATTGATTGGTTTTCCGGCAGGCGGACCCATCAGTTCGCGGTCGACCAGAATTTCTGCACCGGGTATCCCTTTCACTGCGTTACGGATTTCATTCAGGTAGTTTAAAGTTGATTTACCAGAACGCCGGTCTTTGAACTCAACAAAGGAAACAGTCACTTTAGCCAGCCGCGATTGGGTGGTTCGGTCAAACAGCCCGGCACCAGCATTCACGGCGACATTACCAATAACACTTTCTACATCGGGGTTTTCCGTACCTAATACTTTCCGTACCCGGTACTCAACTTCTGCAGCAACAGAATTGGTGACATTTAAATGAGTCCCTTCGGGCATGGTGATATAGACATAGATATAATTCGGATCACCACCGGGCATAAAGACCACGCGCGGTGGAAAGGATGCTGTAATAATAAATGAAGCAAAGAATAAAACTACTATGGCAATCACCATATAATATGGCCGAGTTCCGCGAATCAAAAATGCGAGTGACCGGCGGTAGAACATCATAAACCGTGGTAAGGTATTTTTCTGAAAACTATCAATTAAATGCACCATCACTGTTTTCATAAAAATGAAAATCAGCAAACTGAATACAATCAGGTTTGATAGAACCATCCAGCGTAGGAAATAACCCAGCAAGGCAAAAGCAAAGGCTGGTACTGCATAAGTCCAGAAATTCTGTGGTAAATGTCCATGGCTTGCTTTTGTTTTATCACCTTCATATTTCATAAAAGAAACAGCAAAAACAGGATTCATAAAATAAGCCACAAGCATTGAGGCGCTAAGGGTGATAATTAGTGTGACCGGCAGGGCCAGAATGAATTTACCCATGATTCCCGGCATAAACATCAGCGGGAAGAAAGGGGCGATAGTGGTCAGTGTGCCCGTCAGAACGGGAACTGCGACCTCGCCGACGGCAATTTTTGTTGCTTTTTCGATGCTTAAATCGGCGGTTGTGGTATAGTGGCGGTAGATGTTTTCGACCACAACAATGGAATTATCAACCACTATGCCCAATACAAGGATATATGCCATAAGAACAACGATGTTCAGAGAATAACCAATCACCGGTAGCAAACTGAAGGAAATCAGCATGGAAAGCGGGATAGCTACACCTACAAACACCGCATCAAGCTCACCCATAAAAAACATAAGTACAAAAACGACAACGATAAATCCAAGAATAATCGTGTTGAACAGATCACTTACGGAATTACGGGTCATTTTACTGCTGTCGCTGGTAATGAAAATATTCAGATTGGCCGAGGCATGCTGCCTGAATTCTTTAACTTCAGCTTTGATTTCATCTACTGCTTCAATCAGGTTTTTACCGCTTTTCTTGATCACGGAAAGAGAGATGACATCTTTGCCATCCATACGGGCATAACTTTCACGGTCTTTAAAACCGTCATTGACATGGGCAATATCGCGCAGGTAGATACCCTCTTTAATCATGATATCAGCCACCTGATCGACATTTTTAAATTCACCAAGAATCCGGAAATTCCGCTCCAGGCC
The DNA here is from genome assembly GCA_020720405.1 of Caldithrix sp. Taxonomy (GTDB): domain Bacteria; phylum Calditrichota; class Calditrichia; order Calditrichales; family Calditrichaceae; genus DYOS01. The sequence goes on along the minus strand of DYOS01000007.1, from coordinate 14,500 downwards.
ATCTGTTGCAACGAGTCCGCCGGAAATGGTCAGATTCTCCCCTTTCACGGCGTTTTCTATAGTGCTAAAAGAAATACCGGCTTTCTCCATTTTAAACAGATCAACATCAATGACTATCTCCCGTTCGAGGGCACCGATGATGTTGACCTTGCTTACTTTTTCCATTCCTTCCAGTCGATCCTTAAGGTCATCGGCATATTCTTTCAGTTTTACAAGACCAAGGTCACCAGATAAATTGACAAACATGATCGGTATTTCCGAAACATCTATCTGAGTCAGTTCCGGTTCCTGCAATAAATCCGTTGGTAAATCAACCCTGGAATCATCCACTGCTTTTTTCACATCAAGATAAGCCCGGATTTCATCCGCATGGACATCAAATTCAACGATAATCAACGAAACATCCTGCAGGGACTGGCTATTGATATGCTTGATGCCTTTTATCCCTTTAAGCTCTTTTTCAATGGGCCTGGTGACCAGGTTCTCGATATCTGTCGGACTGGTGCCCGGATAGATCGTTGAAATCATAAAGTAGGGAAAAACCACTTCCGGGAAGCGCTCCTTCGGTGTGGACATGTATTGTATAATTCCAAAAATGGTGAGCAGGACAGCAAAGATGTAGATGGTCACCTTATTGTCAACTGCCCTGTTCGTGAGTGAAAATTCCTTCATATTTTAGATACCTTTATTACGGGGTAGTAAATGTCATCTCAACTTTACGGGCGGTTACATTTTACCTTCGGTTACCGCAGGCACTGCCGGCACTTTTACCATTTGACCATCGGCCAGATCCTGAAATCCGGTTGTCACAACAAATTCTCCGGCCAAAAGACCTTCTGTAATTTCAATATTTTTATCATTGTCCAGACCGGTCTTAACTTCTCTGCGTTCAATCTGCCAGAAACCATTCGTGCTATCCACCAGTTTGGCAAGGAATAGAAAATTGGAATTCTCGGTGCGCTGAACGGTATTTATCGGTACCGTCAGAGCAGCAGGATTTTCATAATTCTGAACATTCAGCACAGTCATCATATTTGGTCTGATTTCCCCCGCTGCCACCGGAACGCCGATTTCAATGGAAAATGTACGGTTGGTAGCATCAATAACCTGGGATACCGATTGTATTTTTGATGTAAAACTTTTCCCGACAACCGGAACATCTACCTGAACCGGATCCCCTTTTTTCAGACGCCCGATATTTGATTCGGAGACATGGGCTTTGATTTTGAGATCAATAAAATTCACAACGCGGATGGTGCCAAAACCTGCTGCAGTCCCTTCATTTTCACGGATCAGTATATCGTCAACCGTACCACTGATCGGTGATTTGATTTTAGTTAATTCATACTGCTCACGAACAGTTGCCAGTTTTTTTTCCAGCCCTTCTTTATTCGTTTTAGCCTGTAAATACTGAATTTCACTGCCGATCTCTTTTTCCCAGAGCCGTTTCTGCTTTTCAAAAACGGTTGTGGCCAGTTCAAGATTTATTTCAAGTTCTTCAATGCTTTTTTCATAGATCACACCATCCAGCTCCGCCAGTAATTGAACGGCTTGAACCCTGTCACCCTGCCGGACATAGATTTTTTTTACAATTCCGGAGACCCTGGCCGGAATCAGGATATTATTATCCGATTCTATATTGCCCTGAATTCTAAGGGAGTGAACAAAAGGCTGCGGCTGAATTTTGACCAGAGCCACCGTTGAATAGATCGCTTCCTGGCGTGTGTTACCGGCAGCGGATAGCTCAGAGCGAAGAACTGAAATCTGCGAATCCAGAGCATTCCGCTGTGCTTCCAGTTTCTTTAATTCAGCCGATTTATCATCTGAACCACAGGCCACAAACAAGATGGTCAGAGCTATTAATAATATCATATTCTTCATTTTTCGTGCCTCTTTTGTTCTGTTTAAAGGATTCCAAGAATTTTTTCCAGACTGGTCCGGGCAGTTAACATATCGCTTATACCCCGGAGATATTCAGCTTCGGCATTCAGGTACTGGTTATAACTTTGGGTCAGCTCCAGACTTGTGGACAATCCTTCGTGAAATTTTTCCAGCGTGGTCTCATAAATTTCTTTAGCCAGGGCCTGGTTATTCCTGTAATTATTGAAACGCTTTTGTGAGCTTTCCAGCGAGGATTTGGCCTGGTCGTATTGCAGCCATAAACCGCGCTCCGCTCTTTCAAGATTATTTTCAGCCTGATTTAAGGCAATTTTGGCTTTCTGAATCCTGAAAATTTTGGCCGATCCGCTGAACAGATTCCAACTCATCTGCACACCAACCACCGTTGTCGGATACCATTTTTCCCTGGACTCAAACAGGTTAAACTCGCTGCGCTGAGCATCCTGTTGAATGGTTCCGAAAGCGGCAATGGATGGTAAAAAAGCAACATATTCATTAGCCAGCGATAGAGAAGCCAATTCCTTCTGGGTTTGCACCAAGTGGAAATTTACACTTTCCTGCAGTTCAAACGGTTCATTTAAAATATTGTTGATATCCTGATTTTGAAGAAGTTTATCCAGCATGTCGGTAAGTTCTATAGGCTCTCTTAGATCGAGGCCGATTTGTAATTTTAACAACTTGTAAGCAACATCAATCTGCTGATCAAGAGTACTCAGGGTATTTTCCAGACCGGAAACGGAAATTTTTAACTGTTTAACATCCAGCTTTTCAACAAATCCCTCTTCATATAAAGCAGAAACTTCGGCCAGCGTTTGTTTAACATTGGCCAGGGTCGTGTTGAGAATTTCCCTGTTTTGCGAGGCGATCAGAATTAAGTGATAGGTATTGGTCACGGTTTCTTTTACATCGAGCTCAGTTCGTTCATTTTGCCCGGCAGAAAGCTTTTTATAAACCCGGGAAGCCTGGAGGCCGACAAAATAACTGCCACTGAACACCAATTGGGTGGCAGTGATGCCGTATGAAGCATTGTGCGGCTGGCCGAATTGAACTGCAGCAAATTTGCCGGAGTCTCCACCAAAAAATTGAGCCGGAATCAATTGAGTCGGGATATCAATCAGGTGCTGGTATTTTGCCGATACGGAAACCTGCGGCAACCCGCTGGCGGTAATTTCCCAAACCTGTTTTGCGGCGGCAGCAATACCCAGACGGGTGTTCTTCACCTCATGATTATGCTTCAGGGCATAAGCCACAGCCTCATCTAAAGAAAATTTTTGCCCGCCAGAAGTCTGGGTCTGGCCGAATGAGATGAGAAGCAATATCATTAAAAACAGGTGCCTAAATCGAATTGAATTTTTTATCATAAACAACTCTCTAATGGTTTACTCTTTAATCCTTTAAAAATCAGTTTCAGTAAAAGAATTGTGTCATCAATTGCCAAATCTGCCTCATCACATTCAAACCCCTTATGGAAGAACTGAATGTAATTATGAAGACGCTGCAGCTGAACCAGCTTCAGAATAGCCCCGACTGTCCGGTCTGGATCATCAATTTGTAACTCCTTGTTTTCGATACCCCGATCCAGGATTGACCGGATGATCTGACGGTGACGCACTATAAATTTTTGGAATCCCAGCTGTAAAAAAGTCTGGCTTTCCATCAGAGCCTGGGCGCTGAACTCCAGCATTTGTTTTCTTTGAGAAAAGTAATTGTGCATGGCCCGGACCAGAGCAAGAATTTTTTCTTCAGGTTCCGTCTCGAGATCGATGGCTCTCTGGGCATGAGCAAAGGCATTTTCCGCTTCCATTTCCAAGGCATCCTGAAAGAGCGCTTCCTTATTTTTATAGTAGTAATAAAGTGATGTTTTTTTCATGCCCAACACACCGGCAATATCATCAAGAGTTACCTTTTTTATGCCATACCGGGCAAAACATTGCATGGCCGCTTCAAGAATCTGATCGTGTTTTTTTTCTTTCATATCCATAGAACATTCGAACTTTCTACTTATTTGTTCTAAACTTAAATTCGGATAAATTGAAACTCAAATTTATTTCATCTTTGGTGCATAAAACACCATTGTTCACACGATATTGTTTGGGTAAGGAAATTTCATACAAAGCCGCGGAGATCACGGAGCAAAGAAATAGATGGATTCTTTTGCACCTTTGGCCGCCCTATTTTTCTTGTCGTTGGTTTAATAAAATAAATACGGTGCTTTCCCCGTAAAATTATTGCATTCGGATGATCACACTTTTATATTTGCCGTCTATTTTGATTGCTGGAAGGAGTGAATTTAAATGGCAATGGTTTGTGAAATATGTGGAAAGAAACCGATGTATGGCAACAATGTGAGCCATGCCAATAATAAAACAAAGCGTCGTTTTCTGCCCAATCTGCAAAATATCCGGGTTCAGACCACTGAAGGTGTGAAACGGATGAGAGTCTGCACGTCCTGTATTGAAGCGGGTAAAATATTAAAACCAATTCAAGTTATAGCCGGGTAAAACCGGCTTTTTTATTGGTACTCCACATCCAGATAGGCCGGATGAAGCCGGTAATCACCAAACCCTGTTCTATCCTCAAAAAGAAACGTCTTTCGTAGCGAGTAATAACGCCAGACAACATAAGGCTTTGAATCTATCTCAAACGGATGTCGCTCTATATCATCCGGCATTCCAAATTTTATCAGTATACGTCCCTGATCGGATAACCACCCTCCCTGACTGTAAGTGGCAAAATTGCTGTTGGCATAATTGACCCGGCGGTAATACTCATTTTTTAATTCGTTCTTACTGGTTTCGGGATCGGGATCCCTTTCCTTCCAAAACCGGAGAAAGAATTTTTGTTTCTCTTCCAGTGAAGTATCCCTGTACCTTTTTATGGAATCCATTGGAGCAATGTAGACCATCTGCTCCAGCGCCTGTTCAATATCATCAATGGTTCCGGGTACTTCTGACCAATAAAAGGAAACCCGGCTGGATTTTTTTACCGACACACTGCCTGATTTCTGCGAAAGGGTGACCTCAATTATATAGCGGTTGTGGCGCAGCATACCCTGTTTAACCGGGAATAAAAACCAGGAAACCGGCCGATCGGCATAGAGAACAAGAGTTGTATCAAAATCTTTTTTCGCGTTTTCTGTTGAAAACTTATAATTCACATGAACGGGTTCTGAGGTGTCGCTGACAAAAGCATCAAAATAAAGATAAAAGACACTTTTACGCACGTCGAAATTATTACCGATCGACGGTGTCCAGGAAGAAATTTCTCCGCTCGAATCGGTTGTCACGGATTTCAGAAACAACAAATCACTGATTTCCAGTTCTTTCCCGGTAAACGAGGCTACCTTAAAAGCAACTTTGCGCTGGGCACTTTTGTTTGTATTGATATCCAGAACTTTGACAAACATGGTATAATCGCCGGTAGGCAGGCTAAAGGATGTTCTTTCAACCGAAGTTTTATCCCGTTTATTGGTCTCATTAAAACTTTCAGCCGGAAGTACTTTGTTCAGAGTCCGGCTGGTAATCATTTCATTCTCTGAATTGTAAATGCCCAAAATAAGATCATACTCGGAAAGATATTGGCCGGTGGCACTCTTTGTAAATGTGAGATCATCATATAAAAGGGAAACCATGACTGTGGCCAGACCGGAATCCGGATTGCTGCCAAAGGAAGAAAAGACAACCATCTCAAAATAGGGAATTCCGACCCCGCTCATCTCAGAATCTTCTTTATACTGAGCAGAAAGGAGACCGGCCGTGAGTAATAAAAAGAGTATAATCCGAAATATGCCTGTCATCATAATGCCCCCTTTTTTATCCGATCCGTTTCACACAAACACATCCCGGTGAGTCCTGATTGAAATTAGCCAGCCTAAAGCGGAGTTCCCTCCAGATGATACTCTCCGCTGCCGGTAACCACAACCGATAAAAAATCGCCTGCTTCTAATTTCCTTTCCGAAGTGACCAAAACCTCATTATCCACTTCCGGGGCATCGCGGAAAGTTCTGCCAATATAAACCCCGCCTTCCCGGTCATATTCATCAATCAGCACTTTTTGTATGGTACCGGTCAGTTTCTCATTAAGTTCACTGGAAATTTCGCGCTGAATTTCCATCAATTGCTCCCGACGCACTTCAGCCATAGGTTTGGCAACCTTCGATTCCAAGCCGGCGGCATGCGTTCCGTCCTCATCCGAGTAAACAAAGGTGCCGATCCGGTCAATTTTGAACTCGCTCACAAAATCGCATAATTCCTTAAAATCATCTTCCGTTTCGCCGGGGTGACCCAGTATAAATGTCGTCCGGAAAACCATAGCCGGATTGACGGCTCTGAAATCGGTCAGAATATTTTTAATTTTGGCGCTGTTCTCACCCCGTCGCATCAGGCTCAGCATTCGATCGGAGATATGCTGGAGCGGCATATCCAGGTAAGGAATCACCTTCGATCCGGCTTCGGCCATACGGATAAATTCCCTGGGAAAATTAGTTGGGTACCAGTACAAGACCCGGATCCATTCCAGCTTTTCGATGCGGCTCAGTTCCTCAATCAATTCAATAATCCGCTGTTGGCCGTAAAGATCAATTCCGTAATAGGAGGTGTCCTGGGAGACAATAATCAATTCCTTTGCCCCGTTCTCAGCTAACAGTCCGGCTTCGGCGACCAGGCTCTCCATACTGCGGCTGCGGTGTTTGCCGCGGATGCCCGGAATAGCGCAGAAAGAACAGGTATGGTTGCACCCTTCTGATATTTTCAGATAAGCCAGGTGACGCGGCGTGGTCAGTTTCCGGTAACGAATCAAATTATCAATCGCCGTATGTTTTACACCAAGAGTTTGCAGAATCTGATGGTAATCCTCGGTTCCGAAGATGGCATCCACCTCGGGAATTTCTTTTTCAATTTCTTTCCGGTAACGCTGAGACAGGCAGCCGGCTACAAATACTTTTTTGGCGGGATCTTCTTTTTTAAGGCGCAGCGCTTCAAAAATAGCCTGGATGGATTCTTCCTTGGCATCTTCAATAAAGCCGCAGGTATTGATAATGATAACATCCGACTGATGCGGGTTTTCAACAAGACGGAAATGATGGGTTTGTAACTGGCCCATCAAAACTTCACTGTCAACGGTGTTTTTGGAACAACCCAGTGTGGTGATATGAATTTTTTTCATTTGGCTCCGAACAATCCTTCCACAAACTCTGCGGCATTAAAGATGGCCATATCCTCAGCTTTCTCACCCGTCCCGATATAGCGCACCGGAATATTCAAAACCCGGCGCACGGCGAGAACGATACCACCGCGGGCGGTCCCGTCCAGTTTACTCAGGAAGATGCTGTCAACGTTAACACTTTTCAGAAATTCCCTGGCCTGATTCAGGGCATTCTGGCCATTGCCGGCGTCCAAAACCAGGATAGCCTCATGGGGTGCGGTGGGTATAAGCCGGGTAATGACCCGGTAAATTTTTTCCAGTTCGGCCATCAGGTTATTTTTGGTATGCAGGCGGCCGGCCGTATCAATTATCAGAACATCGGGTTTGCGGGAAACAGCCGCATTAATGGCATCAAAAACGACGGCAGCCGGATCGGCATTAGCCTGGTGTTTGATAATCTCACAGTTCAGTCGTTCAGCCCAGATGCTTAACTGGTCAATGGCCGCGGCGCGGAATGTATCAGCCGCAGCGAGCAGAACTTTTTTATTTTGAGATTGATAATGGCGGGCCAACTTGGCAATGGATGTGGTTTTCCCGGTGCCGTTCACGCCGACGACCAGAATAACTTTTGTTCCTTCCACTGGTTTTTCCTGCCTTGAATCTTCGAGCAGCTCTTTAATTTCATCACGGATCAGGCTGTCCAGTTCTGCCGATGTCTCATATCTTTCCCGGCGCACGCGCTGACGAATTCTGTCCACCAGGTAGTCGGTGGTTTCAACTCCGACATCGGCTGAAATCAGAATCTCTTCTATTTCATCCAGCAGGTTATCATCAATTTTGCTTTTGGCACTGAATAGCCGGCCGAGCCGTGAAAAAATATTCTGCCGGGTTTTGGCTAATCCCCGGTCCAGTTTTTCTGATATCATCTAAATCCTTTTATTTTGCATTAAAATTGGGATAATCCAGGTTGAATCGTCGCCGGAAATACCAGCGTGTTCCAAAATATGCCGCAACGATCATAAGGTAATAAATAGGCCAGAAAAGACCAATGACCAGCGCAAAAATGAAGGCTGAAAATTTGGTGGTGCGCAGGGTGGAGGTAATATCCCGGCGAATGGATTGCTGTATAAAAAATGGGCCGGCGGCCAGGAAAATAATGATGGCCGGCCAGTCATGATTGATCAACGCCAGCAGCAGACCGGCCAGATAAAGAAACACAGCCAGCCCAATGACCGGTTTTTCACCGCTTAAAACGGCAATGGTTTTCTTACCACACTGCCGGTCGCCAGCCACATCCGGGAGCAGGGTGTGAAAATATAAGGCCAGGTTTAAAAACGTATAGGGCAGGCTGAAAATAATCATCTCCCGGCTGAATGGCCTGACCGCCAGCCAACCGATGATAAAAGCCAGCCAGCCCATTAAAAGATTGGCGGCAACACTGCCGGCCGGATGATTTTTCCAGCGGAACGGCCGGAAGTTATAAACCCAGCCGGTGATCAGGATAAAAACAATAACCGCGATAAGTACGGGTAAACCATAAAAGAACGCCGCAGGTAGTGATAACAGGAGCAACAAGATAGCTTCTGCCCAGGCCGCCGGCGGCGAAATATGATCATCGGCGAGCAGAAAAAGTTTTTTATTTATACGGTCTGAATCACGGTCGCAAATCTGGTTCAGCAGAAAACTACCGCCCATGGCCAGCCCGAAAGCAACCAGCAGCCAACCCGGATCCCGGTTGACTACACCTGAAAAAGGTGATCCGGATTGACCATAATATCCGGCTAAAACGGTTGACCAGCCCGGGAAAAAAAGCACCGGACGCAAGACAAATAGATAATCCAGCAGCCGGATAAAGCGCGGTAATGACAGGTTTTGTTCAGCGGACATCTTCAATACGGATATGGTTGGAGAAAATCCAGGGCTGAGCCTCGCGCAGAACTTCTACCCGGTAGACACCTGGAGACGGGACGGGATATGAGATTTCGGGTGCAGAAAAATTGGCTATAATCTGCCCGTTGTGCAGCAGCCTGGTAACGGCTTGCCCGGTATTCTTTATAATGAAACGCAGGTCCGGCCGGAATGGCACTGTATCACCCATCTGAAACTCACTATCTGCACTGACCGCATAGAAACGGAAAGCTGAGGCATCCCCAAGATAATGGTTTGAGAAAAAAGAACGGCCATGGCGCAGAGCTTCGTACAGCGTGGTAATATCCTGTTTGTAATTGGCCGGATTCTCCGGATGCAGTTTATTCAGCGTCAGCAAATGGGTGCGGATGGTTCTGAAAACCACCTTGTAACGAAAGATGATCAACCTGAAGAGTCCCCATAGTTTATAATTTACACCATGGGCATCAACGCCGCCCAGACCAACGACTTTCCGTTTCAGGTTCAGCTCATCCCAGCGCTGCAGAGTTACCTGCTTTGGGCCAAGAATGGAGCGCCGGGGATGCAGAACCCGCCGGAATTTGTTTTTGGAAGTCAGACCTTCCATCCACTCGGACATCTGGTTCCAGATTTCAATTCCGTCAAAAGCCTGATTATCCCACAGATTCCAGGGATAGGGCGGATAAGCGTCCAAATGCGAGCGGTTCTCATCCGGATGGGCAATAAAACCAAAACCACCCTGTTCTTTAACTCTGCGCACATATTCCCCGGGCGGCAACAGTTCTGAAAAGTCTTCATCAATATCAAAGGCCAGGTAATGGTTGGTATCGGCAGGATCGTTTATCTCCATTCCAATACCGACCAGGACACTGGAATGATAACCTTCAAGACCGTCAAATTTTGGTTTAAGGGTGTTATGATCGGTCATCAGCATATAGTCCAGTTTCAGGGCCGCAGCACTGGCCGCAATTTCCGGAATGCTCAACGCACCGTCACTGTAAGTAGAATGGATATGAATAACGCCGTTATATAAATACAGGGACATAATTATCTGAGGTTTCCTATAATCAGGGCACAGCCGGTCCCGGCCAGATCCGCAACTAAATCACCCGCGGAGACGGATGATTTTTTAATCCGCAGGTCATAAAATTCCTTGAGTAAACCGAGGGACAGACTGAAGCCAAAAACGAACTCCGGTTTGGCCAGTTCAGGGCAATTTTGCTCCATACTTTTCTGGTAAAGCAGGGCTGAAATAAGTGAAGCATTGAAATGCCGGGCCTTGTCCACTCCGAAATTCAGATCCGGGCTGAACCAGGATTTCTCAATAACAGTCCTGCAGGAATCTGTCCCTGATACCGATTGGGCCGGTGCCATCCTGAGCAGACTAAAAAGAATAAGAAATACCGACCAGTATACCCTGATTCCCAAATTCCGGCTCCACTGTTAATTGCATGGTTTTTTCAAATCCGTAAAGATAAGCATCTACATGAGCATCGAGGATGGTCATCAGGTAGGCCAGACCAAAATACCAGTTGTATTTTGAGCGCTCTTCCCGGTCACTGCTTTTCCCGGAAGATTTGTAACGGATATCTGCTTCTCTGGCCTGGTACAGGAAATACCCATCAACACCGAGGTAAATTACCGCTTTTATATAGCTTTCATTGTAAACCTGACCCCAGCCGGGGAAAATTGCCGAACGCAGGCTGGCCGCCCAGGGCGATTTTAAAGGCAGCGGTGAAAAGGGGTCACTGTTCCAATTCTGACCGAGACCGAGATGACTGGCATAAACCGCATCGAGCGTACTGCTCAGATGGATCAGCCCGGCCACACCAAGATCAGCACGGAAACGGGTCAGATATTTTTTATCGTGACCTGCCTCGTAGCGGACCAAATTATAGAATGACCGGTAATAAAAGGTCATGCCTGTGAAATAATAAAAGGCTGCCGGTTTCAGACGGTTCTGTTCAACCTGCACTACTCCCGGGATAAGCAAAGCCGGCCAGAAAATACTTTTCTCAGCCTGATTTTGCTTTAGTTCCGGCACCCGGAGGGCGGTTACAGAATCCTGTTGGGCAAAAAGCATCTGACCGCAAAAAAAGATAAAAACGATGAATAGCTTAATTCTCATGAGGGATCACAAATCAGTTCAACAGCTTCAGGTATCAGTTCGATTTCGAGATGCTTTTGATTCATGGAGATCAATTCCCCATCAGCATGCACCGCAAAGCCCTGTTCCGAACGGAATTCAATTTTCCGGGCCCGTTTTAGCTCAACCCTGGGATCGGATTTATGGCCGCCCCAGTAAACTTTAACCAGGTTTTTTATGATTTGCGGACGGGGCATATTTTCAATAAGGCAGATATCCAGCCAGCCATCGGTCAGCTCGGCATCCGGTGTCAACCGGAATCCGCCGCCCAGTGCTTTCCCATTTCCCACTACAATCAGAAACCAGTCCTTTGACCGCGCCCCGGCTTCATCAATGTATGTTAGTTGTACCGGGCTGTATTTGGTCAGGGTCTGAAAAATAGCTTTAAGATAAACTGCACTGCCGCGCAGATATTTTATTTTATTGGCGTATGAAACCACATGGGCATCAAATCCCACCCCAAGCGCATTATGAAAATAACGATCCCCGGCCCGGACGATGTCAATTTTCATTGTATGTCCATTCAAAACCGTTTGAAAAGCGGCCTGGGGTGAGATGGGTATTGGTGCTGCACGGACAAAATCATTACCGGTTCCGACCGGGATCAGGCCAAGCTGAACCGGGGTACCAACGATGCCGTTTATTACTTCCTGAAAGGTGCCGTCACCACCGACGACGATGATCTGCTGACTCTTTCCGGCCAGATCACGGGCTATTTGTGTTGCATGGTGCGGTTTATCAGTATAATAAAGAGTATCCGTAAGATTATTTTTATGGATAAGTTCTTTTATTAACCGGGCTATTTTTAAACCTTTGCCCCGTCCGGAGGCGGGATTGACGATAAAACTGCGGGTGATCAAGTAAATCAGTCTTTCTTAAGAGCAATACATTCAATTTCGATGGCGGCATCTTTGGGCAGCCGGCTGACTTCAACGGTTGACCGGGCCGGCGGCTGATCGCCGAAGAAAGAACCATAAACAGAATTTACCCGGGCAAAGTCATTAAAATCTTTCAGAAAAATGGTCGTTTTCAAAACCATCTCCAGTGAAGAGCCGGCGGCATTTAAAACGGCCTGCAGATTCTGCATGACCTGCCTGGTCTGGGTCTCAATATCAGCGCCAACAAATTCCCCGGTGGATGGATTTATAGCCACCTGCCCCGAGGCAAAAATCAAATGATCAGTCAACACAGCCTGAGAATAGGGACCAATTGGCAGCGGTGCCTGTTTGGTTAGAATCGTCTCACGTTTCATACTATAATCCTCCGTAATGGCCGAAAAAATAGGTTACCTGCCTACTTAATGTCAAGCGTGATTTGTGAAACATCAATCCTTTTAAAAAGCATGAAAAAAGGAAAAATTATTCGAACTTTGCTTGACTTTTAAACGCTCATCTGCCAATATTTTTTTGGAGGGCATGAGGGGTTGTGGATAAGTTGTGAATAACATTTAAATATTCACATACATGTACAAACCTGCTATCAGAAAAAATTCACATTCCGGGATATCTAATATTTAAGCTGTTATTTAACAACAGTTTATGAATTTTACTGCCAAAACCATCAGGTTTAGTCCGTATTCATAAGCTTAGTTTTTACAGTGGTTTGATGTTTTCTCAATGTGGATAATTATAAAAATGACCAGGGAGATGAAGCAATGATTGCCGCTGAGACCAGACCACAAGAGGACCTGCATTCCGTTTGGGAAGGGGTTCTGGAAGTCATTCAACAGAATACGACACCGCAAACCTATAACACCTGGTTCGCGCCGACAAAATTGCTCTCGGATGATGAAAAAACTCTGCGCATCAATGTTCCAAATAACTTTTTTGCCGAGTGGCTCGAGTCCCATTATTCCAAGCTGATTTCAAATGCCGTTCTGCAACATGTCGGTGAGCAGAGAAAAGTCCGTTTTGTACCCCGTGATTCAAAACCGGTTAACTCGGCCTATCATCCTTTGGACTGGAAATCTGAACCAGCCGGGAATCAGAAACCACTGCACACCGATGCACTATACAGCACCCGGATCAATGAGCGTTATACCTTTGAAAATTTTATTGTCGGCGACAGTAATAATTTTGCTTATGCGGCCAGCCGGGCTGTAGCTGAATCACCGGGTGAAACCAAATATAATCCACTGATCATTTATGGTGGAACCGGGCTGGGTAAAACGCACCTTATTCAGGCCATCGGCAATTACTCGGTCAGAAAAAAACCGGGCACCAGAGTGTATTATGCCTCGTCCGAAACTTTCACCACGCATTTTATAAATTCCATTCAGGAGAATAAGGCTTCGGAATTTTCTGCTTTTTACAGATCCTGCGATATTCTCCTGCTTGATGATATCCAGTTCTTTGCGAAAAAAGGCAAAACGCAGGAAGAATTCTTCCACACCTTTAACGATCTGCAGCAAAACAAAAAACAGATTGTTCTGACATCCGACCGCCCGATTAATGAGCTGAATGGTCTTGAAGAAAGGCTTTTATCCCGTTTCAATTCAGGCTTGGTTGTTGATGTACAGCCACCGGATTTTGAGACACGGCTGGCCATTCTGCGCAACAAATGCGATGAGAGCGGATTGGAAATTCCGGCCGATGTTCTGGAATACCTGGCGGTCAATCTGACCTCCAATGTGCGCATTCTGGAAGGCGCACTGACCAAAATTATGGCTCAGGTTACCTTTACCGCAGCCGAACCGACGGTGGAACTGGCCCGGACTATCGCTACCGAAATTGCCCCACCGGATAAAAACAACCTGTCCATAGACTTAATCATGACCTATGTGGCCAAGTCCTTCCAATTGCCGATCGACCAGTTGCGGGCTAAAACCAGGAAACGGGAAATCGTTAAAGCCCGGCAGGCGGCGATGTACCTGGCAAAAAAACTGACCAACCATTCCCTGATTACTATTGGCCTGCATTTTGGCGGACGGGATCATACTACGGTTATCCATTCACTTGAGAATGTTGGTCAACGGCTGAAAGAAGACCCGATTTTTGCCCAGAAATTACAGGCCATGGAGAAGCATCTCGAATACAACCGCTAATATATTTGTATCCTTCCGCTGAGGTACATATTACAGAAGAGTAGCATAGAATTGTATAACTGCCGGGCGTTGGCTCAGCATCCCCTTCTTTTATCGTCTGTTTTGATTAACCAAAACCCGAATCAATGCGCGTGTCCCTGATTGGCACAAAAGATAATTGCCTTTTCGTTTTGGTTGGCTTCATCTAAAAAGTTGTTTACCCGCTTGGCTTCTCGTTCTACAATTTCAATGGTTCGGTTAAAGTCTTTTTCTTTATACAATTTGCCTTCTTCAATTTCGCCTTCCACAATCGTATCATCCGAAGTGTTGCGGTAATCGTCCAAAGTTGGTATCCGTCCGGTGGCCTTAGGGCGCAAGAATTACCTGTTTGCGGGTCGTAGCGC
>DYOS01000058.1 GCA_020720405.1 Caldithrix sp. | reverse complement strand
AATATCCAGAGTTATCGGGATGCCTCAGAAAATTGCAGGTATATTGCCGATGAAATTATATCAATATATATTAGAGCCGTAAGATAATTAAAAAATGTATGTATTTGTTATGGATGTAATAGTATGAAGACAACCATCAATTTGCCCGATCAGCTTATCGAAAAGGCACAAAAAGAATTAAACATCAAAAACAAGACGACTCTTATTATCATGGGCTTACAGGAACTGATCCATCAGAGCAGTATCAACAAACTGCGCAACCTGCGCGGCAAGATCCCGCTGGATATTGATCTGGATAAACTGCGGGATCGATCTCATGAGTGAGGTACTGGTCGATAGCTCTGTCTGGATCGGGTTCTTCCGTGATCAGGAATTGCCGTCCAGCATGGAACTTGATGCCCTGCTGGAGCAAAAGCGTGTGGTTATTTGTAACCTGATCAAAGCAGAAATATTGCCTTTCCTGCCGTCCCGGAAATTGTATGATGAAGTCAGCGAATATTTTTCAGCATTAGCACAGGCTGAGGAATATGGACAATTGTGGAATGATATCATTCAAAATCAGTATAAAATTATCCGGAATGGGTTGAACGGCGTCGGAATTCCGGATATTATGATCTGCTGTCTGGCCATGCACCATAACTTACCGCTTTTTACTGCCGACCGGCATTTTAAATTGCTGGCTGCACATCTGCCGCTTCGATTGTTCGAACCTGGAGAATAAACGATTCCGGCCGGAGCCGGGAATTTTCCTTTAAATATTAATTCACCAAAATCATGGTCGAACGTCAATAATATTCTGTTTTCGCCCTGTGTCCAATCCATCCATTGGTAAGGCAAGCATCCGGTTTGGTTAGAATTACTGCTGAAATATTGTGATTAAGATTTTGCAGTTTTTACGGCAGATAACGAGAAATTTTCGTCAGCCAAAAAACGTGACATCAGACTGCCTGAGAAAAATAAATTGCTTTTCTTCCATGCACTTAGCGGAAAAAACAAAAAAACTTTTATGAATCAGCGTTGATCGTCGGATAACTTCCGGGTAGCTGTTCCATAACACGGGCCAATCCCGGCGCCTTCTGCCTCCTGATCATGGCAATTCTGTCCTGAAGGATGCCCTTTAATAATCCCTGAGATAGGTCGAACCGCTGGGATGCTTGGTGTACTTAATATCCTGCAGCATACTGGATTTTATATTGATCTGGAAGGAATAGTATTGAACGGTCGGCTGCCAGTTAAAGGACATTTCCCAGCAATGCAGATCACGGTAGATGCTGAAATATTGTGAGGTCAGTTCTTTCTCGCGCAGATCGAAACGGGCGTTCCAGTTGATCTTCCAGTTTTTGGAAAGCTGAAAATTGGCTGAACTGTTCAGACCGAAACGCTCCACCCTTTTTTCCGGATTGGCGGCATTCAGCGAGTAATTAAAATTGAAAGACAGTGACCAGGGTTGGTTTATTTTCTTTGTGCTTTCCTTGAGGTCGGTGCGCTCGCTGAGCTGGCGCTGGGCGGTCAGAATACCTTCATCACCGGCTTCCGGGAGAGACGCGGCTGGTTGGCCCGGCACTTCTGTCTTCTCAGGAAAGAGAAATTTCTCAAGATTTTTATTATTTAAGCGGAAGCCGAAAGATGTGGTCAGGTTGAGCAGACGGGGCCATTTGCCCTCAGCCGGCAACAGACGATTGATCGTTTTGTTATTTTCATTCAGGGCATAAAAACTATGGGAGGTACTGACCTGCAGGGCGTTTCCAAAAATACTTGTGCGCAATGAGGTGTTCAGATTGCTCCATTTCAGGCTGTCGGCCAGGAAATTGTGCTGCGTACTGAAAGTTGCCGTGAGCAGATCTATTTTGGTTTCCTTGCCGTCGGCATCGATCAGTTTACCCTGAAAAACATTGCCCAACTGAACATTCATCTGGCGGGAAGAGGAACGGCCTGGCGTACCGCCGAAAACCGATTTGGCAAAACGGTCTTTTTTCTGAACAACCCCGGTGCTGTCGGCGATATTTTGAAAATAGCCGTAAAACGGATCTGAAAAATCGGGCGAGTAGGTAAAACTCAGGGATGGATCCATTTTGTGACGGATATATTTTAGTGCACCGATATTGGGTTCAAACAGACCGTACAGCGTGGTGCGAATCCCCAAACTGGTGTTAAAGGTGCGTCGGGCGGCGAATTGTTTCTTTTGCCGGGATTCAATCACACCGCTTGAATCGTTTAGTTCATAATCGCTGACCTCGTTAAACCAGTCTTCGCGGTACGAGACATTCGGGCTTAGATTGATGTATTTCAAAACCTTTTGGCTGGAGGTAAAGCTGAAATTATGCTGAATACCGGCTTTTTGAATTGCGGTGAAATCGGTATGTTCAACCTTGTTGCTATCAACAGTGGTAACCGGTGTCCGCGATCCTCTGTTGAGCAGATTGCTATTATATGAAAAATAGATATTCTTATACCAGGCCCGTTCTGAACCGACTTTTTTACCGCTCAGGGTTTCGTAAATGCTGCTGTTTGGCCGGCTGAAACTGATGCTGGGTGCGGTGTAATCGACTTGTCCGCTTTGCAGGTTCTGAACCCGGTTAAAATTAAGCGACAGGCTGTTTTTGCTCTTTTTAAAACTCTTGCGGATGGACAAATTACTGGTCAGGTTTTGCTGCAAACGGTCTTCGGGATCGGATGAGGAATTTTTTATAAAATTTTTACTGCTGACAAAACTACCTGATCCGGACACTGAAATAGTCTGGCCGATGTTTTGATTATGACTAAAACTGGTGCGCCATTGCTCATTGCGCCGGCCGGTGCTGGGGTCACGCGGAAAATACTGACCATTAACCGAACCGTTTAGCAGGTAGCGCACCGTGTAGCGCATTTCGCCGTTATAGGAAAAACCCAGCCGGTCGTAAAAATCGGCGGAAAACGTGGCGTCATAATAATCACTGGGCGCCCAGTAATAACCGATGCCGCGCAGGAAGCGTCCGCCAATCCGGCTCTCCCCGTATTTGGGGATAAGAATACCCGATTGGCGGCCGGTTTTGTTGGGAAAAATGCCAAAAGGCAGCACGGCCAGCGGAATGTCCGCGATATAAAAAGTGATCGGTTTGGCGACAACCTTATCGTTCATCTGCACCCGCATCTGATCACTTTTAAAATAAAAATGGGGTTGATCGATATACTCGCAGGAGGTGAAATAGCCGGTTTTAACCAGCAGGGTTTTATCGGCAATTTTGTGGATGCGCTGGCCTTTGTAGTAGCCGGGGTCCATTTCGGTTTTACCGGTCTGGATGCGGCCGCGTTTGGTTTCAAAATTGTACTCGATAAAGTTACCGTACATCGGTTTTTCGCCGGTCTCGCTGAACTTCGGGATATTGCGGTATAACTGAGTGCCGTCGGGCAGAACGGTATCGGGCAGGCCTTCGGCGTAGAGCATTTTCTCATCCTGGTTCAGCCGTATATTGGCTGCTTCCAGCATCATATTCTGATAGATAAATTTGGCATTGCCACTCAGATAAATTTCATTGCCGTCATCATTCATCAAAATAACATCGGCCCAATACTGAACCGGACCCTCCAGATCAGACTGCTTTGCCGGCTGCCTCTGTAAAGTGTCCGGTGCGGTTTGGGAAAAAAGCAGAGCAGGCAGAAGAATAAGCCAGAGCTGGTAACGGAAAGTTTTACTCACGGTGAAATCGGGGGCAGACAATTTTATTTTCTCCGGCCGGACCGGCTGCGGGGCTGTGGTTTTTTGTTCAGCAGCGGTTTGTGATCGGTTAACAATTCGGTCAGCGCAAAATTGATCTGCCGTTTTTCAGCAACAACCTGCTCCACCCGGACCATCACATCATCGCCGAGGCGGATAATTTTTCCGGTATCCCGGCCGATTAACATATAAGAAACCTCATCATAAATATAATAATCATCGCTCAGGGAAGAGAGTTCAACCATACCTTCAATCAATGTTTCGGCCAGTTCTACGAAAAATCCGTATGAAGTTACCCCGGAAACGATACCCTTGAATTCCTGCCCGACAAACTGCTCCATATACTCGGTTTGTTTCAGTTTAATCGAATCGCGCTCGGCTTCCACGGCCAGCCGTTCCATCTTGCTCGATTGCCGGGCAATAATCTGCAGGCGGCTAAACAGGCTGTCGTGGCTATAGTTCCCGGAGCCGGCATACAGGCGCAGCAGGCGGTGCACAATCAGATCGGGGTAGCGCCGGATGGGTGAGGTGAAATGGGTGTAATACTCAAACCCCAAACCGAAATGGCCGACGTTGGTTTCAGAATAAATCGCTTTCATCATCGAGCGCAGGGCCACTTCCTCGACAATAATTTCTTCTTTTGTCCCTTTAATTGAAGCCAGAACTTCCTGGAAAAAACGGGAATTTATTTTCCGCACCTGCGGATAAGGAATGTTCAGGGCTTTCAGCAGATCGATAAATTTTCCGGTTTTCTCCACATCCGGTTTTTCATGGATGCGGTAAATAAACGGGGCGCTGCGCTTGCCGTCGTCTTTGGGCTGACCGACATGGCGGGCGACGGTTTGATTGGCCAGCAGCATAAATTCTTCGATCAGGCGATGGCTGTCCAGCCGTTTTTTCGGAATTACTTCGGTTGGCCGGCCCTGTTCATCCAGTCGGAAACGTACTTCGGGTGTATCAAAATCGATGCCGCCAGCCTCCAGTCTTTGCCGGGTGAAGGCCTTGCTAAGCTGATGCATATCCTTTAAAACAGATGCAAACCGGTCGTCCTGGCCTCCGTCCAGAATATTTTGCACTTCTTCATAATGATAGCGTCTTTTACTGTGAATGATGCTGGGCCGGATTTCATAACGGACGACCTGCAGCGAAGCGGGGGCAATTTCCATGCGGCAGGAAAAGGTGAGCCGGTCTTCTTCCGGCCGCAGGCTGCACAGATCATTAGAAAGGAATTCGGGCAGCATCGGTATAACCCGGTCCACCAGATAGACACTGGTGCCGCGCTTAAATGATTCCTTATCCAGCACCGAGTTTTCTTTTACATAGTGGCTGACATCGGCAATATGCACACCGAGAAACCAATTTCCGTTGGCCAGCCGTTCCAGCGAAACGGCATCGTCAAAATCTTTGGCATCGTCGGGATCGATGGTAAAACAGGTTTCATGACGCAAATCCAGCCGTCCTTCAAGATCTGCCTCGGAGAAACGGGTTGAAAAGCTGCGCGCCGCCTCATCGACTTCCGGTTTGAAGCGGGTGCTGATGTTGTACGACCAGGCAATGGTGGTTACATCAAGCCCGGGATCACCGGCGGTACCCAGAATTTCGGTGATTATGCCTTCCGGGTTGTGGCGGTTTTTTTCCCATTCTTCAAAATGAACCAGCACTTTTTGTCCGTCTTTGGCCTGGCCGGTCAAATCTTTTTGGATGATAATGTCGCGGTAAATTTTAGGATCGTCCGGAACCACATAGGTGTAATAGCCGGTGATGCGCAGGGTGCCGGTTAGATACTCCCTGAACCGCCCGAGCACTTTCTGGATAAAGCCTTCGGGCCGGCTGCCCTTGCGTCCGGCGAAGAGTTTTACCTCAACCGTGTCGCGGTCAAAAGCGGTGTTCAGATTGGCGGCGCTGATAAAAATATCCTGTTCCCGGCCGGGCACGATAACCCAGCCCGAACCCGATTTGGTGGTCCGCAATTCGCCGCTTAACTGATCCCCGGCTGGTGATTTGGGCAGGGCAAACTGCTTGCCTTTGAGCGGTACGATCAGTCCCTGACGAACCAGACTTTGCAGGCTTTCGGCGAAGGCATGATAATTTCCTTTGTGGATATTCAGGGCTTTGGAAAGTTCGGCACGATGCAGCGGTAATCCTGAGTTCTGCCGGATCAGATGCAGAATATCGCGTTCAAAGGGCAGGCTGATTTTCTTTTTCATTTTTTCTCCAGGTGCAAAAGGCGTGGAATTTCGTTCAGATCGTTTTCAATATGAATATTAAAAAGACCGATCTGCCGCGCCCTGCGGATAATTTCTTCGTGTAATGTTCCGCTCATCTCCAGTAGTACTTCATCGAATGCGGGTTCGGGTGCGGATAAAATTTCAAAAATACGGTTATAAAAACGTAACCCGTCGGCCTGATCGGTCAGGGCCAGATGCGGTTCAAAATCACGTACCTGTTTTTCCAGACCCGTCATTTCAGAAAGGGCAATATAAGGCGGATTGGAAACCAGTATGGAATAATCCCCGTCTGGCTCAGGCCGGGTATCGCCCAGAAAATCATGCCGGAAAAAGTGGATATCGTTTTTTTGATTGAGCCGGGCATTTTCTGCTGCTGCTTGTAGAGCGGTTTCGGAAATATCGGAGGCCGAAATTATAGCTTCCGGCCAGAAATGAGCCAGAGCAATGGCCAGACACCCGCTGCCCGTACCTACATCCCAAATATGAACCTTCCGGTTTTGAAGTTTGTCTTTCCGCTCAATCAGGTATTCAACCAGCAACTCGGTTTCCGGGCGGGGGATAAGCACAGCCGGATTAACCCGGATGGGCAGACCCATAAACTCGGTCTGCCCGATGATGTATTGAATGGGTTCGCCGAGCGTTCGGCGCCGGATATATTCCCGGTATAATTCAATTTCCGGCTCGGTCAGCGGCCGGTCGTAGCGCAGATAAAGCTCAACCCGTTTCATTTTCAGCACACCGCATAATAATAGCTCTGCTTCCAGCCGCGGATTCCCGAAGCCTTTTTCTTGAAAATATCTGGTCGTTACGGCAAGAATCTGAACGGTATTCCAGGTGTCAGACATAAACCCCGGTCTGCATGTTATAGTTTGAATCGCTTTGGCTCAGAAATATAACGCTGAATGCTATTCTCTGCACAGTTATAAATTTTGCGGGCCAGATATCAGGCGCAGGCGGCAGGCCAAATTGAAGTGCCGGATAAACGCAGCTTAAAAAATACTTGCCATCCGCATGGACGATGTTTATAATGGTGTACATAATTACACCTTAATTGGAGGTTCTATGTCAAATCCAGCCTTGCACCTGGTACAGCCGGAAAACAGGCCGCTTTCAGCCTTACCGGCCATGCAGATTCTCAGTGATTCGGCGCTGGAACTGATCGAAGAAAGGGCAGCAATATTTGAATTTGAGGCCGGGCTGGAGCGGGAGGAAGCTGAGCGGCAGGCACTGCGCTGGTACGTGCAGGATTATAGTCAGCGCTGATCTTCAGATTTGAAGTTCAGAATTTTTCCGTCAAGATAGTCCTGTTCCCGCAGGCTGTTCAGACTGCGCAGATCATCAACCAGGTGGCTGATTTTATCGACCATTTCCTTGCAGATGGTCAGATTTTTGGACGGACCCGATTCCATTTCCATCAGGGAAAGCCGGGTGGTCAGAACCTGTAGAGGCTGGGAAAATTCGTGGGCAATGCCACCGGAAAGACGGCGGGCGGTTTGGAGCATTTCCGTCTTTTTCAGGGTTTTCTGCATCCGGCCCTGGGTCAGGGCATAACGCAATGATCTTTCCAACTGAATGGCATTGATCTGGCCTTTGATGATATAATCGGCGGCGCCGGTCTTCATGGCTTGCAGATCGATTTCGCGGTCGAAGGAGCCGGTCAGCATGATGATCGGGGTGTCACATTCGCGGCGGGTCGCTTCCTGCAGGATATCTAATCCGTTGAATTCGCCGATATGATAATCGAGCAGACAAAGATCGTAGTTACCACTAAGCAATTTTTCCAGACCATCGGATCCGGTGGGTGTCCAGTTCAGCTTAAAAATCGAACCGGAGATTTCGGTCAGCAGGTCTTCGGTGATGATAAAATCATCTTCATCATCATCTATAATTAAAACATTGATTATTTCTTCGGCCATAAACCAGCCTGTTTTTTTTCTGAATATCGGCTATTCCATAATGAAGATAAAACATATTTCAAAACTGTAAACTGTAACTCTCCGGCCGGCATTAATTTTTTACTGCTTAAAACCGATATTTGTATAAAATCAGGAATTAAACTCATGTTTGAACCAATCCGTGATCAGCTAAAACTCCAGGTATTAATTGATCACCTCAGCGATCTTATTTTTATCTTTGAATCGGATAGCGGACAAATCATTGAAATTAATGAAGCGGTTTGCAGCGGGCTAAAGATGAGCAAAGAAGAAATCATTGGTAAAAATTTTAATATTTTTGAGCCAAATATTTCCGCTGGTTTGGGCTGGCAAACTCTGCCAAACCAGATTAATGGTCATGCCAAACCTCTGGAGAGTTGTCTGAATTGTGCTGACCAAAGTTTACTTCCGGTCGAAATACAATTTAGTCATATCGTTTTTGATAATAAAAAATACACCCTTGCTGTGGCCCGGGATATCCGTGAGCGGATCATACGTGATCAGGAAATTGAAACAACACACGCCCGTCTCGGAGCCCTGCTTGATGCAATCCCGGACCTGGTTCTTCGTATCAACAGCGCTGGTCAGATTCTGGATTATAAAGCGGTCGGTTCAAATCCTGTTTTTGAAGCGTTGCCACTCCGGATGAATAAAAATATCCACCAGGTATTCCCGGATGAGTTGGTACAGCAAATGTTCCGGGTCATTGATGATGTGTTAAAACAGCAGCGGCTGATAAGTTTTGAATATGCGATCCGGAAAAATGGTCAACGGTTCTATTTTGAGGCCCGGTTTGTACCCAACGGCCGAAACGAAATACTGATTGTCATCCGCGATATCAGCGAGGGCCGGGAACAGAAAGAACAGCTTTGGCAAAGTGAACAATTGCTCGAAACCGTTCTCAATCACGTCCCGCAGATGATTTACTGGAAAGACCTGAACAGTGTTTATCTGGGCTGCAACCAGAACTTTGCCCATATAACCGGGCTGAAAGATCCAGCTCTGCTGATCGGGAAACATGATCGTGATTTGCCCCTGTGGGAATTTGCCTCGGCTAACCGCTCCGATGACCGGGCAATTATGGAAGAAAACCGCAGTGTGCTCAATCTCGATCAGCCCATTTTCACCAATGACGGGGAGATGCGCTGGTTCCGGATAAACAAACTTCCTCTGCGTAATAAGCAGAACAAAGTTATCGGTCTGGTTGGCAGTTACGAAGACATTACCGAGCGGAAACGGTACGAACTGGAGCTGCAGAACCAGAAAGAAGCCCTGGAGAACAGCAACCGCGAGCTGCAGGAATTTGCCTATATCGCCTCGCATGATCTGCAGGAACCACTGCGCAAGATATCTACATTTGGTGATCGTCTGCAGGAGCGCCTCGCTTCACAAATCCAGGACCGTGATCTTGACTATCTGAAGCGGATGCAGGATGCCGCCCGGCGGATGCGCAACCTGATTGAAGCGCTGCTCAGTTATTCGCGGGTGTCAACCAAGAGCAACCCTTTTGAAAGCGTTGAACTGGATAAAGTACTGACTACCGTTCTGTCCGATCTGGAAATCAGGATAAAAGAAACCGGGGCAACGATACAAATTAAACCCTTGCCGGTGGTGACCGGTGATCCGCTGCAGATTCACCAGCTTTTCCAGAATCTGATCAGTAACGCCCTTAAATTTCATAAGAAAGATGAACCACCGGTAGTTGAAATCCTTCCTGGATGGAGCCGACGGAAGGGTGATTCTGCACAAGGCCAGGTCACCATCAGAATCAGTGATAACGGTATCGGGTTTGATGAAAAACATAAAGAACGCATTTTTGCCCCCTTCCAGCGTCTGCACAGCCGCGATGAATATGAAGGAACCGGTATCGGGCTGGCTATTTGCGCCAAAATTGTCAAACGCCATGAGGGTGAAATTAAAGTACAGAGTAAACCGGGCATTGGAACCACATTTCTGATCAGCTTGCCGGGAGAACCAAAATCATGACACCCGTCCAGCCCTTTACCATTTTTCATGTCGATGATGATGAGGATGACTTGTTGATTTTCCGGGAAGTTCTTGATTTTCTCGAAGCAGATGTTAATTATGTGCCTTTCAAAAACGGGGATGCGTTCAGGCGCAGATTGGGCCTGTGTGGAAACGGTGTGCCGGCTGCCCCGGAATATTTGCCCGGGTTGATTATACTCGATATCAATATGCCGGAATATTCCGGCTTTGATCTGCTGCGCGAAATTAAGGCTGATCCGGTTTGCCGTCTTATACCGGTTCTGATCATGTCCACTTCGGCCAGTCCGGAAGACATCCGGCAGGCTTACCAGTCACAGGCCGCATCCTTTATCCGGAAACCGTCATCCTTCGCCCGCTGGCAGGACACAATTCAGCAGATTATCCGCTACTGGTATCATCTCAATTTACACACCTGAAAAAACCGCTGCCTTTCCTTATTCTCATTTCCAGATCAGCATTGCGGAAAAAATTTTCTTTTATAAATTGACCCTGCTATGAAAAAGGGAGAAGAAATGAACGAAGCGCAAATGTTTGAACGGATTGCCGGTGAATTAAATCTGCGGGAAATACAGGTCCGCCATACCATACAACTGCTGGATGACCAAAACACGGTGCCCTTTATTGCCCGTTACCGGAAAGAACAGACCGGTTCGCTGGATGAAAATCAGATCCGGGCCATTGAGGAGCGCATCAATTATCTTCGTAATCTGCAAAGCCGGAAAGAAACCATTCTGAAATCCATCGAAGAACAGGGCAAGCTGACCCCCGAACTGGCCATGAAAATTAAAGCCGCCATGAAAAACCAGGAATTGGAAGACCTGTATCTGCCCTACAAACCGAAAAAACGAACCCGCGGCACCATTGCCCGTGAACGCGGTCTGGAACCGCTGGCCCTGCATTATCTGGCCCAGGAGTCGGATATTCCCGCATTACAGGTTGCTGCCGGATATGTCAACCCGGAGAAAGACGTACCTGATGCCCGGGCTGCCCTGGCCGGCGCCTGCGATATTATCGCCGAAACCATGAGCGAGACTGCTGAAATCCGCCAGGATATCCGGCAGTTTACCTGGGAGCAGGCCGTTCTCAACGTAAAGGCCCGCGATCCGCAGCAGCGCAGCGAATATGAAACCTATTATGACTTTGCCCAGCCGGCTAAACTGATACAGCCGTATCGGGTTCTGGCCATCAATCGTGGTGAAAAGGAAGATTTTCTGAAAGTGAAAGTACTGGTGGATGCCGAACATTGTCAGGCCTTAATCGGACACCGTTTTATAAAAGGTCCGGGCGCTTACACCGAACTGCTCAGCGATACGGCAAAAGATGCCTACCAGCGGTTGATTGCACCATCGATTGAACGGGAAATCCGCAGTGAGCTGCGCGATACCGCCGATGGACATGCCATCCATATTTTTGCTTCGAATCTGAAGAATCTCCTGCTCCAGCCACCGGTCAAACAACAACGCATCATGGGTATCGACCCCGGATTCCGCACCGGCTGCAAGGTGGCGGTTATTGATGAAACCGGGAAATATCTGACCGGTGTTACGATTTATCCGCA
Source organism: Caldithrix sp. (assembly GCA_020720405.1). Taxonomy (GTDB): domain Bacteria; phylum Calditrichota; class Calditrichia; order Calditrichales; family Calditrichaceae; genus DYOS01. Next base: position 5,532 of record DYOS01000058.1, on the reverse strand, counting down.
CCCGCCGCAGAACGAATATCTCAAAGCCAAAGAGACGGTGCGCCGGCTGGCTGAGACTTATCAGATTGATATCATCGCCATCGGCAACGGAACGGCCAGCCGGGAAACTGAGCAGATGACAGCCGAACTGATCGCCGAAATGAAAGCGGTGCGCAACCTGCATTATATCATTGTCAGTGAGGCCGGCGCCTCGGTTTATTCCGCCTCGGAGGTGGCCCAAAAAGAATTTCCCGATCTGGAAGCCAGCATGCGCGGCAATATTTCTATCGCCCGCCGCCTGCTTGATCCTTTGGCTGAGCTGGTCAAAATCGATCCCAAATCGATAGGGGTCGGGTTATATCAGCACGATGTCAATCAGCGCCAGCTGACCGAAACTCTGCAGCAGGTTGTGGAGACTTGTGTCAACCAGGTTGGGGTTAATCTCAATACGGCCTCGGCTTCGCTGCTCCGTTATGTCTCCGGATTAACAAGCCGGACGGCCGAGAATATTGTTCATTTCCGGGAGAACCGGGGTGCATTCCGGAAAAGAGAAGACTTGCTGCAGGTCGATGGTATCGGTGCGGTGGCTTTTGAGCAGGCGGCCGGATTCCTGCGCATCCCGGAGGGTGAGGATGTGCTCGATAATACCTTTATCCATCCGGAATCCTATCAGGCGGCCCGTGAACTATTAAAGATTTCCGAAGTGTCCGATCTGCGCACACAGCGCACCAAAATCCGCCAGAACCTGCGCCAGTTTGAGAAAAATCTGGATCAGTTGCTGACCCGGCTGAATATCGGCAAACCGACCTATCAGGATATTCTGACCAACCTGGAAAAACCGGGTCTTGATCCGCGTGATGAAATGCCAAAACCCATATTTAAAAGCGATGTGCTGAAGATGGAGGACCTGAAAGAAGGCATGCGGCTGACCGGAACGGTGCGCAACGTGGTTGATTTCGGCGCCTTCGTTGATATTGGCGTAAAACAGGACGGTCTGATCCACATCAGCCAGCTGGCTAATAAATTTGTGAAGAATCCGCTCGAGGTCATCGCTGTCGGTGATATTGTCGAGGTGAAAATCACCACCATTGATATGGAGCGCGGGCGGATCGGGTTATCGAGAATTCTTGATTAGAAACCATTTCCGGCGGATGATTTGGTCGTTCATCTTCTCAACCGTCAGTTGGAGGACAAATGAATCTACGCTTGCCCGATAAAATGAAGGCAAAAATTCCCCGTCTGCTAAAAATGAACAGCCGGGCCCGGGAAGAGACCATCAACCGCAGACGGCTGGCTTTTTGTTTTTATGGTTTCCGCTTCCTGCCCGGTATAAAACAGAAATATTTCTTTCTTGCTTCCGGTTAATATCCGGGCGAATTTGATTTATAAGTACTTAATTTTCTTGATCAATTTTCCCGGGGAGAAGGATTTCCCCGCTGTCACACCAGGGATATTTACAAACATCATGAGTAAAGGAGCAGCAATATGCCCGACTTTAGTCCTGCTTTTGAACGGATGATTCAAAACGAGGGCGGATACAAGCTGGTCAATATTCCGGCCGACCGCGGCGGTCAGACCTATGCCGGCATTGCCCGGAACTTCCACCCCAACTGGCCCGGCTGGCGTTATATTGACGGAAATGATCTGCAAAACCTTGACCTTTCAGCCCAGGTCCGTTCCTTTTACCGCGAGAATTTCTGGGATAAAATTTCAGCGGATAAAATAAACAGTCAATTGATTGCGGAAACTATTTTTGATTTCGGCGTCAACGCCGGACCGGTTACCGCCGCCAAACTGGCTCAGATTGTTGTCGGTGCCGTACCGGATGGCCGCATCGGGCCGGTTACCCTGGAAAAAATAAATGCTCTGGATGAGATGCAGTTTATTCTGAAATATGCCCTGGCCAAGATGGCCCGCTACGCTGAAATCTGCAACAAAGACCGCGCTCAGTCCAAATTTCTGCTGGGCTGGCTGAACAGAACATTAAGGGGGTTAGCATGAGCTGGAATTTACTGGGTCTCGGAAATATCATCGACGGTGTGGGCAAAGTAGCAGACGATCTGCTGACCTCCGATGAGGAAAAGCTGAAGATTGCCCTGCAGGAAAAACAGCTCGAAGCTGAGCTGATAAAAGGCCAGCTTGACATTAACAAGACAGAAGCGGCTCATGATTCGATCTTTGTTGCCGGCTGGCGTCCCTTTATCGGCTGGATCGGCGGCATTGCCCTGGGTTACCAGTTTATTCTGTATCCTCTCATGACCTGGTTGTGGACATTTATGCAGGCGAAGAACTGGATTCCGGCCACTCTCGATCCGCCGCCGGTGCTGGAGGCTGAAGAATTATGGGTAGTTCTGACCGGTATGCTTGGTATTGCCGGGATGCGCAGTTTTGACAAACTGAAAGGTACGGAAACACCGCAGGTCGGTAAAAAGAAATAGAATTTTAAAAACTTTCCGGCGTGGAAATTAAAGCCATGCCGGCTTTTTTGTTTATGAATGAACAATAAATAAATATGAGAAGCTGCCTGCGGGCAGCTTTTTTTATGTTCTCTCTGCATACCTGCGTTCAAATAAGTAAAAGTCCCGAACCAGCCAGCCCCGATTCACAGGTTGTTGCAAGGAGAGAAATGACACACTTTTTTCCTTCAGGCGGGATCTCTATTTCTTCTATAGTCGCACCCGGCTATTTTGCCCACTGATCCGCTCCCGGGAGCGGGTAATAAAAAAGTTTGTAACAACCTAAAATGTGCCCTCGTAAAGATTTTCAAATTTTTACCCAGGAGTTATTATGAGCAACTTATTTTTTCCCAAAAACATTTTTATCGCCTTGCTTCTTGCCCTTCTTCTGCCGGGTTCACTTTTAGCCCAGAGTCTGGATATTCCAAGCCGGACCTGGGGTCTGAGCATTGGAAATTCAGAGAATTTTAGCGGCATCCGCTTGAATTGGGCAGATCGTGAGGTGCAAAAAATATCGGGTCTGAATATGACCCTGTGGTATTCAAAAAATAATGATGAAGCTGAAATTAATGGCCTCTCGCTTGGTCTTGTTTCGCCCCAGGGTAAAGATCTGAATGGCATTCAGCTTGGCGGTATCGGCGTGTCCGCTGAAAATTCTCTGAACGGTCTATCGATGGCTCTGATCGGGGTTGGATCCGGTGGCAGTGCTTCCGGAATTAATATCGGCGGTATTGGTGTGGGCGCCGGCGGTGATTTGCGGGGTCTTAATATTGGCGGAATTGGTGTGGGTGCCGGGGGGGATGTAAGCGGAATTAATATCGGTGGTATCGGTGTTGGCAGCGGCGGAAGACTGAGCGGTGTGAATATTGGCATTTTTGGTGTAGGCGCCAGCGATGACATTACGGGAATTAATTTCGGCGGATTTGGTCTTGGCTCAGGCGGTGATATTACCGGGTTGAATGTCGGTTTGTTTGGTTTGGGTGCGGCCGGGCGGATAAACGGTATTAATGTTGGCGGGATTGGGCTTGGTGCCGGTGAGCGGATTTCCGGTTTTTCTCTGGCCCTGATTGGGGTTGGTTCTCCGGAGATAAACGGTATCACTCTGACCAGTGGTGTGGCTGGAGCTGAAAAAATGACTGGTTTTACTGTAGCTTTAGCCAGCCTGCGCATCCGGGAAGCGTTTACCGGTGTTGCACTTAGCGCTTATAACGATATCCGTGGCAAACAAACCGGCCTGGTCATTGGTCTTGTCAACCGGGCGGATGAATTGCACGGTGTTCAGCTTGGCCTGATCAATTATGTCCGCTCCAATCCTGGATTCCGCAGAATTTTACCGGTGATCAATTTTAATTTTTAGCGGGAAAATAGCAGCGATCAGATTTAGCCTGATTAATTTATAAATCCAGGCCAAAGCCCTATTGGAGTAATACTCTCTGCCCGCAGCCTGAAGGCCCAGGGCAATTTTTTATGAATAATTCAGGTTAATATCTTTTATTTAAGCAGGGTTAAAGTTAAGGACAGGAGCAAAATGAACACAGATCAAAGGGTCTTGTCCACAGACCAAATAAATGACCTGCTCGGGACGTTGAAAGCCCGGTTTGAAAAGAACATGAACCGTCATCCAAATCTGGAGTGGACTAAACTTCAGGCCAGACTGGAGGCCGGTAGCAGCAAGCTATGGTCGCTTTTTGAAATGGAGCGCAGCGCTGGTCAGCCGGATGTAGTAGGCTTTGATGATAAGTTGGATGCTTTCATTTTTTATGATTGTTCGGCGGAAAGCCCGAAAGGGCGGCGCAGCCTTTGTTATGACCGGCTGGCGCTGGATTCGAGAAAAGAGAACAAACCGGAAAATAGTGCTGTTGATTTAGCGGCGGCTATGGGCATTGATCTGCTGACCGAAGCAGAATACCGCAGCTTACAGATGCTGGGTCAGTTCGATTTGAAAACCTCAAGCTGGGTAAAAACACCGCAAGAAATTCGAAAACTGGGCGGTGCTGTTTTCTGTGACCGGCGCTACGATACAGTTTTTCTTTACCACAATGGTGCCGAATCCTATTACGCAGCCCGCGGTTTCCGCGGTGTTTTAAAGGTTTGAGCGGAGCCGGGTCTTCTGACCCCTCCGAGGCTAAACATCAATACAACAGGTATTTTTTCCGCCAATCGTAAAAATGATGAATCTCTGCCTCAGCTTTTTGCCAAAGACTATCCGTTGCTTGCCGCCTGCTGATTGCTTCCCGCCAGAGCGGACTACCAGCCAGCCGGTCAAAATGTGCCGGACGCCATTCCAGCGAATCCGGATGGATTTTTTGAATAACCTCCAACAAGCGGATGGCCAGAAGGAAAGGATCGGCTTCATGCCGGTTGGTTATGTTCACATAAATCCCGTTGCATAACCGGTTTTCCCATTTCGGATGGCTGGCTTTACCTGGCAGATCATGCGGTATGAAGCTTGTATCAGACAAAGTTAAACCATTCATATGGCCTGTTTCTTCCAGAATTTTCTCAGAATCCAGCCAGGGTGCACCGATCAATGCGAAGGGTTTGGTTGTACCCCGGCCCTCACTAAGATTAGTCCCCTCAAACAGACAGGTTCCGGGATAAAGCAAAGCGGTTTCCAGTGATGGCATATTGGGAGAGGGCGGAATAAATTTTAATCCGCTTTCATCATACAGCATCTCCCGCTTCCAGTTTTTTGCCGCGATTATGGTTAAATTCAGCCTGCGGTTTTCACCAAGCCAGCCCTCGCCGCTTATCATTTGTGCCAGTTCACCGCTGGTTAAGCCATGCCGGACAGGTACAGGATATTTCCCGACAAAACTGGCCCGACTGCTGTCCAGCCAGGCACCCTGCACCAGTTTACCGCCAATCGGGTTGGGCCGGTCCAGCACGACAAAGGGAATATGCAGATCGGCGGCGGCTTCCATGGCCAGACCCATGGTGGAAATATAAGTGTAGTAGCGGGTACCTACGTCTTGAATATCGTAAACCAGAATATCAACATTGGCCAGCATGACCGGCGTGGGTTTGGTGGTGGCGCCGTACAGGCTGTAGACCGGGATATTTTTAATTTGATGATGACCGATGGTGTCCCCGGCGG
>DYOS01000057.1:2739-17135 GCA_020720405.1 Caldithrix sp. | reverse complement strand
CGTGATGATTGCCAATGATAACCGCATGGAAACCATGATGTTCGATATGGCCTATTTCGGTAATAAGGGTACCCTTATCGCTAACCAGATGGAAGTGCTGCGCAGCCGGACGGTATCTGAACGGGTTATTAAGCGACTTGACCTTTCCGATGTACGGGACTCGATCAGCTTCTTCCAGCCCAATCAGGAAGGTGAATACCTGACCCTGCGCGGTATGGTTAAGAATCTGCAGGAAAATATGGAGGTGACCCATAAAAAGGAAACCGATATCGTTACCTTAACCTTCCGGGCCGGTTCGCCGTTTGAATCGGCATATATCACCAACGCCATCGCAGATGAATACAAGCAGGCTAATGCCGAAGCTAACCGCAGCGAAATCAGCTCACTTCGCGAGTTTATTGAAAACCAGCTGGCCCGCAAGCAGGAAGAATTGCGCCTCTCCGAGGAAAGACTGAGAGATTACCAGGAGCAGGAAAAAGTAGCCAGCCTGGATGAAGAAACGAGTGAACTGGTTACCCGGCTCTCGGAAGTCGAAGCAATGCTTGAGGAAGCCCAGATCTCACTTCAGGCCAACCTGGAAATGAAAGGTTCTCTGCAGCGTCAATTGGAAGAGCGGCGGTCAAATCTTTCGGCTGATCTTAGCCAGATTTCCACTCCGTATATTCTTGAACTTCAGAAAGCTCTGGCCACCGCAGTAAGCGAACGCACCAAATATACAACTGCTGTTCAGACGGAAATACAGGATGCCAACCGTCGCCACTTTGAAGCCAATCTTAAAAATTATGATGATAAAATTAATGCACTGCGCGCCAATCTGCAGGAAGAATCGGCTAAAATCTCAACCAGTTCCATGGTTCAGGATCCATTCCTGATTTCTCAGCAACTTATTCAGGACCTGATCAAAGTCGATGCGGAAATCCAGTCTAACTCAGCCAAAATCAATGCCCTTTTGGAAGTGGTCAGCGAATACAACGCTAAAATGGAAAGTCTGCCAGTAAAGGTGCTTGAACTGGCCCGTTTCGAGCGGCGGCGCATGGTTGATGAACAGACTTTTATGATGATGACCCAGAAACTTGAGGAAACAAAAATTCAGGAAGCCGGGCAAAGTCACAGCGTAATGATTATTGATGAAGCCATCGAACCGCTCGACCCGATTTCACCCAAGAAAAAACTCAACCTCGCCCTTGGTCTGGTGCTTGGCCTGGGCTTGGGCATCGGTCTGACCTTTCTGATTGAATATTTCGACAACACGGTTAAAACCCATGAAGAACTGGAGCGTCTCGGCTATAACATTCTGGCCAGTATTCCCAGAATCGAAATGGATAAATATGAGCGTAAACTGGAAGCCCGGCTGGAAAAAATGGGACCGATGGAAGGCCGCAAAATTGAAGCCCGGCTGATTACCCACCTCGATCCCAAATCGCCTATTTCCGAGGCCTACCGGACGCTTCGTACCAATCTTCAGTTCAGTAAAGTGGAGAGAAAACTGCGCACCATTCTGATCACCAGTTCCGGTCCGAAAGAAGGAAAATCGACTACGGCAGCCAACCTGGCTATTGCCATGGCCCAGACCGGAAACCGGACGGTGCTGATCGACGGCGATTTGCGCCGGCCGGTAGTTCATTCCATCTTTGGTTTGGAAAAAGACAACGGTATTACCAATCTGATGATGGATACCATACCCTATTCTTCGCTGGCCAAAGATACTTTTCTGGAAAATCTGAAAATTGTGACCAGCGGAATTCTGCCGCCCAATCCGTCTGAACTGTTAGCCTCACAAAAAATGCAGAATCTTCTTAATAAACTGCAGGAAGATTACGATATAATCATCATCGACAGTCCGCCGGTTATTGCGGTGACCGATGCCGCCATCCTCAGCACAAAAGTGGATGGAACCATCCTGGTTGTTTCCTCCGGGCAGACTAACCGTGAAGCGTTGGCCAGGGCTCATGTCCTGCTTGATAATGTCGATACCCGTTTTCTCGGTGTACTCCTGAATAATGTTGATGTAGAAAGTATGTATGGTTCTTATTATTACTACTATTACTACCATTATTATTCAAAACCGGGGCAGAAAAAGAAACGCCGCGTTTCCCGCAGCCAGGCATAAATGGCTACTGCTTAATAAAATCTATTTACTGAATAAATTCAAAAGGAGACTGGTTTGAGAGTTACAATTGTCGGTTCCGGATATGTTGGTCTCGTGGCCGGCGCCTGCTTTGCCGATTCCGGAAATGATGTCATCTGTGTGGATGTGGATCAGCACAAGATCGACATGCTGAAACGGAATGAGATTCCGATTTATGAACCGGGGCTAAAAGAAATGGTCGAGCGCAATGCCCGGGAAGAGCGCCTCCTGTTTACAACCGATATAAAAGAAGGTGTTGAAAAATCCGAAATCATTTTTATTGCCGTCGGCACACCGCCGGATGAGGACGGCTCGGCTGATCTGAAATATGTACTGGCTGTAGCCCGGGATATCGGAAAACACATGAACGGCTATAAAGTTGTGGTTGATAAGAGCACGGTTCCGGTAGGCACAGCAGACAAGGTACGGGCCGAAATCAGCAAACACACCAAACTGGAATTTGATGTGGTATCCAATCCTGAGTTCCTGAAAGAAGGCGCTGCCCTGGATGATTTTCTCAAACCGGACCGGGTGGTTATCGGCACCGAGAGCGAACGTGCTGCCGAAGTGATGCGCAATTTGTATGGTCCATTCGTCCGTTCCGGGAAACCCATTCTGGTTATGGATACCAAAAGTGCCGAGGTAACCAAATATGCGGCGAATGCCATGCTGGCTACCAAAATTTCCTTTATGAATGAGATGGCTAATCTGTGCGATGTGGTCGGTGCCAATGTTGAGAATGTCCGCCGCGGTATCGGTTCAGACAGCCGTATCGGATCGGCTTTTATTTTCGCCGGTACCGGTTACGGTGGTTCCTGCTTCCCGAAGGATGTTAAAGCTATTATCAAAACAGCTAAGGATTATGGGCGTGAGTTGAAAATTCTGCAGGCTGTAGAAGAAGTAAACGACCTGCAGAAAACCGTTCTGCTGCCAAAGATAAAAAGTTATTTCAAAAATGACCTGAAAGGCAAAACCATCGCCATCTGGGGTTTGTCCTTTAAACCCAAAACCGATGACATGCGTGAAGCACCGGCCATCAACCTGATTGACGGACTGATCGCGGCTGGCGCTACGATCCATGCTCATGATCCGGAAGCCCTGCATGAAGCGGAACGGCGTTTCGGCGGTCATGTTGGCAAGGAAATTATACTTTTAGATAAACGGTATGAAGCGCTGGAGCAGGCCGATGGCCTGGTCATTATGACCGAATGGAATCAATTCCGGGAACCGGATTTCAACCTGATCAAAGAGTTGCTGAAAACACCGGTCATCTTTGACGGCCGTAATTTGTATGATCCGGCACGGATGAAAAAACAGGGCTTTGACTATTTCTCAATTGGCCGCCCGATGCCTGAATTTTTTGTAAAAGCTTAAATCAAAACATAGAGGTGAATATGGATTTACTGAATAAGATCAAAGAGAACAAAGCGGTTGTCGGCGTTGTCGGTATGGGTTATGTTGGCTTACCTCTGCTTATGGAATTTGTCGAACAGGGTTTTAAAACCATCGGTTTTGACATTGATAAGAAGAAGGTAGAAAAGCTGAACGCCGGTCAGTCTTATATTAAGCATATCTCTGAACAGCGGATTAAAGCGGTCCGCGATTCCAAACTATTCGAGGCGACAACGGATTTTAAGAAAATTTCCGAAGTTGATGCCGTCCTTATTGCCGTTCCGACTCCACTGACCAAACAGCGTGAACCGGATATGTCCTATATTACCGGCACCGCCGAGGCGCTCTATCCGAATATCCACAAAGGTCAGTTGATTGTCCTGGAAAGCTCAACCTATCCCGGAACAACCGAAGAAGTTCTAAAGCCAATTCTGGCCAAATCGGGTCTCACACCCGATGTGGATTTCTGGGTAGCCTTTTCACCGGAACGGGAAGACCCGAACAATCCGAAATATAATACCCGGACTATTCCGAAAGTCGTTGGCGCCAATAATGAATACGCCCGTCAGGTTTCGGTGGCCCTTTATGAAAAAGTTATTGTCAAAACCATTCCAGTCTCCAGCAGCCAGGCCGCGGAAGCGACTAAACTGCTCGAAAATATTTTCCGAAGTGTGAACATTGCCCTGGTTAATGAGATGAAAATGATTCTTGATAAAATGGGCATCGATGTCTGGGAAGTTATTCAGGCTGCATCAACCAAGCCGTTTGGATATATGCCTTTTTATCCCGGCCCCGGGCTTGGCGGACACTGCATTCCGATTGATCCGTTCTATTTAACCTGGAAAGCCCGTGAATATGAAATGAGCACCCGCTTCATCGAACTGGCTGGTGAAATCAATACCAGTATGCCGTTCTGGGTGGTTCAGAAAGTTATGGACGCTTTGAATGAACACGGCCGGAGTCTGAAGGGATCAAAAATTCTGGTTCTTGGCGCTGCCTATAAAAAGGATATTGACGATCCGCGTGAGTCGCCTTCCTTTAAACTGATGGAAATTCTTTTGGAAAAAGGCGCCACTGTGGATTATAACGATCCGTTGATTCCCGAGCTGCCCAGCATGCGTATGTATGATATCAAGCGCAAAAGTGTTGATTTAACACCGGCTAATCTTGCCTCCTATGATTGTGTGCTGATTTCAACCGATCACTCGGTCTATGACTGGAATTTGATTGTTGAACATTCCCGGCTGGTTGTTGATTCGCGGAATGCGACCAAAGATGTCTTATCACATCGCGATAAGATTGTAAAAGCCTAAAAAAGGTATTTTCCTTTTCTTTATCCGCCCCGCCAGAATCTCCGGTTTCTGACGGGGCGGTTTTGTTTTTATTTTTCCTGTTTCATTTTTAGCTTGGCCGCATCAAAACTCTGTCTATTCAAATAAGGTAAAACATGAAGCCAATTCAGATTACAGATCAGTTATACAACGATCTTGAACATTTTCTACAAGAAAGCAGCTTTACCGATATGTCCGCGCTGATCTCTTTTATCCTGACCGAATACCTGAACATGCAGGATGATGACGGTGCGCAGGGTTTTGAAGAAGATGTAAATTCCCGCCTGAAAGACCTCGGTTATTTTTAATGTTTACTGATCTGCATACCCATACCTATTTTTCCGATGGATCACTTTCGCCTGCTGAATTGATAGCTCTGGCCATAAAGCATCAGGTTGGCTTTCTCGGTATCACCGATCATGATACCATTGATGCCGTCGATGAGGCCGGACAAGCTGCTGAAAATACGAATCTGACTATCGTTCCAGGTGTTGAACTCAGTATCGACTATCCGCTGGAAGGCACTGCTCATCTGCACCTGCTTGGTTTATTTATCGATACCGGCAATCCGCTTTTGCTGACCAAAATGGATTGGCTGCGACAGGGCAGATTAAACCGGGCCGAGGAGATCGTAAATAAAATTGCTGCTATGGGGCATCCTGTTTCCTGGCCGGAGCTGGAGCAGAAAGGTCATCGCGGTTCTCTCGGCCGGCCGCATATTGCCCAATTGATGGTCGAGAAGGGCATTATCTCCAATATTTACCAGGCTTTTAACCACTGGCTGAACAGAGGCGGTCCGGCCTATGTACCAAAAACAAAGATGAAAATCGATGAAGCAATTGAGGTTATTCATCAGGCCGGTGGGCTGGCTATATTGGCTCATCCCTTCACCCTCGGCTTTATCCAGTACGACCGGCTGGGCCGGGAAATTCTGAAATTGAAGGAGCTGGGACTGGATGGCCTTGAAGTTTACTATCCATCGCATACCCGCTATTTCCGGAAATTTTTACTCGAATTTGCCCGCCGGGAACATTTATGCGTCAGCGGCGGCAGTGATTTTCACGGCAAAGCCCGACCCGGTATCCTGCCCGGGCGGGGCAACGGCTCCTTACAGATTGGTGAAGCCGTAGCGCAGGCTCTGGAAATGTACCGCCATGAGAAATACCGGAAAGCTGAATAAGGAAGATAAAAGATAAAAGTCTGCACTGAGCCAGGCGTTCTCCTGAGCTGATCGAAGGCTAGAAGTGAAGAAAGATGAAATCCTTACCCATCCGTCTTCCCGACTGCGTCGTGAAGCCACCTTCCCTGATGCAAAACGGGAAGGATTTTTTTATGTCCCCCTATTGTATCAGGGGGATGGCAGGGGGTAAAGTTTGCTGACCTGCCGAAGAATGTCATGCCGTCCCGCCCCAGCGGGATCGGCATCTCTCTTATTTTTTTTGATGGGATTCTTCGTCGCTTTGCTCCTCAGAATGACAGGTCCTTGTTGTCATGCCGATCCCGACTGGGCATGACATGGTTCAGAGTGACATATCAGTGTCTATCTGTGGCTGGAAAATAAAAAATAAAAAAACTAAACAGCCAGGGAGTTTTACTTCATGGTAATTCGTGCTGTGCCCGGCTCTGTCGGGTCATTCGTGGACGAAAAATTTGCGTTCACCAATTCCCAATTCCAAATACCATTGGTGGCTAAATATTATGTGGCAAATATCTGATTTTTAAAAGCCTATGACCTTAAAAACAATGATCATCGGTTTAGATTGCGCGGCGCCTCAATTGATTTTTGAGCGCTGGGCTGACCGCCTGCCCAATCTAACCCGTCTCCGCCAAAGCGGACAATCGGGCATTCTGCGCAGTTGCCATCCGCCGATTACTGTCCCGGCCTGGGCGGTAATGACCTCCGGCCGGGATGCCGGTGAACTGGGTATTTACGGCTTCCGCAACCGTCTCAGTACCAACTCGCCGGAATTGTCAACCGCAAATGCAGATCTGGTCAAATTTCCGCGCCTGTGGGATTTGATGACCGCCGCCGGTTTGCCCTCCATTGTCCTTGGCGTACCGTTGACCTGGCCGCCGCGTCCGCTGAATGGCGTATTGGTTTCGGGTCCGCTAACCCCGCCCGGTGCAGTAAATTTTATTCAGCCGCCGACCCTGCGTGCCGGTTTTGAAAAGCTTTTTCCGGACTACCAGTTCGATGTTGCCAATTTCCGCAGCATCGCCCCGGATGAACTGGTTCGTCAGGTACGCAGCATGACCACCGCCCGTTTTCGTGCTGCCCGCTATTTTCTGGGTAAACGCGACTGGCGCTTTTTTATGATGGTCGAAATTGGTCTGGATCGTCTGCAGCACGGCCTTTGGCATCATTTCATGGAAGACAGCGCCGGATTTATCCCCGGTTCACCGTACCGTGATGCCCTGCTCGAATACTATATTCTGCTCGATGCTGAGATTGGCCGATTACTTGAATTTGCAGATAGCAACACCGATATCTGGATCGTCTCCGATCATGGTGCCAAATCTTTTCATGGTGCTTTCGCTATCAATAACTGGCTGCAGCTAAACGGGTACCTGTACCTGACTACCCCGGACGGATCATTGCATCAGTCCATGGACCGGCACAAAACACGGGTTTGGGCCGAAGGCGGATACTACGGCCGTCTATTTATCAATCGTCTGCAGCGGGATGTTTCCGCTGCCGAAACGGACAAATTGCTGGATGAAATTGCTCATGGTTTGAATAATTATATTTTAATGGACGGACGACCGATGAAGGCAGAGATCCTCCGCCCCGGCCGGGTTTTCCGCGCCGTAAATGGTATTGCCCCGGACGGTTTGCTTTACCTGAACGACCTGCATCTGCGTCTTTCCGCCCGGTTTGGCGATGAACAGTTATTTCTGAGTGCCAACGATACCGGTCCGGATGGCGCCAATCATGCTTTTGAAGGATTATACATCGTCAATGGGCCGGCCATATCGGCGGCTGCCGGTCAACTGGAAATTACGAAGGTTGCTCCGCAGATTCTGCAGCGGATGGGGCTGCCTCTGCCGCAGGGACTAAAGCCCGCCGCTACGCTGATAGAGAAAGGATTTACCTGTATTGTTTGAACGTGTTGCTGTTATAGCCCTCGACGGATTACCGTATTCGCTGCTTTCCCGCTGGCTGAAACAAAATCGTTTGCCGTTCCTGGCCGGATTAGCTGGAAAATTAAACTTCAAAGAAATTCTGTCTGAGCAGCCTCCGGTTTCTTCTGTGGCCTGGGCTTCCTTTATGACCGGTCTGCCGCCCGAACAACACGGGATTCTCGGCTTTACCTATCGTGATCCGCAAAGCATGGACTGGTATGTGCCCAAGGGTGATTTTATAACTGCCCCGTTGCTTTGGGAGAAATTATCCCGCCAGGGCCGCCGGGTTTTTGCCATGAATGTGCCGATGACCTGGCCGCCGCGTCCGGTAAACGGAATGACCGTCTGCGGATTTGTTGGCAATGATCTTGATAGCGGAACCTGGCCGTCTGCTTTTGGGCAGGAATTGAAAAACCGCGGCTATATTATCGATGCCGATGTGGCTCTGGCCCGGAAAAACCGCAGCGCTTTTCTTGCTCATCTGCATGAGGTGCTCGACCGCCGGTTGGAAGCCGCCCAGGATTATTTCAAAAGGGAAGACTGGGATTTTTTCATGCTGCATATTATGGAAACCGACCGACTGCAGCATTTTTTCTGGGATGAGATTCAGGATGAAAGCAATCCCTGGCATGCTGCGGTTTTTGAAATCTATCAGAAGATAGACCGGTTCTTAGCCCGCTTAATTGGCGGCCTGGCGCAGAGCACCGGTCTGGTTATGCTTTCCGATCATGGCTTTACCGGTTTGAAGGCCGAGGTATACCTGAACCGCTGGCTTTGGGAAAAAAACTGGCTTCGTTTTACAAAACCAATCCCGCAATCGCTGCACGATCTTCATCCGCAAAGCCGGGCTTATGCTCTCTACCCGGGACGTATTTATATTAACCGGAAGGACAGGGAACGCAGCGGCAGCGTGGCGCCGGGTCCGGGATTTGAAAAACTGCTCCATGAAATCGCCCGGGAACTGACCGCGCTTAGACATCCGCTAAGCGGCGAAAAAATTATAAAAAAAGTCCTGCTGACAGAAGAAGCATACCCGGCCCGGGATATCCGGCCGGAGGTGCGGCTGCATCTGCCGGATTTGCTGGCCGTGGCCGAGCCCGGTTATGATCTGAAAGGGCAGCTCTGGTCGACCTCTCTGTTGGATAAAACCATCCACACCGGGATGCACACCTTCGACGATGCTTTTTTGCTGACTAATCTTAATTCCGGGCCGATCCGTTCGATCAGGGATGTGCACGATTGTATTCTGACGGCGTTTGTGGTGTGATTAAAAACAAGCAGACGAATGATCCTGCCCTTAAATTATTTTTCTGTAAACAAAGGGACACTGGTCGAACCAAATGATGCAATGGTTTGCGCTGTATACAAAACCGCGCCATGAGAAGAAAGTATTTTTAGCCCTGCAGGAAAGGCAGTACGAAACCTACCTGCCGCTGGAAATGCGCCGCCGGCAGTGGAAAGACCGGGTAAAAATGGTTGAATTCCCGCTGCTTCCCGGTTACCTGTTTATCCGTTTTGACTACCGTGACCGCTTCGAAATTTTGCCGTTGCCCGGAATTGTCCGCATTATCAGTTTCCGCGGCGAGCCGGCGCCGATTCCGGATTGGCAGATCGAAACACTAAAAATTATTATTGCCGGCGGCGGAAAACCTGAGCCAGAACCCTGGCAGCAGATCGGCCAGCCGGTTAGCGTCATCGATGGGCCATTTTCCGGCGCCAGCGGTGTCATTATTGAAAAACGACAGGCCTCGCGGCTGGTTGTCCAGATCGACGGCCTGCGCCAGGCACTTTCTGTAGAAATAAACAGGTCTGATGTCAAACCAATCTGAAAATAAAACAAAAACGACCGATAACCGGAATATGCGGAATCTCAGGGGCAGGAACGCCGGCTATCTGATTTCCGCTGCCCTGATCGTGATCTCGGTTGCCGGATTAAGCCTGAACTGGCGCATTACACCGTTTCTGTACCTGCTGACCATGATTTTTTTAACGATCACCCTGTGGATGCCTCAAGTTCTGACCAGAATCTTCGAAAGCAGAGCGGGGGAAAAACAGAACAAGGATTATTTTAACCGGAATTAACCATATGTACCGTGATTCAAAACTGCGCACCATTACAAAAACGATCTCCTGGCGCATCTGGGCTACACTAACCACCACCCTGCTGGTCTATCTATTTACCGGAGAACTGAAAACAGCCATTGAAGTCGGTTTACTGGAAATGGTTGCTAAATTGCTTCTGTACTACTTCCACGAGCGGTTGTGGGATCATCTTTCCTTCGGCAAGCGTGAATTTCCTGGCTTTGTGCTCTGGATAAACGGAATTCCGCGCTCCGGGAAAACCACTGTTGCCGGACTGGTTTACAAAAAGTTAAAGAACCGAAAGCTGAAACTGCAATTACTGGACAGTCATGATGTAAGACCCTTATTTCCCGAAACCGGATTCGGCCACGAGGAAGTTAACACCCATATCAAGCGGGTCGGGCATCTGGCAGCCATGCTGGAAAAAAACGGCATCAGCTGCATAGCCTCCTTTGTCTCACCCTTCAGGGAAAGCCGTGAGTTTATCCGCAGTCAGGCCAATAATTTTATCGAAGTCCATCTGGATAATGATCCCGAAACGATCAGCCGTTTCGATCCGTCCGGGTTCTATGATAAAGCCCGGAAAGGTGACTTCCAGCATGTACCCGGGCTGCATTTCCCTTTCGAAGATTCAGTTGCGCCTGAGCTGAATATTGATATGCGTTCCAAAACCCCGGAACAGGCGGCCACTGAGATATTTCAATATGTCAAAAATCGATTTGAGCTATAAAGAGGAGACTCCATGGATCATTTAGATCAATTGGAAAGCAGAAGCGTCCATATCCTGCGCGAGGCTTACAGCAATTTTAAAAACCTGGGTATGCTCTGGTCTATCGGCAAAGACAGTACCGTGCTGCTCTGGCTGGCCCGCAAAGCCTTTTTTGGTCATGTCCCGATTCCGTTGATTCACATCGACACGGCTTACAAAATACCGGAGATGATCGAATACCGTGACCGCCTGGCCATGGAATGGAACCTGAACATGATTTACGGCCAGAATGAGGAAGCGCTGCAGAACAAGCAGACCTTTCCGGACGGCAATGTGGACCGTATCGCCTGCTGCCGTAACCTGAAAACTGAGGCGCTGAAGCATACCCTGGCCGGCACCTGGAAACGTTACCGGCTCAATCATTCCAGCGGCAAATATGAAGTGGACAGCAACACCGAAGCTTTTACCGGTGTCATTGTCGGTGCCCGGGCCGATGAGGAGGGCAGCCGTTCCAAAGAGCGCTATTTTTCACCGCGCGACCGGCAGAGCAACTGGGATATCAGCGAACAGCCGCCCGAATTCTGGAATCAGTACAAAACCGATTTTGCCCCCGGCACCCATCTCCGTATCCATCCCCTGCTTGATTGGACCGAGCTGAATATCTGGGAGTATATCCGCCGCGAAAATATCCCGACGGTTTCGCTCTATTATGATCACGGCAGCGGACAACGTTACCGTTCACTAGGTTGTTACCCCTGTACTTTTACGGTTGAATCCACCTCAAAGAATGTGGATGATATTATACTTGAACTGCGCAGCGGAAAATTCTCCAATATAGCCGAACGCTCCGGCCGGGCTCAGGATAAGGAGGATGGCGGTGGTTTGGAAACGCTGCGTCGTGATGGTTATATGTAGGCAAAAAAAAGGATTAGAATATCATGGCTGAAATACTTGAAAATCGTGAACAGATGAATATTGTTATCGCCGGGCATGTTGACCACGGCAAAAGCACGATTATCGGGCGGCTGCTGGCCGATACCGATTCACTGCCCAAGGGCAAACTGGATCAGGTCCGTGAAAATTGCCGGATCAATTCAAAGCCTTTTGAATATGCTTTTCTGCTTGATGCCCTGAAAGATGAGCAGGCGCAGGGTATCACCATCGATTCGGCCCGGGTTTTCTTCAAAACCCAAAAACGGCATTACATCATTATCGATGCGCCCGGCCATATCGAATTTCTCAAGAATATGATTACCGGCGCCAGCCGGGCCGAATCGGCACTGCTGGTGATCGATGCGGCGGAAGGTGTCCGTGAAAACTCCCGCCGCCATGGTTATATGATGGCTATGCTGGGGATTAAACAGCTTGCCGTCCTGGTCAATAAAATGGACCTGGTTGGCTATGATGAGCAGGTTTACCGCAAAATCGTCACCGAATACACCACATTTTTAGAAAAAATTAATGTCACGCCCTATGCCTTTATCCCGGTCAGCGGCCGCGAAGGCGATAATATCGCCGCCGCTTCTGCTCACATGACCTGGCACCGGGAGCGGACCGTTCTGCAGGTACTGGATGAATTTAGTAAAGAACCGGCGCCGCTGGATAAACCTTTCCGCATGCCGGTACAGGATGTTTATAAATTTACCAACAAGGGTGACGACCGGCGGATCATCGCCGGAACCATCGAAGCCGGCCGCTTAAAAGCCGGGGATGAAGTTGTTTTTTATCCCTCCGGGAAAAAGACCCGGGTCAACTCGCTTGAAGAATTTAATCATCCGCTGCGCAGTGAGATTGTAGCCGGGCAGGCTGCCGGTTTTACCACCAGCGAGCAGATTTATGTCACCCGCGGTGAGATGGTCACCATCGGCGGTGAACCAAAACCACAGGTCAGTACCCGCTTTAAAGTCAGTCTGTTCTGGCTGGGCCGCGATCCGCTGATCCGTAAGAAGGATTATCTTCTGAAGATCGGCACGGCCAAGGTCAATGCCCGGGTTGAAGAAATTCTCAGGGTGATTGACGCCTCCAATCTGGAATCCGGTGATAAAAACGACCGCATCAACCGCAATGACGTAGCCGAATGTATTATCAAAGTTAATAAAGCCATTGCTTTTGACCTGGCCGATCAGTTTGCAGCCACCAGCCGTTTTGTTTTAATCGATAATTATGAAATCTGGGGCGGCGGCATTATCCGTGAAGTGCTGGAAGACAAGCAAACCTGGATGCGCGATAAGGTTATTATGCGCAATTATAAATGGGAGCCGAGTCATATTCCGCTTGAGCGGCGCTATGAACAATACAACCAGCGGGCCTCCCTGATTCTGGTTACCGGTGAAAAACACGACCATAAAAAGCAGGTGGCAAAAGCACTGGAAAAACGATTGTTTGATGAGGGTAAAAAAGTCTATTTCCTCGGTATCGGCAATGTGTTATACGGGGTAGATGCCGATATCAAGGAAGATGGGTTGAAGACCAACCGGGAAGAACATATCCGGCGCTTATCCGAGGTGGCCTATATCATGCTCGATGCCGGTATTATTCTGATTGTGACAGCCGTTGAGCTGAATCAGGATGATCTTGAAATCATCAAAACCGCCATCAATCCGGACCGTATCGAAACGATTTGGGTCGGTGATAATAAAACCACAGATATCGTTGAAGACCTGCGACTCTCCGATGATGTTGATCCGGAAGAGGGCGTGGATCAGGTTAAAAAAATGCTCCAAACCAAAGGAATCATTTTCCGGCCATGGTAAAACGTGAAAATATAGTTTGGCACAACGGCAAGGTAAATCCGGAACAGCGCCGGGGATTGCTGGGTCAGAAAGGGCTGGTCGTCTGGCTGACCGGCCTTTCCGGTTCGGGAAAATCGACTATTGCCGTGGAAGTTGAGAAACGGTTGTTAGAGGAAGGCTACTGGGTGTACCGGCTGGATGGTGATAATGTCCGCCATGGTTTGAACAGTGATCTTGGTTTCTCCGATGCCGACCGCGATGAAAATATCCGCCGTATCGCCGAAGTTTCCGCTCTGTTTGCTGATGCCGGAATGATAACTCTGGTCTCCTTTATTTCACCGTTCCGCAAAATGCGTCAGTTCGCCCGGGAGAAAGCCGGCGCGGGACATTTTGCTGAGGTCTTTGTCCGGGCCGATCTGGAAACCTGTGCCAGGCGGGATCCCAAAGGCTTGTATGAAAAAGCCAAAAATGGTGAAATCAGCGATTTTACCGGCATCTCCTCACCCTATGAAGAACCGGAAGATCCGGAGCTGCTGCTCGATACAACCCGGATGTCCGTGGATGAGTCGGTTGAGCATCTGCTGGATTATATCCGGATCGTTGTTTGAGATTGATTCAAAGCACGGATAGACGATTGTTTTTACTTCGCTTAACTAAAAATAAACTTGCCTGAGAAAGTTGGTTTAATAAATTAGACCCGTCTTTCTCGATCACTATGAATGATCGAAACCGGCGCCGTTGGTTTCGATTTTTTTTTACCCGGTGCAGGCTTTTTTTAAGCCCTGTAATTGACAGGGCGGAGCCGTGGAAAGAGATAGGATTAAAGACTAAGGATGAAAGATAAAAGCTTTGAAATAAACCTCATTCCGCCGGAGCGGAACAAGTTTTCGAGGCGCATG
>DYOS01000057.1:0-2639 GCA_020720405.1 Caldithrix sp. | reverse complement strand
AAAAGAAACTACCCAATGACTTTAGAAAAATGGAAAACTTACCCGGAATATCAGCATTATCTGTTGATTGCCAATGAACTCAACCGGGCACATAACGGAATAAAGATAAATGACCTTAATCGGGTAACACCAGCACTGGAAAGAGCTTATGAATTAATTGACCTGACCGTGCCGATTATTCCCAAAAACAAACTTCGTGAATTCTTGCGTCTCCGCGAAAAACTTGGAGAAATCTATATAAATCCAACCGGGCAGGAATCCTTATTAAAAACAATAATTAAATTGCTGGTTTCCTTCTCACCGCAGTCCTGGAATTTAATCCACACCAGCCTATAAATAGGTGTAATCCGCTCCATTGTCCAGGAAATACAAAATACAGTGATTAGAAATGAAAAGAAGTCCTAAATATTCTGATTCTATCCTTAATAATTCATAAATGAATTTTTTTATGGACTAAAGTCTATGAAGATCAGGGAGTACGATATAGCCCCATCCCGCACCTGCGGGACAGGGGTTAAAGAGAGCTTACTCCCCCGGGCTTTAGCCCAAATTTATGGATTAATCAGACTGGATTAACCAGATTTAGAAGCTGAATTTTACATGGATTTATTTAATAAATTTAAAATTATCATCAGAGCATTAAATAAGTATGATGTTGAATATATCCTGATCGGTGGATACGCTGTTGTATTGTATGGTTGTCCGAGAACAACACAGGATATGGATTTAATGCTAAATGGAACCGATGAGAACATCACACGGCTGAAAGATGCCTTACGGTCAGTGTACAATGATAATTTAGCCGGTTTGATTGGCGGAGAGAAGTAAAACCGATGGCTATACAAAAATTCAAAACATTTGAAGAAGCCGAACGCGCCCTGTGGAATTTCAATCCGGATGAAAAATATTATCAACAGGTAGCTGATCTGTTTCGGTTGATGGAAAAGCTTCATCCGCTTCAAAATGAAAAAGGTGTTTTTAAATTTAGGACCTTCGAAGAAGCACAAGCTCATCGTGTGAAAACATCGAATCCGGGATTAAAATAATCAGCCGAAATACCCGGTTTGCTCTTTTGATCTTCAATTCAAATGCTCCTCCATCCCAGGCTTTAAATTAATAATGCAGTTGGATAAAAATTTTATCAGTCAATTTTCCAAACATCTCTTCTGGGATACGAATCCGGATGATCTTGATCCGCTTAAACATGACCGCTATATCATTCTGAAAGTTTTACTATACGGGCTTTATCCGGACTGGCAACTGATCTATAAATTTTATCCCATGGAGAGCATCGTTCAGGCAGCGAAATCAGCCCGTGAACTTGATAAACGTACGGCGGCCTTCGTCTCTTTGATCAGCGGTGTCCCCAAAGAACAATTTCTATGTTATGCTACAAATGCCTCAGCCCCCAAACATTGGAACTTCTGAAATCTCTGCAAATTGGTCATAGACTTTCGATGGACATCAATTTGTATGACCGGATAGAAGCCGATTGGCATTCAAGTAGCAATGAATTTCAAAATCAGGCTTTTATGAAAATTCTTCAGTATATCAAAAATAATTTTGATCTGAGTGTATAAAGGTCTTGGGAAGGAAGGAAATCGTAAATACATGAAAAAAGCCCTCATCACCGGTATCACCGGGCAGGATGGCAGCTACCTGGCCGAACTTCTTCTTGAAAAGGGTTACGAAGTACACGGACTTATCCGTCGCAGCAGTTCCTTTAACACCGGACGGATTGACCATCTTTTTAATGACCCGCAGATTCATGATGTAAAACTCTTTCTGCATCACGGCGATCTGACCGACTCCAGCAATCTGAACCGGTTATTGGAGAAAATCCAACCCGATGAAATCTATAATCTCGCTGCCCAGAGCCATGTCAAAGTATCCTTTGAAGTGCCCGAATACACCGCCGAAGTGGACGGCATCGGCACCCTGCGTTTTATCGATGCCCTGCGTGAAACGGGACTGAAAACCCGCTTTTACCAGGCTTCCACCTCTGAGTTGTTTGGCAAGGTACAGGAAATTCCCCAGAATGAGAAGACGCCCTTTTATCCCCGCTCACCCTATGGCGTAGCCAAACTTTATGGCTACTGGATTATTGTCAATTACCGCGAAGCCTATAATATTTTTGCCTGTAACGGTATCCTGTTCAACCACGAATCGCCACGCCGCGGCGAAACCTTTGTCAGCCGCAAAATCACCCGCGCTGCCGCCCGCATTAAACACGGTCTGCAGGATCAGCTTCTGCTTGGTAATCTGGATGCCAAACGCGACTGGGGTTACGCTCCCGAATATGTGGAAGGCATGTGGCGTATGCTGCAGCAGAACCAGCCCGATGATTTTGTCCTGGCCACCGGTGAAACCCATACCGTGCGCGAGTTTATCGAATTAGCTTTTGATGAATTGAGTATAAAACTGCATTGGCAGGGCAGCGGTCCGGATGAAACAGGTATGGACTCAGCAACCGGCAAAGCGCTGGTCGGCATCAATCCCCGTTATTACCGCCCAACCGAAGTCGATCTGCTGATTGGTGATGCCTCAAAGGCCAAAACTGTACTGGGTTGGGAGCCGAAAGTTAAATTTGCCGAACTGTCCCGCCTCATGGCCCGCGCCGACTATGAAAAAGTGCAACG
>DYOS01000209.1 GCA_020720405.1 Caldithrix sp. | reverse complement strand
ACGGCAATATACAAAATATCGTCTTGTTTGTTAAACCGCATAAACCAGGAACCGGTCTGTTTTTGAGGTTCCTCCGATGAGATGAAAAACTTCCTGCACCTATCTTGCTTTTTATATAAATTGCAGGAAGTTGCTCAGGTCAAAAGCCTTTTTAAAAAGTGGAGATATCGTGCAATTGTCAACCTTGATCATTCTGTTTGGCATATTTCAGGGTGTTTTGTTCGGCAGCGCCTTGATTCTCCGGTCACACGGCAACCGCAGCGCCAACCGCCTGTTCGGACTATTGCAGATCAGCTTCGGACTAAGTATTGTCCATACTGTGCTCGTCGGTGAAGGTTATTATTTACAAATACCGCATCTGCTTTTTATCAATAGTGCCTTTGTGTTTCTGTTTGGACCACTATTATTTTTTTATGTAAAACGTCTGAGCACCGTTCGCTTTCACTGGAAACCAATACATCTGCTGCATCTGGCGCCCTTTATCCTCTACCTGCTGGCTTTATCCCCGGTCCTTTTGAAAAGCGCTTCGGAAAAAATTGCCATAGTTGAAAACTGGGCGCAGGCCGGCTGGTTTATTGACCGGGTAGCCTCACCGCTTTTCGCCATTCATATTTTTGTATACATGTATTTGACAAACCGACTGCTTAATGCCCATATGGAAAATGTTAAGGGTAATTTTTCAAGTATTGAGTATATCTCCCTGCGCTGGATTAAAAATACAATCCGTGGTGTGGTCGCCGTTTTTCTTATGTTAACTGTCTTTTTCGGCTTGTTGAATGTCGGTCAGGAATATTTTGTGTATGAATACGGCAACCTGTTGCTCGGACTCTCTGTTTCGTCATTTTTGCTGACCAGTACATTTCTGAGCTGGCGGCAGCCGGATATTTTTGTAGGACGTGAGGAGCCGGTGATGGCCAGACGATATGAAAATTCACAACTCTCCACCGAACGGGCGGGATCTATTAGCAGGCAGTTAATTAAAGTGATGGAGGCTGAAAAGCCCTTTCTGGACAGTAATTTGAAAATTCAAAGCCTGGCTGAAATGACTGGTGTTCCGGCCTGGCAGCTTTCTCAGGTAATCAATGAACAATTCAACCAGAATTTCTATGATTTTGTAAATGCTTACAGAATTAAAACGGCACAGGAAAGCCTGCTCAATCCCCGCTTTGATCATTACTCCATCCTGGCTATTGCCATGGACTGTGGATTTAATTCCAAATCAGCTTTTAATACAGCCTTCAAAAAATTCAGCGGACAAACCCCGTCCGAATTCCGCCAGTCCAAAGCGGCCTAAAACTTCAAAATTTGCTCAAAGCCCGATGGGTACAAAGGCGATCTTTTATTAAAACTACTTCAACCTGAACCAGGTCATGCTGATCCCGCACCTGCGGGACGGAATGACAGGTTTGGGGGTGTCTTGCCGTCCCGCCCAGGCGGAATCAGCATCTCTTCCAGCACAGCTGGTTGTCTCTAAAAATCATCAATTCCCTTTTTGCGTAATCTTACATTTTCCTTCTGCGGTATGATTTCAAGGTTCGGATTTCTAAATCAGAACGTCCTTTTTTACAAATTCATACGCTCCCGGTTTGAGCCCGTGCTATTCTTGCCGAGCACAAAACAAAAAAGGAAAAATTTTATGCGATTACATTTTGTCTTAGCCATCGTGCTGCTGTTCAGCACAATATTAACAGCCGGACAAGCGGGTTCCGGTTCCATCAGCGGACGTGTTCTTGAAAAGGCGACACAGCAGCCGCTGGCCGGGGTCAATGTTTTACTCGAAAAAACAGCACTTGGCGCCGCCACGGATGTGGAAGGCTATTTTAAAATCGAGGCCGTCCCAGCCGGAAGTTATACCCTGCAATTTGAGTATATCGGTTACGAGTCTGTTGCCCGCACCGATATTATGGTACGACCGGAACGCCTCACAGTGGTCAGCACAGAAATGCACACCGTCAGTCTTGAAGCCGATGCCATTGTAGTGACCGCCTTTTTCGAGAATGATAAAGATGAACCGGTCAGTGCCATTACCTTCAATTCCGAAGAAATTCGCCGTTCCCCGGGTTCAGCCGGGGATGTCAGCCGCATCCTGATGGCTTTGCCCAGCACGGCCCAGGTCGCTGATAATGCTAATGATCTGATGGTTCGCGGTGGAAGCCCGGCCGAAAATGCATTCTTTGTTGATAATATTCAGATTCCAAATATCAATCATTTCCCTGTGCTTGGCGCTTCGGGCGGTCCCATCGGTATGCTCAATGTCGATTTTATCGATGATATCCATTTTTACAGCGGCGGGTTTTCATCCGTTTACGGCGACCGGCTGTCCTCCGTTATCGACATCAATTTCCGCGAGGGCAACCGCGAACGGATCGAATCCCAGCTCGATCTGAGCATGGGCGGATTCGGCGGAGCGGCTGAAGGTCCGGTTAACAACGGCCAGGGTTCGTGGCTGATTTCCGCCCGGCGCAGTTATCTCGATCTGCTGGTTAAGGCGATTGGCACCGGCGCTGCACCCCGTTACGGGGATATGCATGGCAAACTGGTTTACGATCTGGATAAATACAATAAGCTGGAATTCCTGAATATCTTCGGCACCAGCAAAATCAATTTCAGCCAGCAGGATGCGGAAGACACTGGTAATCCGGTGGTCGGCGAAGTAAAATATTTCCAGAATACCAGCGGGTTGAACTGGTTTCACCTGTGGCCGGGTAATGGTTTCTCAAATACGGCCCTATCTTATGCTGTCGTTCAGTCACAAAGCGATTTTGATGATGTGGCCGATGGCAGCCTGGTTCAAAAATCCGATTATGTTGAAGGAGATATTCGCCTGCGGAATCAGAACCAATGGCAGA
>DYOS01000208.1 GCA_020720405.1 Caldithrix sp. | reverse complement strand
AACCCCTGAGTCGTCATTTCGATCCCCGATTTATCGGGGAGAGAAATCTTTGAATCTGTAACAACCTGGAATAGTGGGTGGAAGCAAAACAGCAATGCAGGTATTTCTGCGCAGGTTTTGAATATCTGGCATTTGCATGAACTTTTTTACAAGCCCTGTTTTTCTAATCTTTTCTTAACTTTTCCCTAACATTGTTCAGATATTGCTCAGATAAGCTGATTTCTTTGTAAATGCGGTAATTTATGGACTACGATATAATTGTTATTGGCAGCGGGGCCGGCGGCGGAATGGCGGCCTGGTCTCTGGCCAATGCCGGACGCAAGGTACTGCTTTTGGAGCGCGGTCAAACCGGTATTTCTCCCCAACAGGGTCAGGATGAAGATTTTATGCTGCGCCGGATGAACGGTTACGATCCTGAATCGTACAGGGTCAACGGCCGTGCCAGACGCATGTTTAGCGCCGGTCTTCCGGGTGGCGGAAGCAGCTTGTACGGTGCGGTTTTAATGCGCCCGGCTGCCGCCGATTTCGAACCGGGCCTGTTTTACCGGAATTACCTGCCGCCGGAATTACACCAATGGCCCATCGATTACCAATCCCTTCTTCCCTATTATCGACAGGCTGAACAACTGATGCAGATCACTATCCGCAGCACGGATGAATTTACTGTGGTTGATCCGCCACAGGATGCCCTTAACCAGGTTTTCCCCCTGTCCCCGATCAATCAAAGGCTGGAAAGGGCAATTACCGAACACGGTTTTCATCCCTTCCACCTGCCCATGGCCATCGATTTTTCGGTTTGCCGGAATTGCCCGACCTGTCCGGGTTATCTCTGCCCCAACCACGCCCGTTCTTCAACCTGGAACCGGCTGCTCAGCCCGCCGAACCGTCCCGCCACGCTGGAAATCCGCGAAGCGGCAAAGGTTAACCGCTTGCACTCTTCTGGTACACAAATCAGCGCTGTCGAACTGGATGATGCGGAACACACCATAATAAGTGCCGGAATAATTGTCGTGGCAGCAGGCGCCATTCAATCGCCGGCAATTTTGCTGCGCAGTGGTTTGCGTGATGACAGCGGTCAGACCGGGAGAAATTTTATGTATCATGCCGGAGCGCTGGTTTCCGGTTTATTCCTTGAAGACACCGGCACAGCGGATATTTTTACAAAACAGCTCGGCTTTAATGATTTGTATTTTGGCAGCGCCGATTTTCCGCATAAAATGGGTTACGCTCAGGAGATTCCCATTCCGGGGCCACTCTCTATCCGTGATCATCTGCCCTTGCCGATTCCGGAAAGTCTGGCCCGCTGGATTTACCGCAAGAGCCTGACCCTGGCCGGAGTTATTGAAGATTTGCCTCTCGGTTCGAACCGGGTCTCGCTCGGAGCGGACGGAAAAATTTCCATCGGGCATCATTTTCATCCTTATGATATTTTCAGAGCAGGATATTTTAAAAAACACCTGGCTGGGATTTTGAGAAAAACCGGTGCCCGGATTACGGTCGGCGGGACATCCGAAAAAGAAGAGCGGCACACGGCACATCAGGTCGGTACCCTGCGTTTCGGACTGAACCCGGCTCATTCGGTGCTGAATGCGGATTGCCGGATGCATTTTTACGAAAATTTATATGTGGCCGACGGCAGTTTTATGCCGACTTCACTGGGTGCGCCGCCGGCTCTGACCATTATGGCCAACGCCCTGCGCGTGGCTGAAATCATTCAAAAGGAGCATTAAATGGCAAAGGTTGTCATAACCGGAATCTCCGGCACACTGGGTCAGGCTCTGGGCCGCCTTTACTTACAGCGCGGGTTTGAGGTGGTTGGCGTAACCCGTCAAAGCGGTCTGCAGGGTGATTATTTCTCACGGCTGCAAATCAATCCTCAGGTTAGTTTTGAAGACGCCAAATTACTGATCGATGAAAAACCGGATATTCTATTTCTCAATGCCGGGCAGATTGAAACCAAAACCGGCCCGAATGGTGAACCATTACCAGACCTTTTGGCACAGATGACGACGGTTAATTACCAGTTTCCGGCATTTGCCGCCCTGGCTGCCGCCGAATTATCGGCCGACCGCCCGATTGAGGTGGTCGCCATCGGATCCATTGCCGACGGTGCCCCCTCCGCCTTCGGCCCGGTCTATCATGCCGGAAAGATAGCGGTCCACTATTTCTGGAGCGGTGTCAGCCCGATTATATACCATGCTACCAACGGCAACGTCCGTCTGCGTTTATACCGGCCTGGTGCGATTTCGGGCCCACTGGCCTGGGCCCCGGTCAACCGGCTGAATGAAAAGGGCTATAAAATCCGGGCTAAACGGGTTAATAGTGCACCGTCTGCGGAAAAAGTTGCCGGGCATATCTTCCGCTGGCTGGAGCGCGGGAAAAAATGGGTGGGAACCTACGATGAACCCTTTACCTTCCGTCTGCTCAAATGGATTCATGCCACCTGGCCGGATTTTTACACCCGGTTGCAGTTTATCGGCTGGCGGAAGGCAAGCAAATTTTACAAAAAGCCGGTCTAACGAACCGGGCACGCTTTTAAAACGGTTCTCACACAAAGCCACAAAGAACCTGGATAGAAGCAGAGTAAGGATTTCACCTGACAACACTCATCACATATTGATTAACGAAAATGTTGTCATGCCGAACAAAGTCATGCTGATCCCGCCCATGCGGGACATGCTGATTTGTTTCAGGGTCTTTTCCTGGGTTTTTCATTTTTATACATGCTGAATGAAGAGCCGAAAAAGAGGACGATCCCGCAAGGCAGGCTGTTGCATTGATTAAATTTCAGGAAAGATTTCTCCCCAACTGTGGGTTTCACCCCCGGTTTGGGTTCGAAGAGAAATCTTAAAAAGAAAAAGTAGCCACCGATACCACCGAAGGAATTTGGAATT